>JABDBQ010000021.1 GCA_013288555.1 Bacteroidota bacterium | reverse complement strand
ACAGCCCCTGCGGCAGCCCCTGCAGCTATAGCAACCAATGTTTTCGCTGTTGCAGATCCTGATTTTCCATTAGTGGTTTCTGAAGATTGATCCGTGTTTTTCATGTCTTTTGTTTAATTTTATAAGATAAAAAAGATTTAGAGCCTTTTTGAATGATTCAATAATGTCATAACAAATCCAGGGCTGAAAAGTTTCTACATTTTTTCTCCGTTAATGAAATAAGATAAAAGAGTCCAAAACATTAACCTGTTAAATGCGTTAACCTATAAAACAATTATATTGAGACAGATGGATACTTTAGCTGAACGAATGAATATTCTTAAAAAACAAGGATACGATACGGAATTCAAAATCGCTGGCAACATGTTGAAAACCATAGACGGAAATGATTCTTTTTTGCCTGATCAGATTAAAGTAAATGAATTTTTCAGATTTGAGGGAGATTCTGATCCTGCCGATATGAGTGTACTATATGCCATAGAAACTGATAGCGGGAAAAAGGGACTGATCATTGATGCCTTCGGAGCTTACAGCGATGCTGAAGAATCGGATTTTATGCAAAAGATCAGGGAATTACACAAAGGTAATATCTACTGAACCCTCAAAATAAGCATAAATATTATTTTGGAACTACCGGAGGACCTGCAGGTACATGCTGTGGCTGGCCTTCTGCAGGTGCTTGTTGTTGATCTGCCGGAGCAGCATTGTTTTTTGCCGGAGCAGCTGGTTTGGCCTTAGGTTTTGCTGTAGGAGCATAAGCAGGAGCTTCTGTACCCTCAGTTCTTGACTTGAAGCTTTTGTCTGGTCCTGATGGAGAAGTAGTAAGGAAATAAGTAATGACAACCACAAAAAGAATACCTATACCAAAGTACCAGGTTGATTTTTCAAGGAAATCTGCTGTTTGCCTTGCACCAAGATATTGGCTGGCACCTGCGCCAATATTAGACAATCCACCGCCTTTTGGGTTTTGGGCCAAAATGATCACCACCAATAGGCAACATGCGATGATAATAAGAATTAATAGTAATGTCAGCATTAAAAACTTCCTTCTGTTTGTATTTCCTTGATTTTCCCTGCAAAGTAATCACTTTTTTCCGGGTATTTCAAAATTAATTGTTGAAATATTTCTAACGCCCTTGATTTTAACCCTTGTTTGAGATAAATATTTGCAAGGGTTTCTGTTGCAATGTTATGGTCTTCCTGAACACTTAGTTTGGCCATATCTTCGGGTTTATACATGCGAGACTGCTGTGGTTTTATCTTGGGTTCAGCATGTATAAATTTGTTAATCAGTTCGTTAACATTGCTATGATCTGCTGGGGCCAGTTCCGCTTTTGGGGTTGTCTTTTCTTTTGAAATAACTTTATTTCGTCGCTCAATTGTATTCAGCCAATCCGAAAAACTTTTTTTGCCAGACAGCGGGTCAGGACTTTCTTCAGCTAAAATTTCTTTCTTTTCCGAGATAGTTCTTGGCTCTTTTTTATAAAGCTGGCTGAAATAGTCTGTTATGGGATATTGAAGTATTTCGTTTCCAAAGTCGTGGAAATGATTGATATGGTTGGAAATAGGCTTTGATTCTTTTTCTTCATGTATCTGTACTGCTGCAGGGACTGATTCCATCTCCTGAGGCTGCACTTCTTCCACAATATCAATGCTTTGGATTGGCTTCGTTACAATCGTCGTTTCTTGAACGATTTCGCTTACTTCAAGCGGTTCTTTTTCTACAATACCCTGTAATTCTATGGCTTCTTCAGGTTTTTTATGAATATAATCATACAGAATCTCCCGATTGCCTATGTATGCGGCACTTATTTTTAGGTTTTTGTCGAAATAAATGCTGTTTTCATCATGCAGCATTTTGGATAGCATCACGTAGGGTGTTGAAAAATAAGGAAAGCTCTCAATAAGTTCCTTTACCAACGGATAATCTGAATTGTAGTTCAGGTTCCCCGGGGTGGCAATTATTTCAGTGATCCTTTGCTTGTTCATTACCAGTCGAGTGCGGTTTTGCTGAAAATATCCTGGACAATTTTGGTACTGATATCGGCAATCAGAGTGCCGGCTACATCAGAAAGGTTTTTACTGTTGTCGTAGTCAGCATAATTGGTAAAAGGCTGATTGAAATTTTTCTTCGGGTTTATTTTATCTTCAAATTTTACATTGATCACAATTGTAAGTCTTGTTGATTGCGCTTTATTATCACTTGAAATGGCGACAGGGGCTGTAGTATAGCTGCTTATATACCCGGTAAATGTCCAATCTCCATTTTGATCAACCAGTTCCAGTTTAGATTCTTTGAGGAATTTGTCTTTAAGTGCTTCTGTGAATACCTGGCTTAAATCCGGGTTGCCAAGGGCCGCTTTATTTGGGAAATAATTAATGGTAACTGTCTTTGCATCAAGCGGTCCGCCTCCAGTCAAAGAATATTGTACACTACCACAACCTGAAAAGATCATGGGCAATGAAAGTATCAGGAGAAAAAAAATCTTTTTTTGCATCAGGCTTCCTCCAGGTTGTATTCTTTAATTTTCCTGTAAAGTGTTCTCTCTGAAATTCCAAGTTCCTGGGCTGCTATTTTTCGTTTGCCCTGGTGGCGCTCCAGTGACCTCTGGATCATCTCTTTTTCCTGGTCCTGAAGTGAAAGAGGTGCTGTGGCCTTCTGGTCCTCAAATTCTTTTTCCTCTATGATCTCATGAGGGATATCGTATTTTGCGTTGGGAGCATAAATCTGGGTTTTGTTCTTTTCCCCATTGACAGGGGCTAACAATCTTGTTCCAGGACTTATCGGGGTTTCCGCCACAGGTGCTGCATTTGGATTGATATTTTTTACCAGTTCATAAATGCTGTTTCTGAGGTCACCCACATCTCTTTTGATATCAAAAAGAAATTTATACATGATTTCACGCTCCTGGTAGCCACCAAAATTGCCACTATCCATATTCATCGCAAGGCTGGTTGAAACCGAAGGCGTTTGCGGAACATATTTTTCGATAATGGTGCTGTTTAAAACCCTGTCTGTTTCCAAAACCGAAATCTGTTCTACAAAATTCTTGAGCTGCCTGATATTTCCTGGCCATGAAAAATGCTTTATGATTTCAATCGCATCCTGGGTAAGTTCAATAGGAGGGATGCGGTATTTATCGCCTATATCGCTGGCAAACTTGCTGAAAAGCATGGGAATATCCATTTCTCGCTCGCGTAATGCCGGAATTTTTATGGTTACAGTACTGAGTCTGTAATAGAGATCCTCCCTGAATTTTCCTTTTTGGGTCAGTTCCAGCAAATCCTTATTGGTGGCAGCTATTACACGAACATCTGTTTTCTGTACTTTAGAAGATCCTACTTTTAAAAATTCTCCTGATTCCAATACACGGAGTAATCTCGATTGGGTTTCCAACGGCAATTCCCCGATTTCATCTAAAAATATTGTACCATTATCTACAGTTTCGAAATAGCCCTTCCGCATATCGTTAGCCGAAGTAAAGGATCCTTTTTCATGCCCGAAAAGTTCAGAATCTATCGTCCCGCCGGGTATAGCCCCACAGTTGATAGCTATAAAACCATTGTGTTTTCTTCGACTCAGGTGGTGAATGATTTTGGATATATTTTCCTTACCTACACCGCTTTCGCCGAGAATAAGGACTGTCATATCGGTGGGAGCTACTTTAACCGCAACTTCCAGCGCACGGTTGAGCAGTGGTGAATTCCCGATGATCTCAAACCTGTTTTTTATTTCCTGTAATTTATCTATGGGTATCATTATTTTCAGTGATAAGTGGTAAGTGGTAAGTTGTAAGGTGTAAACTCATTTTCAAATTTTCAAATTGTCTCATTCTCAAATAGCTCTCCCAATGAGTGTCGCACTCGTACAGCTTTCAATTTTGACTTTTACGTAATCTCCTTTTTTAAAATTTTCTTTCGGGAAAACAACAACACAGTTCTGATCGTTTCGCCCCTTGAGCATTTCGTCTGATTTTTTTGAATCTCCTTCAACAAGTACCAAACAGGTTTTACCAATAAAGGCCAGGTTTTGTTTATGAGAATGAATTTTCTGCCGATCTATAACTTCTGTTAAGCGACGACTTTTTGTTTCATTAGGTACATCATCATCAAGTTTTTTCTCAGCTGGCGTACCAGGCCTTTCTGAATACATAAACATATAGGCATAGTTGAATTCAACCTCATCCATAACACTCAAAGTGTCTTTATGTTCTTCTTCGGTTTCAGAACAGAATCCAGTAATAACATCTGTAGATAACCCGATATCCGGAATAATATCCCGGATCATTTTTACCCGGTTCAGGTACCAATCACGGTCATATGTACGATTCATCAGCTTCAATATTCTTGAGCTGCCCGATTGTACCGGAAGATGGATGTAATTGCAGATATTTTCATATTTCGCCATGGTAAGCACCACTTCTTCGGTAATATCTTTGGGATGCGAAGTAGAAAACCGTACCCTGAGTTCCGGGCTCACATTGGCTACCAATTCCAGCAGGTTGGCAAAATTAACCAGCCTCACCCCGGACCCCTCTCCGCCGGAGAGGGGGAAAAGCGGATGCAACTCTGGTTCTATTCCCCTTTCCCCCGGGAGAGAGCCTGCCCCGATTGCTCGGGGGGTTAGGGCTGAGGCTTCCGGTCCTGTCCATTTATAGGAATCGACATTCTGGCCTAGAAGGGTAACTTCTTTATATCCTTTATTCAGTAGATCAGTTGCTTCTGCTACAATTGATTGCGGGTCACGGCTTCTTTCGCGACCGCGGGTATAGGGTACCACGCAAAATGAACACATATTGTCGCAGCCCCGCATAATGGTTATGAATGCGGATACCCCATTTTCATCAAGCCGTACCGGACTGATATCGGCATAAGTTTCTTCACGGGAGAGGAATACGTTTACGGCTTTCTGGCCGCTCTCGGCGCTTTCAACCAGCCTTGGCAGATCCCTGTATGAATCCGGCCCCGCAACGATATCTACAATATGTTCTTCTTCCAGTAATTTATGTTTCAACCGTTCCGCCATGCAACCCAGCACACCTATCAGCATTTCCGGTTTGTTTCTTTTCAGGGTATTGAACTGTTGAAGCCGCCTGCGTACCGTCAGTTCCGCATTATCACGAATGGCGCAGGTATTAATGAAAACAGCATCGGCTTCTTCGAGGTTTTTAGTCAATGAAAACCCGTTTTCCCCCATAATGGAGGCCACAACTTCGCTGTCGGAAAAGTTCATGGCGCAGCCATAGCTTTCCAGGAATATCTTTTTGCCGCCTTCGGTTTCAGATTCTCTGACGAGAACCTCTCCCTGACGTTCTTCAATGATCAGTTTTTCGGTTTCTTCAAACATCAATACAAATACTATTATTCAGACGAAGAGCAAAGGTACAAATTGTATCATAATTTATGACAAATTGGCAGAGATGGGTAATTGGACAATTTGGGAATTTGAAAATTTGGAAATGAAGGCCAATGTTGATAGTTGCGAATTCCCCTCCTTTAGCAAGGAGGGGTGGCCGAAGGGTAGCTTGTCCCGCCTGTCCCGCCTGTCCCGACTTCTTCGGAGATTTCTTCGGGAGGGTGGTTCGGTGAATACACATCAATGCTTGTAAATTGCTACTCTGCTGTTTTTCCAGACTCAAAAACGCCTTTTTTAACCATTCTGGCCTGATAAATTTTCGAAAACCTCATTCTGAGCAATCTGGCCTGATATAACAGGAAATTTCATTTTTTTCATTTTTCAACATATTGATTTTGAATTTATTACACGTAACTCGTTGACAAATAACAGGCATTATCAGGGAAATATCAATCCAGAATAGCAAAAAACGCATGTTTATCTTTTTCATATTTAATTTTGGTTATTGATCATTGATCATTTCTTTCCTTACGCCTTACGCCTTATGCCTTATGCCTTACGCCTTACGCCTTATGCCTTACGCCTTTCAATAGTACATATATAGCGAACCCCCAAAGTGGGTGGGTGTTTTTGAAAATAAATTTTTAATCTGGATTATTTCAATGCATTATAAGCAAAAATATTTTTGAAAATGTTTTACTTTTTTATCTCGCATATTCATTTCCGCTTCTGTCCTCTTTCCGTGTTATCCGCTTTATCCGTACCCATCCGTGATTCAGATTTTTTTGTATTTTATAAATATTCCCTAACTTGCTTTAAAAAAAAATGAAAAAATCCCTGATCATATTCATTTTCGTTTTTGCGGCTGGTATTGTTCATGCACAAACCGACAAGTTAGAAATAGGCATAGAAGGCGGGCCGAATATGACCAATTATACCCTGCCGGCTCCAAATTACGAACCCTCCGAAGCCAATCTTTATAAATTTTCTGCCGGCATTACAGGACAGTACGATCTCACCAGGCATTTTTCGGTAAAAAGCGGGCTTATTTTTGAGCAAAAGGGTTATGCTGATGTGATTGATTTTACAGATAATTACGGGAATTTTATAAAGACCACAAATGACCCGAATATATTCAGCTACCTCATTTTGCCTGCTTTTGCAAAAATATCATTTGGAAACAAGTTAAAATTCTTTGTAAACGGTGGACCGTATTTCGGGTTTCTTTTGAATAACACATTTATATCTTACCCGAGCAATAATGATCATCCTTTAATCTTCAATTATACAGATCATTACAACCGATTTGATTTCGGGGCAAGCGCCGGTATGGGCCTGGAAAGGAAGATACTCGATAAATTTATTATCAGCCTGGAAGCCCGATACAATTATGGCTTCCTCACCACGTTTAAGTACTCCGCTAATTCCCCTTATGGCAGAAATGGTTCTGCCGATTTGCTGCTTGGACTGAGGTATAGACTTGGGGAATGAAAGTTGATGTTTCTTGATTTTTTATATTCGTTATATATCATTTCCAGTGAGTTTGGATTAATGCGAGAACCGTCCCTCATTCATTATAATTGAAAAGGCAATAACGCCAGCCACTTACGCCTTGCCCCTTATGCCTCACCCCTTGTTTTTATAAATCTAATAATTTAGATTTGTCAAAAAAAACACCATAAAAATGAATGCAAAAAAATCCAGTGGCGCCAAAGTCTATCTTATGGCCCAGTCCCTTTTTTATCTATGTTTCGGCATGATCACCTTATTTTACCCCAAATTAATGGAAATGTTTCAAACGTCCCAGGGCGTTTCTTCCGGGTCGGCATTCGCGAATAATATCTGGTTGCATGAAGGGCTGGATATTCTTTCGATTTCTTTATTGCTCTTTGTTTTATCGCGCACTACGGCAAGCCCTGCAATATTAAGGGCGTCGGCAGTTGTGGCGCTTATGCCCTTTATCGCCATCATCTATTCGTATTTTGAAACGCCTTTCTGGAACGTCCTCTTTTTAGTACCCGCCGTAACCTGCCTTATATTTTCCGGCTGGGGATTTATGCTTGCCGCGCGAAAAAAAGATTGATCATTTGGACCTGGAAGGGACAAGTTGTGCAAATTCCGAAGAAGTCGCGATAGGTATTGGCCTTGAAAGGAAGATCCTCGATAAATTCAGCATTAGCATGGAAGCCAGGTACAATTATGGCTTCCTCACAACGTATAGATATTCAGCAAATTCCCCTTAATGGTAGGAATGCTGCTGCTGATTTGCTGCTTGGGTTGAGGTATAGATTGGGGGAATGAAAGTTGATGGATTTTCAGACATAGACTTCGGTTTTTAAGGAGTTTTGAAAACGACGAATATGTGATGTTTATACTCGTGAATGGGAGGGTGGGTTCAGGGGGAGTCTTGCTATTTATTATTACATTTGTCTTCCATACCTTAAAAGGGCTAAAATAAATAATGAGTTTAAAAATCCAAATAAACTACTCAAAACTGTGCGATTCTCCATTTGACGGCACAAACGATGCGTTATTTGAGTTCACAACTTTAGATACTGAAGATTTAGTACAAGATATTCTTCATGGCTCGCCAACTTCTTATTTAATATCTGGCTACAGAGGAGCTGGCAAATCATCATACATAAAGAAATTAGAATCTGAAATAGCGAAAAAGAAAGGAAATGTCCCCTTTATATATCTAAATTTTGCAAAACATGAGGTAAGATCAATTCTTTTACGAAAATTAATTAGAAATTTCTATCTGCAACTTCATGCTAATAAGATTGTATTCAAAAGTTTAGAGGATGACGCTAAACTCAATGATATATTAAAAAATTTTAAAGAACTATATGAAAGGACTTTTTACGATGTCTCTAAAAATTCTAATGAAAAGACGGTATCGAAATTTATTTCAACTCTATCATTTAAGTCTAACTTTAAAGATATACTTCTACTACTAGCTTCTCTTTTTTGTTCCAATTCTCTACTCGTCGCCTTTAGTTTTACCAATTGGTATTCCTGGATTTTGGCAGCAATTCCTTTACTCGCATTATTTACATACGAATATAAAAATATTTATGAGGAATCAACTAGCGATGAAATTTCAAAGAAAATGCTTTATGACGATGAATTAGCTGAACATTATCTTATTGAGGTCTTAAAAAATTTTAAAGAAAAAATAAAACCCGTATTTATACTGGATGAATTAGATAAAATACATGATGACTCCTTAATTTCTACGTTAATCAACGAGTTGAAGCCAATTATGCTATCCGGGCTAGCAAGTTTTATCGTTGTAGCAGGACAAAATTTATCATATAATTACTACTCTTCAAAAACTAAAGATGATGCGGCACTGTCAAGCCTGTTTTCTAAACTACATCACGTTTCACTGTTTTCATCGTTTGAGCTAAGACAGTTATTTGAAAAACTAATAGTTAAATCTGACAATGAACTATCTGAAAATGAAATAAACCTAAGAAGATCATTCATTGACTGCTTAATCTTTGAATCAAAAAGAATTCCGCGACGCTTTGTTATCCTCATAAGACAAAAAATAATATGGGATGAAGATAAAGCCTTCATAGAAATAGACAATATACTTGATGACTTGTTAATATATTCTAATTTAATAGCCCTTGTCGAAAAACTTAACGAGCTAGAAATTATGCCGAAAGGCTTTCCAGCCCCAATTTGTGATTACTTCAATATGCAGATATTATTGACTTTGCATAAAATTAAAGAAGGGCAAGAAATATTTAGTCTAAGTGATCTAAAATACAAAGAAGAAAATGGCAATAATATTGAACAGTTAGCGAAAGTGGAGTTACAGCCTTTTTTGAACTATTTAAAAGAGATATTACTTCAATATCTTATTGATACAAAATTGATTGAAGAGGTAGCAGTTTCAACTAATATAACCGGATATTATAAGTTTGTTCAACGAATAGGTAAAATTGACACGGAAGACAATCCACAAAAAGAAACTAACAACATAAATGGATATTTCTACTTTAAAGAATTGGTAATCAATATCTATTTTAATTTGAAATTAGACGATTCCAATAATTCGAGAAATATCCCCCTAAGTCAACTAATCAGAAAACTTTCTGATTTAGGTGTTAATACAGTTCCACTTGAAAGTAATACGCACCTATTGGAAATATTAGATAATGGTGATAAGATATTAGATGATCTGGAAATTAGGTCAAATGCTACTAAATTATTCGAAGAATATAGAGTGAATTTCGATTCCTATGTTCTAAAACTTTTAAAGTTTTATTTGAAATATAAAGCTTCAAAATTTTTCACAGAACACTATTTCAATCAAAATATTTTAACAGAAAACCTTAGAAATATTGGGTTTGATTTTGCTGCCATAAATAGAAGAGAAGATTATCCTGATATCCTTTTCCAAACTAAATATCGTAAAAAAAGATTAACCCAAAACATTAAGGATAATATATATCAAGCTCATGAGTATCTAAGCAAATATAATTCAAACAATAACAAGACTAATTGTTTAGTAATGGTCATCTTTACTGATGAGAATTTGAGTGGTTACGAAAAGGCAAGATATATTTTTAGGCAAAACTTAGGTGAAATATTTCCAAATTACTTAGACAAAATATTATTCATACCTGTTTCTACATTGAATCTTCATTTTATTGATGATGAATTCACTAAAATAATATTACCTGAGCGACAATATATTGATGAAAGGTCCAACTCAAGAATTGTGACAAATTATAAAAAATTCACAAATCAGCATACAATGGATCTAAACATGCTCAACAATGACGATTTGTTGGAGGATGTATATGATTTGTACAAATCAAAAAGTATTGACATAACTATTTCACCACAAAAAACTAAGTTCTGGCGTTTTGGCTTTGTGTTCTCACCGAAAATTGATTTGTGGCCAGATCTGACACAAGACAGGCATGCTGATGAGTATTTTGGTTATATTCATATATGTGTCGGGAATAGGGATAAATTTGGTAATTGGAGCGACGAAAATCTAATGTGGATACAAGCATATAACGTTGGTGAACCTAAACATTTGCCTGTCACTGAAAAGTATATTGGCGAGGATGTAAAATTGATCCTTGAAAATGATGAAGGCATTGGACGCATCGACATAAATATTTTAGAAAATAGTGTTTTTAAATCATATGATTTAAAGGCATATGAATATTGCAAAATAGCGGCTTGGAGTGATGGTCAAGAGTTTGATTTAATAACAGAAATTAGAGTTTCAGAGTCAATTTAATATCTTCAGATTCCCTCGTTCCCCAGTTCGCGCGAGTGTTAAGCCCAACGTCACTTGTGTGCAAGAAATAGGTAAAAGTCTATTGACTTGCTATAAAGCCAAATGGGAGAGTTTAAAAGCTTCTAAGTCAGTTCTATATTTCGTCATGGTATTGAGGGTCTTCGTTTTTTTTGTGTCTCAAAACTTCGCCCGCAAAGACGGCTTTGTAGGATTGAGTAAAAACGAACATAAATTTCTATATTTGCGTTTGATTTATACAATAAGGATGTTATGGAAATAGAGTGGACCAAACGCAACCAGATTACCATTACGGTTTCTTCAGCAGTTGACAGTTTCAGGCTGCAACGCCTTATTGATTATGTAAAATATCTTGAGGCAACCGCCGGAAGCAAAGCGAAACAATCTGATGTTGACAAACTTGCTGATGAAGTGAACGCGTCGTGGTATACCAAAAATCATAAGAGATTTGCGAGGTGAAAATAATTGCTGACGCCAACATTGTTTTTAGCGCCATTGTCAATTCCAACGGTAAAATCGGAGATATTCTCATCAATTCCGGTAAACATTTTGAATTTATTGCCTCTGATTTTTTGAGAGCTGAAATTTACGGCCATTACGAGCGTTTAAGTAAAATTTAAGGTATGACTTATGAAAAGGTCAGAGAAGCTGAATTCCAGGTTTGTAAAGACATCACTTTTATTTCTGAAGAACAGATCAAAGAATCTGCCTGGCTTTTGGCAGAAAAGCTGGTTGCTGGAGTTGATCCAAAAGATATTCATTATGTTGCTTATGCAAAGCATTTTCGCTGCAAAATATGGAGTGGTGATAAGCAACTCATAAAAGGGCTTGCGAAAAAAGGATTTAATGATTTTTTTACTACTGAAATGCTTCATAGTCTGCAAAAAGACTGGGAAACTAAATAGCGGTCTCTGCTTTTATAAAAACGATTCTAATTTCTTTCGGTATTTCGTCGCGGGGTTATTCCGTTGCACTTCATGAGACTGCATATTGCTGGTCTCCGTTTTTTCGTCCCTCAAAAACTCCGCCCGGAATGACGGATTTGTAGGATCATTGATGGGTATGCACCGAACCACTGTGCTTTAAATTGAAGGAGCGGAATTGCTGACGCACAAGTATGTAGCGCTATTAATGCAATTCGGAACGTATGGGACCAGGCTTCGACAAGCTCAGCCAACGGATATCATCACATTATCACATTATCACACTATTGTTTTTATTTGTAATTTTCGATTTCATTTCTAATATTGCCATTATGCGTGTATTAAAAAGTCTTTTATTCGTGTTTTTGCTGGTGTCGTTTTCATTTATTCCTTCAAAACAAAAATATTCCGGAAATAAATCAGGCGGAGGAATAGAAAATTCTGAGAGCAAAACAGAAGCGATGGATGCGCTCCAGATGATCTCAAAATGGAATGCTTTCCCGAATGTGGATATTCCGGCGGATGCGTATATGAATGCCTGGAATTTTTACACGACTCATTTCCCCAACGGAACCTATAAAACAGCTCCCAATGCATGGAAAAGCCTCGGTCCGGTGAATACCGGCGGGCGAACCGTAAGCATCGCCATAGACCCTGTCGATACATCTATTGTTTGGCTTGGCTCTGCCAGTGGCGGTTTATGGCGGTCGAAAACGGGAGGCACCGGCAATGCTGCATGGCAATATATCCCTACCGGATACCCTGTGATGGGTGTCGGTGGTATCGCCATTGACCCAACCAATACCAAAGTCATGTATATCGGCACAGGTGAGACATATAACTATGGCTCTTATACCATTGGCCTTATAGATCGCACCACACGCGGCAGCTATGGCATCGGCATTCTCAAAACCACGGATGGCGGGGCAACCTGGCATCCTGCCCTGAACTGGCTATACCAGCAGAACAGGGGCGTATGGAAAATCATTATCAACCCGAAAAAGACAACCACCGTATATGCTGCCACCACCGAAGGCGTATATAGAAGCCTGGACAGCGGCCATACCTGGATCAATGTCCTGCCCCAGAAAATGGTGATGGACATTGCGATGGACCCTATGGATACCAATATTGTCTATGCAGGGGTGGGTAATCTGAATTCAGCCAATAAAGGGCTTTACCAGACCACCAACAGCGGAAATAACTGGGCGATATTGACGAATGGATTGCCTTCTAACACAACAAGAGGCGGCCGCATAACCATTTCCATTTATGCCAAAAATCCGAAAGTGGTATTGGCTGAGATTTGTGATGTATACAGTACTATCGGCCTTTATCTTTCCGGTGATCGGGGCCAATCCTGGAGCAAAATCCCTTACACCCCTGAAATTGCCTCATACCAGGGTTGGTACGCCAAGGCGTTGCTCATCAACGCACAGGATTCTACAAAAATAGAGGCAGGCGGGGTATATCTTTATCGTTCATTGAGTGCAGGGCAGACTTTTATCGAAAACGACCAGGTTCATGCCGATTTTCATGATATCATTTCCAACCCGAAAGACCCGAATAAAATATATGTCATTGGGGATGGTGGACTCAACAGGTCTAATGATTTCGGATATAGTTTTTACAATTGCAATAGTGGATATGTAAGCACACAGTTTTATATCGGTTCTGTCTCAAAAACAGACTCTACCGTTATGCTAGGCGGCATTCAAGATAACTATACCCAGCAATATATGGACACAGAAAATAACTGGTTTCCGGTTATTGGTGGCGACGGATCATATAACGCCATAGACCAGGATAATGACAACAATCAATTTGGTTCTTATCAGTATCTTAATGTTTATAATTCAACAGATAGGGGGACAACGTTTTATACCAGTTGTATCAGCTTGCCATCGAACCCGGTGGGCGTAAATTCTGCTGCCTTCCTGGCGCCATTTGTATTATGTCCTTCAGATCAGTACACCATTTATGCGGGAGCAGATTCCATGTTGAAATCTACCGATGGCTTTAGTACTTATCAGGCAGTTGGCCCCGGCTTGATAGATAGTGGCAACCAGATTCTTACCATTGCAACATCATTTACCTCAACGGATTCTTTGTATTGTGCCACGGGAGCTTATTTTACAAAAAACATCCATGTTTTCAGAAGTGTGGATGGAGGGCAAAATTTTACAGATATTTCCAAAGGGCTCCCAAACAGATATCCGCGTCGTATCATCGTTGATCCGCACAACAGTAAGATCATTTACATCGTTTTTGCCGGTTTTGGAACCGGGCATATCTTTCGTTCCAAAGATGCCGGTGCGCACTGGACGGATCTGAGTACCAGCCTTCCCAATCTGCCCTTCCATTGCCTTTGCATTGATCCCAAATTTCCGAATACGATCTATGCAGGCTGCGACTTTACCGTTTTTGTATCTAAAGACACAGGGGCAACCTGGGCATCGCTTCCTACCGGTTTCCCGGATGCGGTAATGGTATTTGACCTGGTTATTTCGCCTTCAAACCGAAACCTGCTGGCATTTACTTTCGGGCATGGCGTGTATACCATGAAACTACCTGATACAGTAGGTCATGTACATACTTCAGGTATTGCCGGTTCAAATGCTAATGATTTTAATTTCAGCATCTTCCCGAATCCGGCTTCTTGCTTTATTTACCTTGATTTCCACCACCCTGTGAGCCTGAACAGTCCGGTTGAAATCATTGACCTGAATGGAAAGCTGGTACAATCCCAATATGTTAACGTCAGTACCGGAACGATTAAAACCGATATAAGAGGTCTGAAAAAAGGGATATATTTCATCAGGTTTTACGAAAACGGACAGGAAATAGTAAAGAAATTTCTGGTGGAGGATTGAACGTTATTAAAGTTGACAACTTTTCAAAAGTTGGCAACTTTCTCAGCGTGAAAATATACTCCATTAATTTTAAGCCCTTATTTTTGCCTCATCACTAACCATTACCAACCCCTGATGAAATGGCTGAAAGATTATTTTGACCTTAGCAGGAAAGAGCAAGCCGGTTTCATCGCCTTGTTTGCAATCATCATTATCCTGTTTGGTATTCAGTTCTTTATCATTTATTTTATTCCGGAAACAAAAACCGATTTCTCGAAACTTGAAAAGGCAGCAGAAGAATTACAATCAGGGAAGGGAGATTCAGGAATAAGTATAAGCAATGGCAATGAGGAACATACTTACTCCGGTCCCAAAAAAGCATTGACTGTTCCCGTGGATATAAATACTGCAGATTCTATCAAACTGATGACCATCAAGGGCATCGGACCTGCTTTCGCGGGACGTATTCTCGATTTCAGACGCAAGCTGGGTTGTTTTATAAGTGTTGATCAATTGATGGATGTACATGGCATCAGGGCTGAAAAATTTGCCTATCTCAAACCACAGGTATATTTGAGTGCCGGGAAACCAAAATACCTGAATATCAACAAAGCAAAAGAAGCCGAAATAAAGGATTTTCCTTATTTTGATGAAGACTCTGCCAGCAAATTAATAAAATACCGAAAAACGCATGGTCGTTTTATAACAATCGAAAGCCTGAAAAAGATATTAAACATGGATGATCAGGTTTTCCAGAAAATAAAGGCTTATGTAAGTTTGTGATTAGAAAATTGGCTAAGCAAATATATCTTATTGGGAAGTAAGATTTAACCGCGAAGATCGCAAAGGCTTCGCAGAGGCAGCAAAGAAATACAACAGAATCATGGTATCAACTCAGCGTTCTTTGCGATACCATTGCGTCCTCTGCGGTTTGATTTTATTTTCATCTGTTAATTCTATTTTGTTAATTGATCATTGTTAACTGGTCAATGGTAAATGTTCCGTAATTTTGCCTTCTTTTATAAAGATTGCCATGAATTTTGAATACACTGAAAATCAGAAAATGATTGCCCAGACCATCAGGGAGTTTGGGGAAAAGAATATGCGTCCTTTCATTATGGAATGGGACGAAAGTCAACATTTCCCGGTAGAACTCTTCAAAAAACTCGGTGAACTGGGCCTGATGGGCGTTTTGGTTCCTGAAGAATATGGCGGGGCAGGTCTCGGTTATTTAGAATACGTAACAGTCATTGATGAAATCGCGAAAATTGATCCTTCAATAGGATTATCAGTTGCTGCACACAATTCCCTTTGCACAGGCCATATCCTGGCTTTTGGAAATGAAGTCCAAAAGAAAAAATACCTTCCCAAACTGGCTTCGGCAGAATGGATTGGTGCCTGGGGGCTAACTGAGCCCAATACAGGCAGCGATGCAATGAATATGCTGACCACAGCCGTGCGCGATGGTGACGACTGGGTACTGAACGGCTCAAAATGCTGGATCACCCATGGTATCAGTAGTAATATAGCTGTTGTGATAGCCAGAACAGGAGAAAGAAGAGACAGCCACGGTATGACGGCCTTTATCGTTGAAAAAACAACCCCAGGGTTTGCCGGAGGTCGCAAAGAGAATAAACTTGGCATGCGGGCATCCGAAACCACGGAACTGCTTTTCGAAAATTGCCGTGTACCACATGAAAATGTACTTGGTGAGGTAGGAGATGGCTTTATCCAGAGTATGAAAGTCCTGGATGGAGGCCGTATTTCTATTGCAGCTTTGTCTCTTGGGATATTACGTGGCGCCTATGAAGCAGCATTAAAATATGCACAAGAACGGCATCAGTTCGATCAGCCTATAGCTTCTTTCCAGGGTATTGCTTTCAAACTGGCCGATATGAAAACTGATCTGGAAGTATCGGAACTGCTTACAATGCAGGCTGCTGATCTGAAAAACCGTGGACAAAAAGTATCTCTTAAATCAGCCATGGCTAAATATTATGCTTCTGAAGCAGCAGTCCGCGTTTCTGTTGATGCCGTTCAGATATTTGGAGGCTATGGCTATACCAAAGATTTCCCGGTTGAGAAATTCTACCGCGATTCCAAACTCTGTACCATAGGGGAGGGGACCAGTGAAATTCAGAAACTGGTGATCAGCAGGGAGATTCTACATTAGTGATAAGTGATAAGTGGTAAGTTGGCGGAATGGACTGTTTCATTTCCATCCATTACATTTGCTGAAAACATCCCCGATTGAAGCAATCCACTAAATATTACCCATTACTTTCAATTTGCTTTTTCGCGTGGGTCCTTATTTTATATCTGAGGTTCCCCTCCCACAACAACAGCGGTGATGCCTGGAGTTATGCTGCGGATGCCAAATTTGGGCATGATCTGTTTAGCCCCCACCATCTTTTATATACAGCAACACTTTATGGCATAAAATTCTGTACAGGCATCAGGAATACACTCCTACTGGGGATTACGATCAATACTGTTTTTGCGCTGCTTTCTTGCATTGTTTTATTCCGGATTTTAAAACTTCTTTCAACTAACCCTTTAAGAGCGTTAATATTAACAGCTATGGCTGCTTTCAGTTTTGGTTTCTGGCGATTTGCAACTGAAAATGAAAACTATATTATTCCCATTTTCTTTTCACTCCTGGGAAGTTTATTTTTTGTAAAATCCTATATAAGAGGCATATATTCGTATAAATATATCATCCTGAACGGCATTTTTGCCACCATTGCCTGCCTGTATCACCAGATCCATTTATTCTGGTTTATAGGGTTGTTTTTTGGATGGATTATGATTGATGGAGCATACAATCCAAAAAGAGGAATTGTATTCGCTTCCACTTTTATTATTGCACCCATCGCTTATTTGCTGGTTATTGCATTTTATCTGGGGCAAAGCCTCTCCGTGTTCAACATCAGCCATTTTGTTTTCCATGACTATTATACGGGCGCCGCCGGCAACCATATAGGCTTAAATAACTTCCTTTTAGGGGGTATCAATCTGTTCAGGACCTTTTTTCAGGTCCATGGACAGATTTGGGTAATGATTTCCAACAATAAATTATGGCTGATACCTGGTATTTTGACATTGGGGCCGATTTTATATGCGGTTGTTTTCATTTTCAAAGGAAAAGAGTTGCCAATCCCGAAAAAATCGGGATTGGCAACTCTGAATATCATAGTAAAAACACATTCGCTCATATTAATATTACAATTGGCCTTTGCCATATATAATATAGGCAATGCGGAGTTTATGGTGATGCTTCCTGTCCTCGCAGTCATACTATTGGCAAAAGCAAACTGGATTCCTATCAAATCACTGGCTGTTACAGCTGCATCATTACTTATCTGGAATTTCTCTTATGGCATTTATCCAAATAATCAATTGCATTTCAATGCCGATGATCAGGTTACGCAGTTTATAATTGACCATCCTAATGATAAGTTTATCGCCGCCGAACCGGCGATTATTTTAAACCAATATTATTACCAAAAGGGTCATTGGCCTGAAAATGTCTGGCCTGCACCGGAATATTATCAATTGCATAGCCCTGTTTCTGAACTTAAAGCAAAAGTAGACAGTAACCTTTCCAATGGAGGGAATGTATATACAGACTGTACAGGAAGGCCTGAGATTATGAACCGGGCCTCTCTTTTAAGCACTAATATGGATTTTTTTAAAGGATATAATTTAAAAGATACGGTGGCTGTTTTTGAGACGGATGCAGGGAAGCATAGTATTTTTCGGTTAAAATGAAAAATGCTACATAGAATTTCAAATTTGAACTTTTTAATTAATTTTGGCGTAACCTAATCAAGTTACAAGTTACATGAAAGAAGAAAGTAAAATTGTGGAATTATTGGCCGGGCTTTTACAGAGATCAGACCGCCACGAGGACATTTTAGAAAAATTAGTCGAAGGACAGAACAAAACCAATCTGGCACTTAATGAACTGCGCTTATCAAATATGCGAATTGTAGAAGTACTTGAAAACAATCTTAAACTTGAAGACCGGGTTAAGAAACTTGAAAAAACCGTTTTCAAAAAAAGCTGAAAATTCAAATAATGGATTTCGAATACCGAAAAAAGGATTTTAGAACGAAACGGCCAGTTGTTAGAAAAACTCGTAGAAAGTCAGGTAGATTTAATTCATGGTCTAAATCAGACCAATAAAACGCTTGAAGAAATTAAAACAGCAATTGAAGACATTGCTAATCTGGATGACCGTGTCAGAAAACCAGAAATGCCGCATTCAAAAAGGCAAGTTAATGGCTCATGTCGGCTATTGTTAAATAAGTTAATCCTTCATTAACCAACAAATCAAAAATTTCCTATCTTTGCAGGCTCAAACGAAAATTTTATAAAAACACGGATGATCAGAGTTACGATTAAAGAAAACGAACCCATTGACAAAGCACTGAAACGCTTTAAAAAGAAACTTGAAAAAGCGGGTGTTATTAAAGAATACAGAAACCGCCAGTTCTTTGTTAAGGATTCCGTTACTAAACGCACAGCGATAGGTAAAGCCATTTATCGTCAGCATTTCATAGAAGAACAGGAATAACAAAAAACCTCCCTGTTTTTTGATTTCTGCGCTGGTCTCCTGGTTAGCGCATTTTTTATTCTTTTTTTTGCATATTTTTTGCTATATTTGTTTTTGGATTAATGGCCGTTATTATGTGGAAATGAATTACATTGACGCTTTTGCGGCATATTTGAAAAATGAAAGACGGTATTCACCCAATACCCTTTCCGCCTATCAATCCGATGTTTTGCAGTTTTTTAATTTCATCAAAGACCAGTACCAGGTTGAAGAATTTGCGATGGTTACCGCCCCAATGGTAAAATCATGGATATACCAGGGGATTGAAGAAAAATTAAGTCCACGGTCAGTAAACCGGAAACTTACGGCCGTAAATACCTATTATAAATACCTTTTGAGGACGTCTCATATAGATAAAAACCCGTTGTCGACCATTTCCGGATTAAAAACGGCAAAGCGTTTGTATGAATGGGTTGAAGAAAAAGATATGAACACCCTGCTCGATTTTAATGTATTTGAAGAAAGTTTTGCAGGGAAGCGTGATAAACTGATCATTGAGTTGTTATACGGCACCGGCATGCGGCGTGCGGAGCTTATTGGTTTAAAAACCAGGGATGTAGATATAAAATCAAAAACGATAAAAGTACTTGGAAAACGAAACAAGGAGCGGATTATCCCTGTTACAGCATCATTGGTTTATGCCATAGAGGAATACCTGGTCTTAAGAAAACTGACAGGTTTTGATTCTAATGAATATCTTATACTATCTGATTCGGGCGAACAATTATATCCTATGTTTGTTCAGCGATGTGTAAAACAACATATTGGCGCCGTGAGCAATATATCCAAAACCAGTCCGCACGTATTAAGGCATACCTACGCTACCCATCTGCTCAACAATGGTGCCGATATCAATGCCATCAAAGAGCTATTAGGGCATGCCAGCCTTGCAGCTACCCAGGTTTATACCCATAATTCCATAGAAAGACTAAAAACGATTTACAAACAAGCACATCCAAAAAGTTAAATATCAATAAGATGAATATCAGAATTGAGCACAATGGTCACGAAATGACCGAACTGTTTGAAGAGCAGATTCAAACCAAAGTAGGGAAACTGGAACACCATTATAACAACATCATAGATGCCATCGTTTATCTTCATGAGGAGCGCGAAACCAAAGAAGTTGAAATAAAATTGATTGTCAAAGACGATACGCTCTTCGTAAAAGAGAGCAGCGATACTTTTCTTAATGCATTGGAAGACAGCGTAAAATCAATGCAGGCCCGCCTGAAAAAGTACAAAGAACGGACCCTGAAAAATATTTAAAGAATTTTTGACACACAAATCATAAAAAAAGAATTAAATTTGCAGTCCTTTTTGAAGGGATAGTACGCTCTTTACATACTGAATCGATAAAATTATAATGCCGATGTAGCTCAGCTGGCCAGAGCTGCTGATTTGTAATCAGCGGGTCGGCGGTTCGAATCCGTCCATCGGCTCTCTTTTTTTTAACAAAAAAAGGGGAGATACCAGAGTGGCCAAATGGGACGGACTGTAAATCCGTTAGCGGAAGCTTACGAAGGTTCGAATCCTTCTCTCCCCACTTTGGCTTTTAAAAAATGCTGGGCATTTAGGAAAGTTTGGTCTAAAATTATTTTCCGGCGCTTAAGTTGATAAAACACAAGAGCCGGTTTATTTTAGAGAATGTAATAAACAAACAAGCGGGAGTAGCTCAGTTGGTAGAGCATCAGCCTTCCAAGCTGAGGGTCGCGAGTCCGAGTCTCGTCTCCCGCTCTGATTTGGTGATAAGTAAGAAGTAAGTAGTGAAAAGCTTCCTGAAATATTTCACATTTAACTTCTAACCTCTTACCAGACAAGCCGACTTAGCTCAGCTGGTAGAGTACGTCCTTGGTAAGGACGGGGTCACGGGTTCAAGTCCCGTAGTTGGCTCTAAAAAATTGAATTTTATCTTTTCGTATTTATAGAACTGACTTACTGATTAAAGAGAAACGACTTAAACTAAAAAATTAACATCATCTACTAATTATTAAATTGTCATGGCAAAAGAAAAATTTGAAAGAACCAAACCTCACGTAAACATTGGCACCATTGGCCACGTTGACCATGGTAAAACAACGCTTACGGCGGCTATTACAACCGTTTTGTCTAAACAAGGTTTGGCATCAGTGAGGTCTTTCGATTCTATTGATAACGCTCCTGAAGAAAAAGAAAGAGGTATCACAATCAATACAGCTCACGTTGAGTATGAAACAGCTAATCGTCACTACGCACACGTTGACTGTCCTGGTCACGCTGACTATGTGAAAAACATGGTTACAGGTGCTGCACAGATGGACGGCGCTATCCTTGTTGTTGCTGCGACTGACGGCCCGATGCCACAAACACGCGAACACATCCTTCTGGCCCGCCAGGTAGGTGTTCCTCGTTTGGTGGTGTTTATGAATAAAGTAGACATGGTAGATGATGAAGAACTTCTTGACCTGGTAGAAATGGAAATCAGGGACTTGCTTACTTTCTATAGCTTTGATGGTGAAAACACCCCTGTTATTCGTGGTTCTGCACTTGGTGCATTGAATGGCGAAGAAAAATGGGTACAAACTGTAAACCAGTTGATGGAAGCAGTGGATACATATATTCCAATCCCGCCACGTGCTGTGGATTTGAAATTCGCAATGTCAGTTGAAGACGTATTCTCTATCACAGGCCGTGGTACTGTTGCTACAGGTCGTATTGAAAGAGGTGTTATCAACACAGGTGATGCGGTGGAAATCGTTGGATTCAACGAAGAACCATTAAAATCAGTAGTTACAGGTGTTGAAATGTTCCGTAAAATACTTGACAGAGGTGAAGCCGGTGATAACGCTGGTCTTTTGCTCCGTGGTATTGAAAAGAACGATATCCGTCGTGGTATGGTTATCTGTGCTCCGGGTTCAATCAAACCTCACACTGATTTCAAAGCTGAGATCTATGTATTGAAAAAAGAAGAAGGTGGACGTCACACTCCGTTCTTTAATAAATATCGTCCACAGTTCTATTTCCGTACCACAGATGTTACAGGTGAAATTACCCTGGCAGAAGGTGTGGAAATGGTTATGCCTGGCGATAACGTAACAATAAGTGTAAAACTGATTGCTCCTGTGGCAATGGAGAAAAACCTCCGCTTCGCAATTCGTGAAGGTGGTCGTACCGTTGGTGCCGGTCAGGTTATTGAGATTATAAAGTAATTAAATACTTAAAAATAAAACAGGGGTGTAGCTCAATTGGTAGAGCGACGGTCTCCAAAACCGTAGGCCGGGAGTTCGAGCCTCTCCACCCCTGCGGGTAAAATTTTAAGATATGTTCAAAAAAATATATAATGGTCTTCAGCTCACTGCCGATGAACTGATCAACAAAATGACCTGGCCAACCTGGGATGAATTGCAAAGCAGCGCTATTGTAACGCTCGTTGCCTCAGCCCTGATAGCCTTGCTTATTTTTGGAATTGATTCGATACTTGAGCAGGTCTTCAAATTCTTATATTCAGTTACTGCCTAAGCAATAAAAGGAATACAAAGAAAATGCAGGACTTCAAATGGTACGTATTAAGAGTGATCTCGGGTCAGGAGCGGAAAGTGAAGCAGTATATTGAGTCTGAACTGAAAAGAGAAAACCTGAGCGCCTATGTAAACCAGATCCTTATACCAATGGAGAAGGTGATACAGTTGCGTAAGGGGAAAAAAGTAACAAAAGAGCGGAATTATTTCCCGGGTTATATAATGCTTGAGGGAACGCTTGAAGGTGAGGTAACACATGTTATCAAGGCAGTTACCGGCGTAGTTGGGTTTTTGGGATCGAAAGGGAATCCGGAACCGCTCCGTGCTTCTGAAATAAACAGGATGCTCGGAAAAGTAGACGCGCTGAACGAACTGGGTGATAATATGGAAGTGCCATACCTGATAGGCGAACCGGTAAAAGTAATAGATGGTCCTTTCAACGGCTTTAGCGGCATGATTGAAGAGATCAATGAAGAAAAGAAAAAATTGAAGGTTGTGGTTAAGATCTTCGGGCGTAGAACCCCTGTAGAACTTAACTACATGCAGGTTGAGAAGGAATAAGAAATTTGAAATTTGAAATTTGGAAAGACATGAATGAGCTTCCATCATTTGAGCCACTTTCCAGGTTGTCAGATTTCAAAATAGTAGTAGTTGTGTGAGTTAATAAATTTGAAAAGAGGAGGCTTCAGGCGTCCAAATTTCAAATTTCAAATTTCAAAAAAATGGCAAAAGAAATAACAGGTTTTATAAAATTGCAGGTAAAAGGCGGTGCCGCCAATCCTGCTCCGCCAATCGGACCAGCTTTGGGCTCTAAGGGTGTTAACATCATGGAGTTTTGCAAGCAGTTCAATGCGCGGACGCAAGATCGTGCCGGCAAAGTGCTTCCTATTATCATCACCGTTTATAGTGATAAATCATTCGATTTCATCATTAAAACACCTCCGGTAGCCGTGCAGTTGATAGACGCCTCCAAAATCAAAGGCGGATCTGCACAGCCAAACCGTGTAAAAGTGGCATCTGTAAGCTGGGACCAGGTAAAGGCCATAGCTGAAGACAAAATGCCTGACCTTAATTGTTTCACAGTAGAATCGGCCATGAAAATGGTGGCAGGTACGGCACGTAGTATGGGAATCACCGTTTCAGGAAGTGCACCCTGGGCAAACTAAAAGGAGGCTGATATGAGCAAATTAACAAAAAAACAAAAAGAAGTTGCAGGCAAAATCGTGCCTGAAAAGAATTATTCACTGGTGGAAGCTTCTGCCCTGGTAAAAGAAATAACCTTTACCAAATTTGATTCTTCAGTAGATATCGATATCCGCCTGGGTGTTGACCCTCGTAAAGCGAACCAGATGGTTCGTGGTACCGTTGCGTTACCTCATGGCACCGGCCGCTCTTTAAGAGTTCTGGCACTCGTTAATCCTGATAAAGAAGCAGTAGCATTGGAAGCTGGTGCAGATTTTGCGGGTCTTGACGAATACCTGAAAAAAATTGAAGGTGGATGGGTTGATATTGATGTCATCATTACAACACCTGACGTTATGCCGAAACTGGGTAAGCTTGGTCGTGTATTAGGCCCTCGTGGTTTAATGCCTAACCCTAAAGCAGGAACAGTAACTACAGATGTAGCCAAGGCGGTAAAAGAAGTAAAAGCAGGTAAAATTGACTTTAAGGTTGACAAGTTTGGCATTATTCATGCCTCTATCGGCCGGGTTAGTTTCAATTCGGAGCAAATAAAAGAAAATGCGGAAGAAATATTGCATACGGTAGCCAAGTTGAAACCTTCTTCGGCTAAAGGTACTTATTTCAAAAGCATTACATTATCAAGTACCATGAGCAAAGGAATTCCGGTTGACCATAAAACCGTAACAGGAATATAAGCTATGAAAAAAGAACAAAAATCGGAAATAGTTGAAGCTTTAGGGAATACCATTGCTCAAAGAAAGAATTTCTATATTACAGATATTTCTACCCTTACTGTTGCACAAACCAATGACCTGAGGAGGCTTTGCTTTCAAAAGGGTATCAATATGCAAGTGGTAAAAAATACTTTGATTGCCAAGGCTCTCGAGCAGGCAAATATAGAAACAGAATCATTTAAACCTGTTTTAAAGGGGCCTTCTGCCATCATGTTTGCAGAAAGTTATACAGCCCCTGCAAAACTGATCAAGGAATTCAGGTCAAATCATACCAAACCTGTATTAAAAGCTGCTTTTATTGAAGCATCTTTATATGTGGGCGATCATATGATCGACACCCTGATGTCCCTGAAGTCGAAAGAAGAACTCATCGCCGATGTTATCGCGTTGTTGCAATCGCCTATGAAGAGCGTTATTGGCGGTCTTCAATCATCTGCGGGCAACAAAATAGCAGGCATCGTAAAAACATTGTCTGAAAAAGAATCGAAATAAAAATTATATCAAATATCCTTTAAATCTATATTAAAAATGGCTGACGTTAAAACAATTGCCGAAACACTTGTAAATCTTACCGTAAAGGAAGTGAACGAGTTGGCACAAATCCTTAAAGACGAATATGGTATAGAGCCTGCTGCTGCAGCTCCTGTAATGATGTCTGGTGGTGGTGGCGCTGCTGCTGCTGAAGCTGCACCTGCTGAAAAAACTGAGTT
The DNA here is from genome assembly GCA_013288555.1 of Bacteroidota bacterium. Classification (GTDB taxonomy): domain Bacteria; phylum Bacteroidota; class Bacteroidia; order CAILMK01; family CAILMK01; genus JABDEJ01. The sequence continues at coordinate 17,841 of JABDBQ010000021.1, read as the reverse complement.
CAATGTAATATTGAAAGCTGCAGGTGGTGCCAAACTCAATGTCGTTAAATTAGTTAAAGACCTTACCGGTCTTGGGCTCAAAGAAGCTAAAGAACTGGTAGATGGTGCACCAAAAGCTGTGAAAGAAGGCATTTCTAAAGAAGAGGCTGAAAGTATGAAAGCCAAATTGGAAGAAGCTGGAGCAGAGATTGAGTTGCAGTAACTGCATCGTATATTCTCCTTTATGGAGACGGGAAGACCTGCCAATAATTGACAGGTCTATTCTTATTTATAGCTAATTAAAAACGTTTTTAAAGTCAATACCCTTGATGAAGCAAAACATTGTTAACGGCAGAATAAATTTTGCCAAAATTAAAAATCCGCTTGATTATCCTGATTTTCTTGATGTTCAATTAAAATCATTTCAGGATTTCTTTCAGCTTGAAACTTCACAGGAAGGCCGGAAAAATGAAGGGTTATTTAAAGTTTTTGCCGAAAATTTCCCTATTTCGGATGCCAGGGGACTGTTTGTCCTCGAATTCCTGGACTATTTTGTTGACCCGCCAAAGTACAATATTGACGAATGTATTGAGCGTGGGTTGACTTATAATGTCGCGCTGAAAGCAAAACTTCGTTTGTATTGCACCGATGCTGAACACGAAGATTTTGCACCGATGGTACAGGATGTATATCTTGGTACCATTCCGTACATGACCCCAAGGGGTACATTTGTAATCAATGGAGCTGAACGTATTATCGTATCACAACTCCACCGTTCTCCGGGTGTATTCTTTAGCCAGACGTTCCATACCAACGGTACACGTTTGTATTCAGCCAGGGTTATCCCTTTCAAGGGTTCCTGGATGGAGTTTGCTACAGATGTGAACAACGTCATGTATGCCTATATTGACCGGAGAAAGAAATTCCCGGTTACAACACTGCTTCGTGCCATTGGTTTTGAATCTGATAAGGATATCCTTCAGATTTTTGACCTTGCCGAAGAAGTAAAAGTATCCAAAGCCAAGCTGAAACCACTTGTTGGTCGTAAACTTGCCGCCAGGGTACTTCGTAAATGGGTTGAAGACTTCGTAGATGAAGATACCGGTGAGGTGGTTTCCATCGAAAGGAATGAAATCATTCTTGAGAGGGATACCGTTTTACAGGAAGATCATATTGATATGATCATAAACGCTAATGTGAAAAGCATTTTCCTTCACAGGGAAGATATGGACATTAACGATTATGAGATCATATACAATACCCTTCAGAAAGACCCTTCAAACTCTGGAAAAGAGGCCTTAGAGCATATCTATCGCCAGTTGCGTAATGCTGATCCACCGGATGAAGAAACAGCCCGTGGTATCATAGAGCGCCTTTTCTTTTCAGATAAACGTTATGACCTCGGTGAAGTTGGCCGTTACAGGATCAACAAAAAACTGGGTCTTAGCGAGTCTTCTGAAACCAGGGTACTTACCACCAAAGACATTATTTCGATCATAAAATACCTCATCGAGCTTAGTAATTCCAAAGCCGATGTGGATGATATTGACCACTTGAGCAACAGGCGTGTACGTACCGTAGGTGAGCAGTTATATGCTCAGTTCGGCGTAGGTCTTGCCCGTATGGCCCGTACCATCCGCGAACGTATGAACGTTCGTGACAATGAAGTATTTACAGCTACTGATCTTATCAATAGCCGTACACTTTCATCTGTTATCAATTCATTCTTTGGTACCAACCAGTTGTCTCAGTTCATGGATCAAACCAATCCGCTGGCTGAGATCACCCACAAAAGAAGGATGAGTGCACTTGGACCTGGTGGTCTTTCGAGAGAAAGAGCCGGTTTCGAGGTTCGTGACGTGCATTATACGCACTACGGTCGTTTGTGTACCATTGAAACACCTGAAGGTCCGAACATCGGTCTTATATCATCCTTATCAGTTTTTGCGAAAATTAACGGCATGGGATTTATCGAAACCCCATATCGTACCGTTGAAAATGGCAAACTGCTAATGGAATCTCCGGTAACTTACCTGAGTGCTGAAGAAGAAGACGATAAAATTATTGCACAGGCAAATGCTGCCGTGGATGCCAAAGGCCATCTGCAGGGCGATAAAATCAAAGCCCGTCAGAGCGGTGAGTTCAACATTGTTGAGCCTTCAGCTATTGGGTTCATGGATGTTTCTCCTAACCAGATCGTTTCGATTGCAGCTTCATTGATTCCATTTTTGGAGCATGATGATGCCAACCGTGCACTGATGGGATCTAACATGCAACGCCAGGCAGTACCATTGCTCAAACCGGAAGCACCAATCGTTGGTACCGGTATTGAAGCAAGAATTGCCGAAGACAGCCGTATTCAGCTCCGCTCAGAAAATGAGGGTGTGGTAGAATACGTAGATGCCAATAAGATTATTATAAGATACGAAAGAGGTTTTGACGAGCAGATTCTTGATTTTGAAGGCGATGTAAAAACCTTCAACCTGATCAAATACCGTCGTACAAATCAGAATTCATGTATAAACCTGAAGCCGATCGTTAAAAAAGGCCAGAAAGTAACCAAAGGACAGATATTGACCGATGGTTTTGCTACTGATGGCGGCGAATTGGCTCTTGGGCGTAACCTTACTGTTGCATTCATGCCATGGCAGGGATACAATTTTGAGGATGCAATCGTTATCAATGAAAAAGCAGTTCGTGAAGACTGGTTTAGTTCTATCCATATTACAGAGTATGAACTTGATGTAAGAGATACCAAACGTGGCATGGAAGAGTTTACAAATGACATCCCGAACGTAAGTGAAGAAGCCACAAAGAATCTTGACGAAAACGGATTGATCCGGGTTGGGGCAGAAGTACATGAAGGTGATATATTGATTGGTAAGATTACTCCGAAAGGAGAATCTGAACCGTCACCGGAAGAAAAACTGCTTCGCGCCATTTTCGGTGAAAAAGCCGGTGATGTAAAGGATGTTTCTTTGCGTGTGCCACCATCAGGTAACGGTACTGTAATCTCCAAAAAGCTTTTTGAAAGATCTAAAAAAGAAAGAAGTGCCAAAGACAGGGATAAAGTTCTGGTTACCAAACTGGAAGCCGAGCATAAAAAGAACCTTGTTGCGGTAAAGGAACTTCTCATCGAAAAACTTTCAACGGTATTGGATGGCAAAACTTCTAATTCAATATTTAACGTTTACAGTGAAGAATTGCTGCCTAAGGGATCGAAATTCAATGCAAAGAATATTGCTAAAATAGACTTTACAGATATCGATCCAAACAACTGGACCAATGATAATGATAAGAATAACCTGGTAAAAAAGATTCTCCAGAACTATAAAACCAGGGTAAACGAAGAAATTGGCCGTTACAAACGTGACCAGTTTTCCATTACCATTGGCGATGAACTCCCAACAGGCGTTTTAAAACTCGCCAAAGTTTATGTTGCCGAAAAACGTAAGCTGAAAGTAGGGGATAAGATGGCTGGAAGGCACGGTAATAAAGGTGTTGTTGCTAAAATCGTTCCTGAGGAAGATATGCCTTTCTTACCTGATGGAAGACCGGTTGATATCGTGTTGAATCCACTTGGTGTACCTTCACGTATGAACCTTGGGCAGATTTACGAAACCGTATTGGGCTGGGCCGGTAAAACGCTCGGCGTCAAATTCGGTACCCCGATATTTGATGGTGCCTCTGAAGCTGAAATCGATTATTACATCGAGAAAGCGGGGTTGCCTAAAAACGGGAAAGTAAAGTTGTTAAATGGTTTAACCGGTGAAGAATTTGACCAGGCTACTACTGTAGGTGTTATTTATATAATAAAACTGAGCCACATGGTTGACGATAAGATGCACTCAAGGTCTATTGGGCCTTATTCTCTTATCACACAACAGCCATTGGGCGGTAAGAGCCAGTTTGGTGGACAGCGTTTTGGTGAAATGGAGGTTTGGGCACTCGAAGCTTTTGGTGCTTCCAACATTTTGCAGGAAATGCTTACGCTTAAGAGCGATGACATTATTGGTCGCGCAAGGACCTATGAAGCCATCGTAAAGGGCGATAATCTTCCGGAAGCAGGTATCCCGGAATCATTCAACGTATTGTTGAACGAGCTCAAAGGCCTGGCATTGGATATTAAACTTGAATAAAAATTTTAAAGTTTTATGACTCTAAAAAGAGAAAAATTGAAGCTGCAAAGCGATTTTACTAAAGTATCTATAGGCCTTGCCTCACCAGAAATCATGCTTGAATGGAGCAATGGAGAGGTAACCAAGCCTGAAACTATAAATTATAGAACCTTCAAACCTGAAATGGGCGGCCTTTTCTGTGAAAGGATATTTGGTCCTGTAAAGGATTACGAATGTCATTGCGGAAAATACAAACGTATCCGATATAAAGGAATCGTTTGCGACCGTTGCGGTGTAGAAGTAACGGAAAAACGTGTGCGCAGGGAAAGAATGGGGCATATAAACCTCGTTGTTCCTGTAGCGCATATCTGGTATTTCAAGTCATTGCCGAATAAAATCGGTTACATGCTTGGCTTGCCTGCCAAAAAACTGGAACTCGTTATCTATTATGAAAGGTATGTAGTAGTACAGCCTGGCGTAAAAGAAGGCGATGGTATTCAGTACCTTGACTTCCTGACTGAAGAAGAATACCTGGAAATCCTGGAAACACTTCCTAAGGAAAACCAGATGCTCGAAGATTCTGATCCGAATAAATTCATTGCTAAAATGGGTGGTGAAGCCATTATTGACCTTTTGGGCAGGCTTAACCTCGACGATCTGTCTTACGAACTCAGGAACCAGGCCTATCACGAAACATCACAACAACGCAAAAACGAAGCACTCAAACGCCTTAAGGTAATTGAGAGTTTCCGTAGTGCTAATGTGAATTTCGAGAACAAACCTGAATGGATGATCATCAAAGTTCTTCCGGTTATACCGCCAGAACTTCGTCCATTGGTGCCATTAGATGGTGGCAGGTTCGCGTCTTCAGACTTGAATGATCTTTACCGAAGGGTAATTATCAGAAACAACCGTTTGAAGAGACTTATCGAAATCAAAGCGCCTGAAGTTATCCTTCGTAATGAAAAGAGGATGCTCCAGGAAGCAGTTGACTCATTATTTGACAATTCACGTAAAGCCAATGCCGTTAAAACGGAAGGTAATCGTCCATTGAAATCCCTCAGCGATATGCTGAAAGGAAAACAAGGTCGTTTCCGTCAGAACTTGCTTGGTAAACGTGTGGATTATAGCGGTCGTTCGGTAATCGTTGTGGGTCCATGGTTGAAAATGCACGAATGCGGCTTGCCAAAAAACATGGCAGCTGAGCTTTTCAAACCATTTATCATCCGCAAGCTTATTGAAAGGGGTATTGTAAAAACGGTTAAATCTGCAAAGAAAATCGTTGAACGCAAAGACCCTGTTATCTGGGATATCCTCGAAAATGTATTGAAAGGACACCCTGTAATGCTTAACCGTGCGCCTACGCTGCACAGGTTGGGTATCCAGGCATTCCAGCCAAAACTGGTTGAAGGAAAGGCCATCCAGCTGCATCCTCTGGTTTGCCAGGGCTTCAACGCCGACTTTGACGGCGACCAGATGGCCGTTCACGTGCCACTTGGTAACGCCGCAATACTTGAGGCGCAATTATTAATGCTTGCTTCCCATAATATCCTGAACCCTGCAAACGGAAACCCGATTGTAGTACCTTCTCAGGACATGGTATTAGGCTTGTATTATATCACCAAAGGCAGAAAGAGCACCAAAGAACAAATTGTAAAAGGTGAAGGCCTTAATTTTTATAGCGCTGAAGAAGTTTTGATTGCATACGATCACCAGATGGTAGATCTTCATTCATGGATCAAACTGAAAACCTACGTTCGCGACAAAGAAACAGGCCATCTTGACCTTAAAACTGTAGAATCTACCGTTGGGCGTGTTCTTTTCAACCAGGTAGTACCTGAAGAGATGGGATATATCAATGAATTGCTTTCTAAAAAGACGCTTCGTGATATCATTACCCAGATCTATCAGAATACCGGTCTGGCACGCGTTTCTAAATTCCTGGATGATATAAAAGATCTTGGTTTCAAATACGCCTTCAAAGGCGGTTTATCATTCAACATGTCTGACGTGCCTGTACCACCTGAAAAAGCTCAGATGATTGCAGAAGCACAACTGGAAGTTGATGAAATTACAGAAAACTATAACAATGGTTTTATAACAAATAACGAGCGTTATAACCAGGTTATTGACATCTGGACCCGTGTTACAAACCGTGTAACGGATAAACTTGTAAAACATCTTGCAGAAAATAACCAGGGATTCAACTCTGTGTTCATGATGCTTGATTCAGGTGCGCGGGGTTCTAAAGAACAGATTCGTCAGCTGAGCGGGATGCGTGGTCTTATGGCCAAACCGCGTAAACACGTTGGCGGCGGTGGTGGAGGTGAAATCATCGAAAACCCGATCATTGCAAACTTCAAGGAAGGGCTTTCGGTATTGGAGTACTTTATCTCTACACACGGTGCGCGTAAAGGTCTTGCAGATACGGCGTTGAAAACGGCTGATGCCGGTTATCTTACCCGTCGTTTGCACGATGTGGCTCAGGATGTCGTTATCAGGGATAAGGATTGTGGTACCCTTCGTGGGCTTTCCATTGCCGCACTTAAAGATAACGAAGATGTTGTTGAAACATTATTCGAAAGGATTTTGGGTCGTACAAACCTTCATGATATCTATCATCCGCTTACAGGCGAACTCATTGCACCTGCAGGTTCAGAGCTTACCGAAGAATTGTCTTCTATTATTGATGAAAGTCCGATAGAATTTGTTGAGATACGTTCCGTATTAACATGCGAAAGCCGCCGCGGAACCTGCGAAAAATGCTATGGCCGTAACCTGGCTACAGGCAGAATGGTTCAGAAAGGTGAGTCAGTGGGCGTAATTGCTGCACAGAGTATCGGTGAGCCAGGAACACAGCTTACTTTGCGTACCTTCCACGTGGGTGGTGCTGCATCTAAGATTGCTTCTGAAAGCCAGATTGTAGCCAAATTTGACGGCGAACTGGAATTTGAAGGTGTTTCTACGGTTGTTTATAAAACGGATGAAGGACCTATTGATATTGTAATTGGGCGCTCTGGCGAAGTAAGGATTATTGATATTGCCACCAGGGTAACCATGGTATCCTATAATATTCCTTATGGTTCCCAGGTATATTCAAAGAATGGCCAAAAGGTTACCAAAGGAGACAGAGTATGCTCATGGGACCCTTATAACGCAGTAATTCTTTCAGAGTTCCTTGGGAAAACAGTATTTGAAAATATCATAGAAGGTACTACCTTCCGTGAAGAAGTTGACGAACAAACCGGTCACAGGGAAAAGGTAATTACGGAAACAAGAGATAAAACAAAGATCCCTACCGTTAAGGTCCTTAACAAAGCCAACGAAGTGCTTCGTGAATATAACCTTCCTGTAGGTGCGCACATCATTGTTGAAGATAAAGCCAAGGTAGTTGCAGGTGAAATTCTTGTAAAAATACCTCGTGCGACATCTAAAACAAGGGATATCACGGGTGGTTTGCCTAGGGTTACCGAGCTTTTCGAAGCGAGAAATCCTTCTAACCCATCTGTTATTACGGAAATTGACGGAACAGTTGCTTTCGGAGCTATCAAACGTGGTAACAGGGAAATCCTGGTTACTTCAAAAGATGGTGAAACCAAGAAATACCTGGTTCCATTATCCAAGCACATTCTTGTACAGGAAAATGACTATGTAAAAGCAGGAGATCCCCTTTCTGATGGCGCCGTAACCCCGGCCGACATTCTTAAGATCAAAGGACCTTTCGCAGTGCAACAGTATATTTTGAACGGTATCCAGGAAGTATATCGTCTGCAGGGTGTAAAGATCAATGATAAACACATTGAGGTTATTGTACGACAGATGATGCAGAAGGTATTGGTTGACAATCCGGGAGATACACGTTTCCTTGAAGGTGATGCTGTAGACAAGTTTGATGTGGATGAAGAAAACAACTGGATCTTTGACAAGAAGATTGTCACCGACCAGGGAGATTCTGAAAACCTCAAAGCAGGCCAGATCATCAGCTCACGTCAGCTTCGTGAAGAAAATTCGATCCTGAGACGCAGGGACAAGAAAGTAGTAGAAGCGCGCGAAGCGGTTTCAGCCACAACGAGTCCATTGCTTCAAGGTATTACCCGGGCCAGTCTGGGCACGCAGAGCTTCCTTTCAGCCGCTTCCTTCCAGGAAACGACCAAGGTGCTCAACGAGGCTGCTATCTCTGGTAAGGTAGATACATTGAATGGATTGAAAGAGAATGTTATCGTAGGTCATAAGATTCCGGCTGGTACGGGATTGCGTGAATACGAAGACCTGATTGTCGGTTCTCAGGAAGAATATGACAAGCTTGTAGCTCACAAAGTGTAATTAATTTTATATTAACTGATATGATAGCAATCCCCTCCCAAAAAGAGGGGATTGTTTTTTAGGACAACTAATTTAATAATTAACGCTCATGCGTCAGCTTCCCCCTTTTTGAAGGTAACAATATATCTATTTACACCAAAATTACGTAAGTATTTAACTTACTGTAAATAGGGGTATTTTTAATCAATGCGAGAGTTTACCTATGAGGGCTAAAATGCTTCCCAGTATTAACACTATACCCATAAATATCATAAAGAAGTAAGTATATGTTTTCACTGAGAACTTAAAGACTTTCGTTAATAGTTCTGCAACTGTGGTGCTTGCAATAAACATAGTAATACTACCAGCTCCCGCACCCGATACGGTCATAACTAATATAGTAGCAAAGCCTAATATGCCGCCAATTGTCAATGTAGGTAGTGGCAACGGTTTGAATATTAATCCTATTATGAATAACAGAAAGGTTTGGCTTATTAATGCATACCGCCAGACATCAAAGTATTTTTCATAAGATTCGTCTATCATTGGTTTATACCAAGCCCACATAAACAAACATAGCCCTATAATAGCTATTGATAAAAGAAACCATGTACTCATTACATAAATATTTGTGCCGTGCAACCCTACCAGCGGTTATAAATGCAGCGTGGGCTACAACCTATTCACCGTCGAGGTTCCGCGAAGTACCCATCAGCAAAACAAGCCAAGCCCACGCCAGAATGGCGTAGCTTCTAACTTATTCTGTGCTGATGTTGAAATTTCGCGGATTCCGACAATCAGAATGAAGTTACGCTACTTCGTATATTTTTTGAACTCTCAAAAGTAAGAACTTTCTTTTGAAAACAAAAAAGCCTAAGATTTCTCTTAGGCCTTCTCCCTCATTCCGTCTCTTTTCCTTTAAATGGTGGTGGTTTACCTGCCGCCATAATGCCTTTCAGGGAACGGTCAAACTCTGTGGCATTCATTTCATTTTTTTGCTTCTCTTCCTCTTCGCCAAAATCAATAGAAAGTTGTTTCCCCTGTTTTTTGTATTTCCTGTTAAAAAGGTCAATAAACTCCTGCCATGTTTGAGAAATAGACATTAGGGTTGTAACCTCAATCAATTGTTTCTTTAAATGCTCTTTCCCGATTTCAGGGGTAAGTGACTGATGGAACTTATATACATAATGTCCTTTTTTATTTTTTGGTGTTACTGCTCTGATTTTGTCCATAACTCCAATAGGCATTTGACCATAAATAAAAGTATTTGTATAAGTGCCTACAACGCCTGGACGACTGTTAATCCCATTTGTGGTAAAAGGCCATTTTCTTAGTCTGAATATTTCCTGATAAAATGGGTCATGGAATGTCTTTTGCCATTCCAAAATATCCTCTGCTACATAAAGTTTTAATATTTGTTGGAGGGCTTCCTTTTCTCGGTCATATTGATACCCTGTCGCTTCATCCACCAAAGCAATGATACCTACTTTGGCAAATGCCTTAATCATGGTATAAGCATTATCAGCCACCTTTAGGAAATTATCATTATCGACACCTTTATTTTTTGCTGTTACATATACATCACATATATCTGCTAAAACTGTGGCATCAATTCCCCGTGACTTTTTACCGTTTTTAGCAGTGTATTCCACGGCGCTATCAAATTTTTCTATTAACTCATTAGATATAAATGGTTTAAGAAATGAAGCACTGAGATATTCGGGTAAAACGGCGCTATCATTTGTAGCGTTTTTTTTACGTTTATAATAAGCTCCCCCACCTCTAATTCCAAAAGCGTAGGCCAAACTTCTATCGGAAAAAAGACGTCGTCCATCTTCCAATACAACAGAAGATAAATCAAATCCATTCAGGTGTACATCACCAAAATGAGTTGCCTTTGGCAAATTCTTTGAAATGCTTTTTGTCATGCTATCAGTTTTTTATAGGTCAATCGGCCAACCATGTTAGACAAAATTAAATCAAATCTATTTTGTGTGGTATCTCTTCGGGTGTTATATCTAAGCGCAAATTCATTGCAATAGCTCTGCAAATGCTTAGGACTGGCAGAATGGTAGATGCCATAAATACCACGTTTTAATTGTGACCATGCTCCTTCAATATTGTTGGTGTGAAACTCACCACGCACATATTCCTTATTTGAATGGGCTACAATTTCATGCTTGTAATGTTTGTTCAGGTCTTTGTATGCTCCATAACCATCTGTTACTATCGTAGTGCCTACTGGCACAGCTTCATAAATTATTGGTTTCAGACCTACACCATCAACCCTGCTAACAACCTGCATTTGTACATTTCCTTCACGCTCTAACATCCCAAAGACAGCAGTTTTATTAGTGGCTCCCGTTCCTTTCTTCTGCATATCCAATTTCTTACCATGTTTATTGCTATCACGGCCTCCGATGTATGTTTCGTCAATTTCAATTGTATTGCCCATAATTTCCCTGAATGCAGGGTGAGCAAAGGCGAAGCGTAAGCGATGCAACATGAACCATGCAGACTTTTGTGTGATTGATATATCACGGCCTAACTGGTGAGAGCTGATACCCTTCTTATGGCTACTGAATATATACAATGCCATGAACCATTTCACTAATGGGATTTTAGTATCTCCAAAAATAGTATCGGTTTTTACATTAAAATACTGTCCTGTGTTCTTGCACTTATATTTATTACCTGCGCATTTGTAAACCTTGGATGTTTCGTCATAAGGTGAGACCACATTGCCATTCCACCGGATTTTTTCCAAATGGTCTATACAACTCTGTTCATCAGGAAAAGCCTTTTGTAGCTCAAAGATGCTTGAAAATGTACCTATCATTGTTTTGCACTTAAATTATAGTGCAAATATATACTCAATATTTCAAACAATCAAATTTATTTAGTGTAAATTTATATATCGTTACCTTTTTGAAGGGGGTAGGGGGATGAGATTTTGAAAAGCTTTGCGCTCTTTGAGAAATCCTTTGCGTATTTTGCGTGAAATTTCCAGCTTAAATAAATAGAATAATGGCAAACGAAAACGATAATAAAAACCAGGACCCCAACCAACTCAATATCGAACTTCCCAATGAAGTAGCAGAGGGTACTTATAGCAATCTTGCGATCATCACCCATTCCAATTCTGAGTTTGTATTGGATTTCATTCGTATCATGCCGGGAGTACCTCAGGCACGTGTAAAGGCGAGAATATTGCTAACCCCGCAACACGCCAAAAGGCTTTTGACGGCCCTTGGAGATAACATAGACAAGTTTGAACAAACCCACGGCCGCATAGACGAAGGCGAACGCTTTGAAGGTTTTCCGATGAATTTCGGTGGACCGACAGCAGAAGCTTAGTCAATGATCAATTTCCAATGACCAATAATCGGTTATTCTGAGTGTTGAATATATATTCACAAACCTGTTTCTTAATTGAGGCAGGTTTTTTTATTACAACTTACCTAATAATCCTATCTTTGGTTCTCAATTTAAGATTATGCCATTTATCAAAAAATACTCCGACATTATATTTATACTGCTTACGACCATTTGCCTCTTAATAGCAAGTGAAACAGGACATCTGGAAAAACTGGCAAAGTATGGTTTTGTGTTTCTCTTAAGCGCATATTACATAGGGAAAAATGTTTCCAGATGGCAGCAAAATGCGAAGTCCTGAGGTTAACATGATGACTGTTCAATAAAATAATAAAACCCTGTCCCTTAATTGAGACCGGGTTTTTTGTTGGGCCAGCATTCATATTTAACAGTTTAATTATGGTGTCAAATCAATAATAACTATTTATTTTAATTATTTTTGAATTAAACCTTTCTATATGAAAAACATTACCCTACTGGCCGGATTAATTTTTTTATTGATTGCCAAACACATACAGGTGTATGCACAGACATCAGCACCTGGCAAACTTACCTGGGCTACCTATTTTGGCAAAGGTACTGAACAGGCCACTGCTGTGGCTACCGATAGTGCAGGAAATATTTATATAGGAGGAAATACCAGTTCAACCGGTATTGCTACGAGCGGGGCCTATCAAACTTCTCTTAATAGTGGAAAAGGGGATGCCTTTTTAGCGAAGTTTAATAAATCAGGCGGTCTCTTATGGGCCACTTATTACGGGGGTGGTTCTGGGGTTGTAAGCATCAGCGCAATATGTATAAACAATGCAGGTCAACTATATATTTCGGGCAGTACCACAAGCGCATCAGGCATTGCAACCCAAGGGGCTTATCAAACTTCATTTGGGGGCGGTTCAGATGCTTTTTTAGGAAAATTCAGCTCTTCGGGTACATTATTATGGGCTACTTATTATGGGAATACTGACGCTGAATATAGCTATGCTTTATGCACGGATAAGTTTGGGAATGCCATTATCACAGGACTTACCAGTTTTGGAAGTGGTTACTACAATTACGCGTTCCTCGCAAAATTCGATTCGACAGGAAAATACGTTTGGGCAGAAAACTTTGGTAATGGAAATGACTATGGAAATGCTGTAGCTATCGATAAATCAGGAAATATTTATTTAGGCGGATATACCAAAAGTACATCTGGTATCGCCACTACAGGTGCGTATCAAACATCTTTGGCAGGTAAAGACCCTTTTGGAGGAACCGCTTTTAATGCGTTTTTAGCAAAATTTGATGCATCAGGCAAACTAAAATGGGGTACGTATTATGGTGGGGCTGGCTCTGATTATGCTACAGGGCTGGCGACAGATGCCAATGGAAATATATACATGGCGGGCCAGGCCGAAAGCCTTACAAATATAGCAACGTCCGGCGCTTACCAAACTTCTAACGGAGGAGGGAATAGTGATGGATTTCTTTCTAAGTTTGACAGTACAGGGAATTTAAAATGGGCTACTTATTACGGTGGAAGTGCAACTGATAAGGTATCAGGCGTATGTGTCAACCCTTCCGGAAACGTGTTTATCACCGGCTATACCTTCAGTTCAAATAATATAGCAACTTCGGGAGCTTATCTTAGTTCAAATTCTTCGACATCCAATGGTGATGCGTTTCTTGCAAAATTTAATAGCGATGGCTCATTAGCCTTTGGGTCCTATTATGGTGGTAGCGGCGGTGCCAATGGGTACGCAGTTTGCAATGATCTTTATGATGATATTTACATGGCGGGTCAAACTTCAAGCTCAAATGGCATCTCCACATCCGGGGCATATCAGTCGTCACTTTCAGGAGGAGAAAATGCTTTTTTGGCAAAGTTTGGGTTTTCCATATCCAATGATGCAGGTATTGCCTCGATACAAGCGCCGGGGGTGAAATTTTGTCCTGGTAAGGATAGTGTAAAAGTTTTGGTTCGTAATTACGGCACAGTTTCTCTTACCAAAGCAACCATAGGTTTATCGATTAACGGAACTGTTGAAAGTCCTTATTTATGGAGCGGAAGTATTGCATCAGGTGCTTCATTACTGGTATCAGTAGGAAGCTATAACTTCAGCCAGGGTGCAAATATTATCAAAGCCTGGACTTCGTCACCCAACGGTGTCACCGACTCTCTGAACTCTAACGATACGACGACAGTTACCGATTCTGCTATAGCTCCAAAGGTGTTTATTTCCGGAACTTTAGCTACCCAATGCCGTAGGAATAATATTACCCTGGGCAAAGCTGCGGCAGCGGGGGATACATATTTATGGTCATCAAACCCGGTCGGGTTCACTTCAACCATAAGCAACCCTACAATAACTCTATATAATAATTCTACCTATATCTTAAAGGAGACCAATGCGTTGGGGTGCAGTAGCAAAGATTCTGTTGCCATAAAGGTTGCTCCAAATCCTCCTTTTATCACAAATACTACCAAAAGTCTTTGTCGGGGTACAGGTTTGGTCATCAGCACATTGTCTACACTTGGCGGTTCTTATTCCTGGACATCTGTGCCTGCAGGTTTTACTTCCACCAGCAAAAACCCCTCAATACAGCCGAGCGTAACGACCACATACAAAGTGAAGGGAACAGGAGTGAATACAAGTGGATGTGTAAATGCATTTGACTCCATACTCATCACAGTAAATCCTGTTCCTCATTCCGTTTTTTCATATACTCCAACTTGTCCTGATGACAGCCTTGTCTTCAATAACAAGAGCGATTCTGCAGTTAATTATCTATGGTATTTTGGAGATGGTAAAACATCAAAATTAACATCGCCCAATTATTTATTTACTTCAAATGGAACCTATATCGTGAGTTTGAAAGCTACAAATGCAAGCGGGTGTTCCGATTCGACCTCGAAGAAAATCACCATTTCCCCATGCGTTTGGCCCGGCGATGCCAATGATGACAAAGTTGTAGATATGAAAGATTTGTTGGCTATTGGCATTGCCTATGGAACTGTAGGTCATGCAAGGCCATCTGCAAGTATAAACTGGACAGGGCAACCTTCTCCTGATTGGGATTCTTCATTCTCGGGAGGAGTCAATTATAAACATGCCGACTGCAATGGAGATAGCGTTATAAATTATAAAGATACTCTTGCTGTTTCAGCTAATTATGGATCAACGCATTCCAAATCAGGTGTCGCAAATCAGGGCAGCCCCTCAGATCCGGAATTAAGTATTAAATATTTGAAGGATACCTTTTTTGCAGGTGATACCTTGGTTGCACAAATCATGATAGGTAGCGCATCAAAACCTGTTGCTAATTTATATGGGTTTGCATTTTCTTTGGCATTGGATCCCGCATTATTTGAAATCAATAATGCTTTTTTGAAAATGAATACTTCCTTTTTTGCGGCTAAGATATCTGACGTGATTACTATGAATAAAAAGGATGTTTCGTCAGGTACAATGGATATAGGGATAAGTAAGATTAACCATTTAAATGCATCAGGTAATGGTTTGATTGCAACTTTGTATGTTCCTGTCAATAAAACTTTGACTCAAAATTACGTTAAATCAAGCCTGTCAATATCAAACAATTACCAGGTATCAAACAGCGGCAAATCCGTCCCGCTTTATTTAACAAGTGATACTATACTTATAAAACAGGATCATACAGGAATAAATGTTCCAATTGGAGAAAGGAAATTGGGTATTAATGTCTTCCCAAATCCATTTCAATCTAACGTTACTATTTCCTACAACCTGGATCAAAAATCGAGGATCAAAATAGATGTTTTCGATCTGGAAGGCAAACAAATCGCCTCAATCACAAACGAAGAGGAGGTGCCTGGCTTGCATCAACTTAACATCAATGCCGAAAAATACCATCTCAACCCGGGCGTGTACCTTTTGAAATTCATTGTGAATGATCAGGTTGAAAGTCGCCGACTAGTGAAGTTTTAAATAGTAAATTAACCAGATTATTTTTTTATTTTTGATATAAATGACCAACCCTTTGAAATCTCTAAAACTAATTTTTGTCTCTCTTTTTATTTTGACTGCCAATGCACTTCATGCAAGCAATCCAGTAAAAATCAACCAATTTATCAATCATAAAGACTGGAGTTTCGTTGAAAACAAAGGGCAGGTTCAGGTTTCAGACATCAAATATTACGGACATCAGGGAGGAATATATCTGTACTGCAAACCGGGGATGTTGAGTTTTGTGTTTACTAAAGAAGAAAAAGCTCAGGAACAAATCTCTGAAGCAACCGGAACCTCAGAAGATGGATGGATGGAATCCCCCTTTCCAAAGGGGGCAGCTGTCCCGACTTCTTCGGGAGGGGGATTTGATCGCTCTCCGCTCTCCGCTCTCCATTCTTCTATTTCCACTTTCCGCACCGACCTTGTCCTCCTCAACTCCAAGCGGAATGCTAAAATCATTGCCACGGACCGACAGGAATATTATGAAAATTACTATACCGCCCCGAATAAGTTGGAACAAGCTGGGCAGGCAGGCAATGCTGATCATGGTATCATGAATGTACATACCTATAAAACCATCACTTACGAGTCAGTATATCCTCATATTGACATGGTTCTCCAGGCCAAAGAACAAGGAATGGAATATTCATTCATTATCCATCCCGGTGGAAAAGTGAGCGATATACAATTGCAATGGAATGGGGCAGAAAAAAATTGAAAAATTAAAAGATTCAAAAATTGAATATTCTAATTCTCTTGGTACTTTGGAAGAAAGCGAGGCAAAAAGTTTTTCAGAAGGGAAAATGATACCAAGTAAGTTTGAAAAGAATGGTTTTAAAGTTTGGAGTTATGATAAAAACAAGGATTTGGTGATAGATCCAAATTTGATCTGGGGAACTTATTTTGGTTATACAGGTACAGATAAGGCGACAGCAGTTTGTATCAGCGATTCCGGAAATACTTTTGTTGCCGGAAATACGACAAGTAGCAGCGATATTGCGACCTCGGGTGCTTTGGAATCATCATATGGAGGGGGTAATGAAGCTTTTTTTGCAAAATTTAATAAATCTGGTAAATTATTATGGGCTACATATTTTGCAAGCGCTCAAACAGAAACAGCTGCCTGCGCTGATATTGCGGGTAATGTCTATTTTACCGGGTCAACAGGATCCACCGCATTTATTTTAAAACTTAACCCTTCAGGATTACAAATATTTAATGAAAACATATCTGCGGGTAATGGGCAGGTTTTTGGACAAGCAATGAGTTTGGATCATTCAGGTAATTTATACATTACTGGATATGCAAATGATTCGGGTTTAGCGACTTCAGGGGCCCACCAGACTGCCTCAAATGGGTACTATAACGCTTTTCTTGCAAAATTCAGTACCAGCGGCTCGGAATACTGGGCTACTTATTTTGGTGGTGAAAGTAACGATTATGGTAATTCTGTTACAGCGGATTTATTTGGGAACGTTTATATAGCTGGCAATACCTATAGTAGTACCGGAATTGCAACAAAAGGAATTTATCAAAGCGTTTTGGTAGGATCTGAAGATGGTTTTATTGCTAAATTTTCTTCAGGCGGAACTTTCGATTGGGGAAGTTATTTTGGGGGGCTCTATTTTAACGAAATAAGAGGTGTAAGAGCGGATCCCAATGGCAATGTTTATATAGCAGGTTTCACACAAAGCGCAACAAATATTGCAACATCCGGGGCATATCAAACCAGTTTTGGAGGGGTTTACGATGGTTTTTTGGCCAAACTAAATTCTTCGGGGGGTATGACTTGGTCAACGTACTACGGAGGCAGTAGTTATGATAAAGTTTATGGGTTAGATATTGACCGTGCGGGGAACATCTACATTAGTGGTTCAACAGCCAGTTCCACCAATATCGCAACTTCGAATGGTTTTCAAACAACTTTCGCAAGGGGTAATTATGATGGTTTTATTGTAAAATTCACTACCGGGGATACTGTTTCATGGGCCAGTTACTACGGTGGCGACGGCGATGATTATTTTTCAGGTTCGGGTGTTAACGATTATGGGGATGTATGCTTTGCGGGATATACTGCCTCAACAAGTCATATAGCAACT
>JABDBQ010000020.1:43361-43477 GCA_013288555.1 Bacteroidota bacterium | reverse complement strand
TTCCGAGCAAATTGTGCTGTATCTCCTTTTAAAACATTTATTTCTTCAAGTGTAAGTAGCAAATTATAAAATGACTTGCTTACCGTGACAACGGCATTTATTTTAGAGCTATCGGA
>JABDBQ010000020.1:0-43351 GCA_013288555.1 Bacteroidota bacterium | reverse complement strand
TGTTTGCCGCATATAAAAGCTGCGGATTAAAAATCGTCTGGGTAGCGGAGAGGTCAGGAATAAATGTATTTGCAATGCCGCTGTGTGTTTCTAAAGGCGGCCCGCCAGGTACGGCAGAATTGGCAATAAATGATGTAGGCAATTGATAGTAATGTACCAGGTTTCCTGACAAATTTACCTGCGGTAACCAGCCTGACAAACTTATATCGTTCGTCTTTTTTACAATAGAAATATTAATTAATGACTGATTTAAAGCCGGTTGATTTTTTAGGGCATAATCAATGCATTGCTGAAGCGTAAACGCCTTGTTTGAACTACCGGTCTCATTATTTTGAGCAATCGAATAAAAAGGAATAAATGCAAAGCTTAAAAAACATAAAAGGGAAGCCTTCATTTCCACCTTGATTGATATGATTCTCCTTTTCTTCATTTAGGTTGTGGATCTTTGATTTTCATGATCTTATAGCTTACCTGATTGGCTGGCAGGGTCATGACATTATCATAAACCAGCCACAGGGCTTCAAAAAAACGCCTCTTGTTGTTTTGAATTTAATCCCATGACAGCGCTCGAGTTCAATTCATTCACTGCCTGATGAATTTCAGGAAGGATGCGAATGGCCTTTTCTGTAAGGTTTATAATATGCTCTCTGCGGTCTTTGGGGTTTTTACCTCTTTTTACCAAGCCTCTTTTTGCAAGGTAGTCTATTTTTTTTACCATAGATGCCTTATCCACATGGAGCAAATTGCAAAGGAATTGCTGACTGCAAAGGCCACCTTTCTGATCTTCAATGGTAATAAGGATGGAATAGTAATGCTCAATATCCAGATGTTCCAGCCTTTTAGTGAGCGCGCCGTAATAAGCCTTTGTGATCAGGCTCATAAACCGGCTCAACGGCATATTTTCATTCCAGATTTGCGTTTGAGGCATACTATTAGAACAGTTTACAATACATATTGTTTGCAAAGCTAACTATTAACAAAAACCCAGCTAGTTAATAAAAGGTTAAATGTTTCTACGGTTTTAGAACGCGTATCAAAATGATTTTTTTGATAATACACATTATCAGGTTACCAGCCGTAAAAGCTTATAAAACATTAATGGCAGTAAGTTAACTTTGCATTTTTAGTAAATTCAAAAACAACATCTCATCGATGACTATCCCCAAAGCCATATTTTGCTGGAGCGGTGGAAAAGATTCTGCTTATTGTCTGCACAAAGTGCTTTCAGAACATTTATTTGATGTAAAATACTTGCTTACAACATTTAACAATCAATATAAACGTGTTTCAATGCATGGCGTAAGGGAAGAACTAGTAGAGAAACAGGCTGAATCCATTAACATCCCTTTGCTTAAAGTGAACGTTCACAAGGAAACCAATGATGAGTACGAAAAACAGATGGAAATAGTATTGCTTCGGGCTAAATCTGAAGGAATACAACATGTCATTTTCGGGGATATATTCTTAGATGATTTAAGGATTTACCGGGAAAACAATCTGGAAAAAATAGGGATGTACGGGATTTTCCCAATCTGGAAATCAGAAACAAAATGGTTAATAAATGATTTTATCAATAAAGGATTCAAAACCATTACCTGTTGTACCAATGATGCTTATCTCGATGAAAATTGGGTTGGAAAAGAAATTGACAAATCGTTTATTGAACAATTGCCTGCAAACGTTGACCCCTGCGGAGAAAACGGTGAATTTCATAGCTTTTGTTACGATGGGCCATTGTTTAAGGAAAAGATCGATTTCCGGATCGGAGAAAAGATTTACAGGCCTCTGGAATTGAAAATGAATGAAACCGGATCAGAAACAAAAGGGTTTTGGTTTTGTGACCTGGAAGGCATTAAATGAAAAAGGCGCCCGGGGGGACGGGCGCCTTTGAATAAAAGAAAGAAAGAATGATAAGGAATTAATATGGAGGTTTTTATAATTATGATGGTTGGAATAAGGTGAGGTTGGGTTATTCTGTGCCAAATTAGATTTAAGGATAAAGGGGGAACCAAAAATTTGCGTGAACGCGGACTTTTTCTGCTCGAACGCGGACATACCATGTCTGAAAGTTTTCAGGACAATTATACATAAACAAAAAAGACGCCCTGAAAAACAGGGCGCCTTTTTGAAGAAAAGAAGAAAGGGGAAGTGATTTTTAGCCACAATATGTTTTTAAGATATTAGCTAATTTGAATGCAAAACCAATTATTTAGTTATTGACACATGGGTTGAATATGCTTTTCCAGTCGGATCTATTAAACGAACGGTATAGGCTCCTGCAGCAAGATCAGTTGCATTCACCTCAACATTTGGCAAAGCGACTATTAATTGACTTTGCAACCTTCTGCCAAGGATATCCCATAACTCAATTGTATAGCCAGTCAAATCATAGACATCGCTCAATCCAACGGTAAAATTTCCGTTATTTGGATTAGGATATAACTGGAGTTTATAAGTTAAATCCGTAATTTTTGGACTCGGATCAAAAACATTCCAGCAAGGAGAAAGGGTGCTTATACCCGAATTCACAATTACGTTTAAATTAACTGAGGCTGTTTGACTAAACCCATTAATCTCCACTGAGGATAAGGCACAACCAGGAATGAGTGCAGTATTTACGTAAGGACTATATAAATTATGCATATAATAATTTGTGAATGGGTTTGTACCGATCCAAAGAATATCAGCACAAGTATTTAATCCTGAAGAACATGGGCACGTATTTGTAGTTGTAGTGGAATTAAAATTATTTCCTGCATCAGTTGATGTAGCCCCCTGGTCCACTAAATTTCCATTCCCAATGAACCCTATAGTATTGTAAATAAATTTATTACAACTTGTTACAAGATTAATTGAGTTTGGGCTTAAATTACCTGGCATATTTGTAATAGGGTATTGATCAGGCGCAACCACCAAACCATATGTATTATACTCAAAATCATTATGAGACAACGTAACTCCTAATGGCCCTCCTCCTGAAATATCCTGATAAAACTCCATACCATTTATCATGTTTTTGAAAATATTTGTGCCCTGTACTATACAATTATCTGCATTATTGAACAATATCCCACTTATTGGATGCAAGCTTATCCCCCTTGTCCCGAATGTATTACCTGTGATTTGCATTCCATTACTGGTCCCACTTGTACCTGTATTGTAAAAAATGTTGGAAATACCAGCGTTAAAAGGTCCATCAAAATCATTGCCATCTAAATCCACTGTATAAGTTGATATAGTACCAACATTCAAATTACATCCTTCGACACCGTATGAGTTTTGATTGCAATCTGATGCGTGGAAGTAATTATTGACGTTAAATGTAATCCCACCTACATTTTCCATATATACCATGTGCCAATTATTGACGTATGATGGAGTAACTAAAGGTGAGCATGTCACAATTTGTGTAACCAGGTTACCAAATGTTGATTGGCCATTTACAGCGGAATTATGATTATAATTGTACGCGTCAAAAAAGATGTGATTCACATTATTGACGAACACAGATCCGTTAATTTGTACTGTACCCCCGTGCTGAGAATAAACAGCATTAAGCGCATCGCTTATAGTTGAGCTCATCATATTAAGAGTGCCAAACGATCCTGAAAGCCGGCCAACTTTGTTATAATTTTGAACACCATCAACCTGTATTCCTTTCCATTGTGTGCAGCCTGTAATTGTAACACCGTCAAGAACTAAGGTAGCCCCGGGATCGACCTCGATTTCGGTGCATTCTCCCATTATTATGTTTGCCCCACTAATATTGACAGTACCAGTACCGGATATTTCTAATTTTACACCGAAATAATAATCTTTATATGGACCTCCAATTGGTTCAATATAATTTGTAGTACCGTAACTTGCACTAAAATTAGCAGCGGTTGTTGCATATGTGTTATAATCATAGGCATTGTGACCTCCTGAAGCAGGGCCGCTACCTGTATAAGTTGAACAAGCAGGTGCGACCTTTATAGTATTTGACGCAACTGTCTTTCCTGAACAGGGATCAATGGCTGTGAACGAATAATATCCATTTGAGGTTGCCGAATAAACAGTTCCGCTGAGGTATCCTTGGAAATTACCATTAAGGTAAACACTTATCTGATGGGAATAGGATGTAAAGAAAAGTTGGGCATCGTTAGAAATGCTTACCGTTGGTACAGCGTTTGCCACTAAAGCAGGGGGAGTTTTAATGTGAATAGTCTGAGAAGGGCATGTAAAAGGAGTGCCGGGCGTAGTTGCAGTAAAATAATAGTCGCCGATGGTTGACAAAGTATAATTGTAAGTGCCACTAGGTCCAGCCACCGAAATTCCATTTTGGTACCATGTATAAGTTTGCGGAGGTGTGGAAGGGCCGGACAAAATCACACTTGTTCCTGGACAAAGGAAATTATTAGTCGGGCTATTACTCGAAATAGTAACGTTAGGAGATTTATCATGCAAAGTAAAAATAGCCTCATAAAGGCAGCCGGTGCAATTATAAGAACTACAGGAAGAGCCTGTTCCAGTACACTTTGTACTTACCTGGACTATATATTGCGCACCGTCAAACGGTACATCCCCCGCAGAGCCAACAGTAAAACTTGCAGCTGAAACCGAAGAAACCTCTTGACAAGCTAGAAATGTAGAGCCAAGATACCATGAAACTAAAAGATTCCCTGTTAAAGTAGAACTCGAGCCTGTTAGAGAAAGTGTTGGATACTCTGTAGGCTGACAGGAAGCAAAATTAATGGTTGAACCGGTTGAATTATAAGTAACTGTACCTACCGTTACAGAAGAAGCTTGATATAAGGTTATTGTTGAAACGTTTTGAGTAAATGATACACCAGAAGAAAGACATCCACCAGTGGCGGAGCTAACTGATTCGACAAGATAATTAGTCGTTACAGTCGGCGCTGGTGAAAAAGTCAAACCTGTTCCTAGCAAACTGGTCCCGGAAGAATTGTACCAGTTGTAATTCGAAATCCCACTTGTCGAAGCCGAAATTGTTGTACTTATACCTGGACAAGATGGATTAGGATTGGAAGTGAGGCCCGTCGGTGCCTGAACCGCCGGATAAACAGGTACACTCATATTTTGATAATAACCTAAACAGCCACTCGAATTTTCTGCAACAACAAAATAAGGTTGCGAGCCAAAAATTGCATAAGATGAGTTGCTCACAGGCGTTGGATCCTGCCAAGTTGAAGTACTAAATGATGCAATAGGAGCACCATTGGCATTTGGATTTGTTGATCCCGGTGGAGGACATGTGGTCGATGAGCCATAAACATAATAAGTTGATGCAGTTACATTATATGGTTCTAGTATTGCTTTTATCCCGACACACAGCGTTTCGGGATTCAAATTAACAGGAGGAATAGGTGTTGGATTAACTGTCAAAGTAGCAGCACCTGAAGTTGCCGAAGGGCAGGCACTGGATACAACGCAACGATATTGATACCCATTTGTCGTTACCGGTAAGCCAGAAAGTGATAAAGTTGAACTAGTAACTCCAGAAACTGCAGTTGTAGCTGTTATTGCTGAAGACCAGGCATATCCCGTATTTTCCTGCCATTGGTAGCTGAGGCCGGTACCGGTTGCCGAAACACTAAAACTCGCACCCGTGCCTGCACATATCGATGTATTTGATGGTCCGGCCGTAACAACAGGAACCGCATTTACCATAACAGGGCCCCATGCATACTGGCAGCCGGTTGTCGGGTCTGTAACAGAACATTGGTACTGTCCTGCCGTTCCAGGCGTATATGTATAACTTGTACCTGATGTACCCGAGACATTAGTATAAGAGCTTGTGCTGCTGGAATATACTTGCCATTGATAACTCATCCAGGCATAATTACTTAGGGTCAAAGAAGTTCCCGTGCACGATGAAGCTGGCGCGTTCGAGAACATTTGACACAATGTACAGTTGTCAATTCCAAAAATAAAACCATCCGTACCACCGCCGTTTGAATATTGGTAAGCTCCTAATGAAGCGATGCCTGTGGTACTTGTTGTCGAACCGGCAACAAAAATATTTTTACTCGGATCGAGTGCTAAAACATTTTCAGCTCCGGTTATTTCATTTCTTGGGCCCCCTATATATGTCTGAAAAATGCCTCCTCCTATACTATTAAATTTTGCCAGGAATACATCAGTACCAGAACCACCTGATAAAGTTGTTTGAAACGCACATCCTGGAGCAGTTAAATTTAACCCTCCTGAAGTTGAACCAGTTAAATAATAATTAGTTCCATCTGTTCCAAGTCCGCCGCTTACGATATCGTCTCCAGACCCGCCGATATAAGTACACCAATTTACACCAGTTCCTGAATTGTTCATTGACAATAAATAACCGTCATAACCACCCGCATTAGAAGATTGGTAAACCCCAGTCGTTCCTAAACCGACGCTTTGCGTGTTTCCTGATATTATAAGACTTGAACCCGATATTAAAATTCCAAAAGCACCATCAACTCCGGATCCGCCAAAATAGGTTGTCCAGATATTATTACCTAAATTATCTAAATCACCCACAAAAGCATCGGAAACACCGCCGAATGAAGTTTGATAAGCTCCAGTAGTTGCAAAAGTTGACGAACAAATTGTGACACCTACAATGAAAATATTTGAACCTCCATCAGGCACTAATCCAAAAACTTCAGTTGCAGGGGAGCCGCCAGGTACTGTACCACCGTAATACGTTCCCCATGCCAGTGAAATTGATGAGCCAGTAATTCCAAATTCAGCCACGAACCCAGTTGTCCCCCACGCTGTAAATATTGTCTGATAAGTTCCTGAAGTGGCAATATTGTTGCTGCTGCTAGTTTCACCTCCGACATATATCGCTGTAGTAGTCGATGAACCTGTAACGTAAATAGTGTTTATTTCGTCATCGCCCGATCCACCATAATATGTTCCATACTCAAATGTACCAGAAGAGTTAAATGATGCAATAAATCCGTCCATACCTGTTCCTCCACCGTTTGATGATTGAAATGCTCCTTTTAGTGGCAACCCAAAACTAGTTGTACTTCCACAAATCCAAGGATAACCACTACCATCCAAGGCAATCGAATATCCAATATCATCTCCTGACCCACCGTAGTAGGTTGCCCAAATACCGGCTCCACTGTTGCTAAATTTCGCCAAAAAAACATCATAAGACCCGCCGCCATATGTTGTCTGAAATGCACTAGAACTGGCAACGCCACTCGTGCTCATTGTCGTTCCGACTACGTAAATATTACCGCTGGCGTCACAAACAATTCCGTTAATTACATCACTATTGGTTCCACCAAAATAAGTGCCCCATTTTTGTCCCGGGTCAATTATCAAATCATTTTTATTGTCATATTTTCCTAATGCAAATGAAACTTCATTTCTTTTTAAACGGAATTTACTTTCAATTACAGTATTTTCTTTTGATGAAGCCTGGTAGGTATAAGGCGCATTTTGGGTTAACACCCCTAATTTATTAGTAATTGTCATTTCTCCTTTCTTGTTTAATTTTAGATGATCATCACCAGTAAAGGACAATTTAATCTGGGCTGGATCTCCTCCAGGATGAACAATAAAATCATATTCCAATGCATTATCCTTAGTATATACTTTCATATCAATAAAGGGATAAACTTCCTTGTAAATAACTGATGCGAAACTGTGTACATTTTCTTGTTCATTTGAGCCTGATAGAAAATAGTTCAAAACCATTTTTTCCGCATCTACAGTTATTATTTTCGGTTCTTTATTCGCGCCCTTCATATCCATATTTACCCTGGTCATAGCTAATTTACCGTGTCCAAGGCTCTTTCTATAAACATAACTTATGCCCGTTTTCGTTAGCAAATACTGCACGTCATTACTTTTACCAGTAAAAAGGACATCTGGTATTTGATTGCCATTTAAATCTTTCAATTGCCCCTTGTTTTCAGTGAAGTCAAGTTTGTCAATTGCCATCATGACCTGCTTTTTATACCCCTCATCAACTACTTTATTATTATTTAAAATTAACTTTTTGCAATTTTCAGACATTGATTGTTGGCCTTTTAATGCCAATGGTACTACAGATGTAAAAATAACAGTCAAAAAAATGAGAAAACTCATTCTTCTGAACGCTCTTGAGTAAATCATTGATACGATAAACGATTTCCAAAATCGCTTATATCTTAGGGTATTACCCCGGGTTTGTGAGTTTGTTTTCATAACATAAAAATTTTAATTATGCCACCAAACTATATATAAGAATAGGGATGAAATGGAATTCCGCATCAACGCGGAACTTTGATGTGCTAACGCGGCTGTTTAGAAAAGATAGATTTTAGGACCGGCTGTAAAAAGCACGAAGAAAGATGAGATTTTTAGTCTGCCATAATATTATTTTGCCCTGAACCAAAAGCTCTTAAGAAAGCCTCTTTTCTTCGTTCGGCTACAGGTACTATTTTATTGTTGGTAAGGATCAGGCATCCGCCATGTTTATCGGGCACATATTCTTTGATCTCATTGAGGTTGATAATAAATGACTTATGGCATCGAAAGAAATTATTGTCGAGAGAATCTTCCATTTCCTGAATAGATTTTGAAACCTCGTATTTTTTATTGTCTTTCAGAAAGATGGCGATTTTGCGGCTTTGCACTTCCATGTATATGATCAGGTCGGGATGTACAAAAAAGTATGATTTATCGGAATACAAAACAAGTTTACCGGGTAACTCCTTTGGGTCTAAATTCTTTTTTTTCTTTTCTCTCACCCTATCTACAGCTGCTACAAGTTCTACCGGGTCAATTGGTTTTAACAGATAGTCAGCTGCAGAAAACCGAATAGCCTGGATGGCATATTGGTTGAAGGCAGTGGTAAATATGATTTCAAACGAAAATTTCTGAAACTTCCTGAGCAACTCAAAACCATCAGATGGAGGCATTGAAACATCAAGAAAAACAAGGTCAGGTTTTTTAATAATAATTTCCCTGTATGCTTCTTCTACATTATCTACTGAACCAATGATCTCTATATCATGGCAATATTCATCAAGGAATACCTTTAGTGTTTCCCTGCACGATTCTTCGTCATCAACTATAAGGGATCTGATTTTTGGCTGGTTTGGATTCATGAATATAGGGTATTTTTATTTCTACTTTGGTGCCTGAATTGCCTTCCTCTTTGATTTCAGTAATGGCGATCCCTGCATATTCGCCATACATTTGCCTGATAATATTAATCCTGTCTTTCACTATTTTTAATCCTACAGATTTCTTTGCTTCTCCAAATGCAGTTTTGTTTCTAACTGCGGTTTCCCATCCCACACCGTTATCCTCAACTTTGGCGATAAAACCGTCTTTTTCCGCAATAAAAGAAATGATAATCCTTCCTTCTTTTTTATTTGCTGAAACTCCGTGAATAATGGCATTTTCAATTATGGGTTGCAAAAGCATTGGCGGTATATAGCAATGATCCATATCCAGCGCCGGGTCTGGGATTATTTCAAAGATGACTTTGTCTTTTAAGCGTAAAGATTCCATAAAAATATACAGTTCCAAAAAGTCTATTTCCTGCCAGAGCAAGATAAACTCTTCCGCCGAATTTTCAAGGATCATTCGCATCAATCTTGAAAATTTTACAAGGTAATCTATCGCAAGTTTATTCTGGTTTAAAACAATAAAATGCTCAAGCGAAGTTAATGAATTAAAAACAAAATGAGGATTCAGCTGCATACGCAAGGCAGCCAGTTCGGCATATATCTTTTTGCGTTTGAGATCCCTTTTTTGAACAAAATCATTCACGAAATAAAATAGTACGCCCATCAAAAAGATAATGCAAATACTATAGAACCACCAGGTTTGCCAAAAAGGGGGCAAAATGGTAATCCTGAGTATAAGCACTTTTTCGCCCCATAAACCATCGCTGTTTGCGCCACGGACCTTAAAAATATATTTCCCCGGACCCAGGTTAGTAAAAGCGGTATAATGCCTTGGATCTGGTTTGCTCCAATCTGTTGAAAACCCTGCAAGCTGATAAGAAAATGTATTTTTGCCTGGATTGGTATAATCATCCGAAGCGTATTCTATAGCAAATGAGTTTTGATTGTATGGCAACGTAACTGTAGAATCTAAAGATAAATCCTGGACGCGCTCATTATAAAGAGTTTTAAAGGAAGTGATAAATAATCTCGGCTGATATGTATTTATCTTTATACTATCAGGGTTGAAAAAATTTACTCCGTCAGAGCTTCCGAAAAACATTTCACCATCCGGCAGTTCAAAACAACTTTTAAAATTAAATCTTGTACTTGAAAATCCATCCAAATCATTATATTCTCTAATAACCCTTTCACTTAAAGGATCAAAAACAAAAATGCCATTTGCAGAACTTATCCATAAATGACCTACACGATCCTCGAGAATCCCAGAAATCATATTTGATGGTAATCCCTGAATAGTAGAGAATTGTCTTAATTCTCCTTTTCCAGGAGTATATTTTAATAATCCTTTGCCGACGGTTGATAACCAAAGATTACCGATTTTGTCCTGATGGATTAAAAATATATTTTCGCCTCCAATTTCTTTATTTTCTTTAATAAAAGAGGCTGAATTAATTTGAAAGGGGATTTTAGAGCGATCAATATAATACAGCCCTTTGTTGGTGCCCAGCCAGACAATCTGTTTTCTGAATTGATCATTATAAATAAACCAAATTGAAAGATTTTTTTTAGTACTGTCTATTCTTTGCAGTGAATTCTTAGAAAAATCGTATAAATAAAGTCCATTGAATTTAAAACCAAGCCACAAAACCTCTTTTTCATCTTCCCATATATTCCATAAAGGCCTCTCAATAAATATTTTGTCGGTATCGGGGATATTGAATTTATTTGCAATAAACGTATTCGTTTTCGTATTAAAAATCTGTAAACCACGTTCCGTAGCAAGGGCAAGAGAGCCATTTCGGAGTAGACGTATATCGTTTATATAATTGTACCCATATTGGCTGTAATGAGGGTTGAAAAGATATTGCGACCAGGTTCCGTCCTGATTTAATTTTTGTAGTCCTTCGCCTGAGGTTCCTTGCCAGATCGTATGATCCTTTGGATCAACCCACAAACTTCTTACTGGTTTTTTTCTCAAATACCCCTGCTCAGAAATTAAGTGTTTAGCTACATGAATCTGAACCTGAACCTTGCTCAATTTCATTAATCCATTATCAGTTCCTATCCAGATATTTTCACTTCTGTCTTTGAATAAGCAGAGAATTCTATTGCTGTTAATAGAAGTAAGATCAACATCATTATGCTCAAAATGAATCGTTCGATGCGTTTGCTGATTGTAGATATAAAGACCTGTATAAGAACCTATCCAGACCAAATCCTTTGAAACCATAATGGGCCCAGACCCTATTATCTGACTTTCCATATTATGTTCAAATGAACCAATAACCGGTTTAATAATTTTACTTTTGTGATCTAACACGAAAGTGCATCCATCGTTATCGCACCATACATTGTTGTCCTGATCCATAGTCAGAAATCTAACGTAATAAAAATCGTCAATTTTAGCTGCTTTAAAGATTTTGTTAAAAACCATTTTCGTTTTATCAAAATAATACAGCCCATTTTTATTTTGCTCTGTTCCTACATAAAGATTATCGTATTGGTCTACGCATAATGTGCTGAGACTATCTGTGTCCAGGCCATGACTATGCTTTTCAAAATGAATAAATTTTTTTGTATTTTTATCAAAACAATCAAGTCCGTTAAAGGTGGCAAACCACAATTGCCCTTTACTGTCTTCCACAATGGAATTAATAACATTACTTGCAATACTATGTACGTCAGCTACTTTATGCCTGTATACCTCAAATCTGGTTGTTTTAAGATCGAAATCTACCAATGCCTCATTTTGATAAACAATCCAAAGATGATCTTCCCGAGTAATGAACAAATGATTTGAGGGGCCAACGGGCAAAGATTCACCAGTTGCATTTGTGGCAATGAGCTGTTCAATCTGATATCCATCATATCTAAAAACCCCGTTGTAAGTTGCCAACCACAGAGATCCCTTTTTATCCTGTACAATTTCATTTACCTGATTTTGAGAAAGTTCAGGAAATGTTAATGTTTTAAACTCAATATTTGACTGAGCATTTGATAAATTAAACTGAAAAAATGCCAGTACAATTAAAAAGCATATAAGATGAATATTTACTTTTTTATCAGCAGCCTTCATTCGGTAAAAGTAGGATTATTAATCTTAATCATATAAATAGTAATATCGATATTTCATATGTTCAAAGGAAAATGATTTCTAATTAATAACTTATCAAACCATAAATAATAACAAGAAAGCAAATCCAATAATGACCTTTCATCAGATCTGCATTTTGCTGCATCTTAACTAAAAAATGGTTTAACACGCTTAGATCCCTGAATAAGTCGATCCCTTCATTGACTCATAGCTGAATTTATGAAACCATAATAAATTTGCACCAAATTCGCGATAAATCTGCATTTTTTTCATTTTTAAGAGCCTATTTGCATTGGAACCTGTTTACCCGGATCTTTCAAGTCTTCTATAGATGAATTTTGAAAAAAAATGCCTGACTGTCGGCAGCCGGGGATAAGAGCTCGTTGCTCCTCTCCAAACTACCATCCGGGTATCCGTAAATCTCCCGCATTATCCAAAAAGTTATGACAAATCTTAAAAAATATTCCTTTATAACTTATTGAATAAATTAAAGTTGAAAATTTATTTTCAAAAACACCCACCCACTTGGGTAGTTCACTATATATGTATATAAAAACAAATACGAATTACGAATGAGTTTAACGCACCAAAAATTATGCGTTTGCAACTAACTCAAAACCTTTAACGCCTGATATATGTTCACTTTAAAACCTGTAAACCAAATAGATATCAAAATAAAAACCCAAATGTATATACCATATGGCACAAATGTACACCCAAACGTGACAGTTAAGATACTCAATATTAGTAAATAACCTGTAAATCATAAAGAAAAAAACAAAAATGTACACCGTAGTAAACAGACAAGTAACTGAAAAAGAAAGAGAAATGGGAAGGCAAACACTTAAAAGTGTCCTGAAAAGTGTTCTCCGTAAAACAAAAATCCCCCTAAGTTATTCACTTAGAGGGATTACCCTATCGGGATTGTAGCGGGGGAAGGACTCGAACCAACGACTTCCGGGTTATGAGCCCGGCGAGCTACCAACTGCTCTACCCCGCAGTATATTTTAATGCTTTTAAACGATCTTAAAAAACAAGGCTGCAAAGGTAGCACTTAATAAAGTACCAAACAAGGAGATTGTATCCTACTTTATAAATAACCCAAATTATTATCTATTTAACAAGAGTTACATTCCCCTTTAAATAGAATCTCTGACCATTAAACCCCTGAGCATCTATTATATATATATATACCCCCGAAGGTGCTGAACTCCCATTGTATTTCCCATCCCATCCTTTCTTGAAATCATGGGTCTCGAAAACGAGCTCTCCCCATTTGTCATAAATCCGGAAATCATACTCCTGAGCTTTAATATCCGTATTGTTAATAATCGAAAGCCCTTTTGGCATAAAAATATCGTTTACGCTATCAGCATTCGGTGTAAATGCATCAGGAATAAATATCCTAGCAGGAAGATTGGGGCAGGTAATGTTCGACAAACTCGTATCTATGTTACCACTGATATCCGGATTTTCAACAGCATATACTCTGTAGCAGGATGGGACATCAAGTTCTGAATGTGCGGAACTGTCAAAATAAGTGGTATCGGATGATGGTAGTGTAGCAACGTCTTTGAACTGGCCGTTATCTTGTATTATCTGAACATGATAACTTGATACGCCATTGCTCCAGTTTGAATATGAATTCCAATTCAAATACCTTGCATCATTTATTACGATACTTTTCAGGAGTATTGAGGTACCAATATTGCTTATTGGACTAATATCGCCGCATTCGTCTACAGTGCTTACACGATAGATATATTCATTATTATAGACATCTACCGAAGAGTCTATTAAAAAAGACTTTACAGTATTTGCAAAATTCATAATCCATCCTGTATTTTTAGAATATCTGTCAATAGAATAAAATTTAAAGTTTGGTTGAAGGGATAAATTCCAGTTCAGATATATGAATTTATTGTTCAATACTGTAGCCTTTGCCAAAACCAACGGTGTACTTTGGTATTGATAATCAGGAATATTTGAAGATGTATCGCTTGCTGAAAAATATAACCCATTCGAATTTACCGCATTAACATAATAAATATTCCTCCCAGGGCAAAGATTTGTATCCAAGTAGGTACTGTCCAATGGGCCGGAGATTCCAATTTGAACGAATTTTCCCTTATTCATCCTGAAAATCTGATAATATTTCACACTGTCCCATCCGGTATATTTATTCCATACCAATTGAAGTTTATTTTTACCAAATTTGTTTACTACTAAATAAATAGAATGCTGAGGAACACTATAATTTGAAATCAATCCGCATAAATCGAAAAATTTTATAGAATATGCATAGGATTGCGAATTTACGTTAATCGATGGCGGAATATCGAAATAAACTGTATCACTTTGAATATTAGTCGCATAAATTGAATCAGGGCCCGGATATCTGTATATTGTGTAATGATCAAATTTGACGGATAAACTTTTAGAAAACACAATTTTAATTTGATTCAAGGGGGTAACTGTAATAAAATGAATTTTGGGTGCAACAGGAGATGTAGAGTCCAGGTTATCAATTGATGTTGAATCCTGTGTTTGAGCTGAACAACCAAATTTGGTATAGACGGTTAATTTTACTTTATGATGACCGGAAAAAGTATAATGGTACACCGGATCCAGTGAAGAAGACGTATCTGAAATAATATTTCCATCACCGAAATTCCACTGATATCTACTTACCGGTGCACTTGTAGAAGCCTGAAAATGAACGGAGTCCTGATAACATAGAATTTTAGGAGCTATTATTGTCATTTTAGGTATTGATACCGGATGGACAACAATATTCAACGCTAATGATGTAGCTGAGCAACCTTTATCTGTTGTAGCAGTTAGGGTTACTTTATAATCATTCCCGGGAGTTGATGCCTGTGTAAAATCATGCATTGGAGCAAAAGAAGTGTCAGTGCTCCCATCTCCAAAGTTCCAAAAGTAATTTACGCCATATTTTGTACTGTCAAGGAATTGCACTTTATATGGTATGCAGCCAACCGTATCATTTGAAGATATCTTAAGAATCGGAGGTCGATATAATTTTACTGAGGCAGATGCTGAAGCCAGACATCCTGTTTCATCATATGCATACATAGTAGGGTTATAAATATTGCTATCTTTTGAATAATCCTCGTATTTATAAAAATGTGGTTCTATTCTGTTATTGTCTATGCCTGAATTATCTCCGTAAACGAAATAATAATTATAAACATACTTTGAATTATCAACAAAATTAATAGTCCCACTATCACAAAGTTGATTTGAGATTAATGAAAAACTCGGCTCTGGACCAGAGATTTTGATATAATTTTTAAGAACGAAAGTATCCGAAGTGCATCCATTGCTGTCAATAGCTACAGTTTTCACAGTGTAACCTGCACTGTTATTATTATAATAACCATGCGTAACCTGAGAATCCGAATTAGTTGTAAAGCTACTATCACCAAAATCCCAGAAAAAAGATTTGCCGAAAATTGAACTTAGATAAAAACTATCGATCCTAGGTGAACAATGGCTAGAGCTATCAGGAGAATAAACGTTGCGGATGACCGGTGGTTGATGGATACAAATTGGCATCGAAATTGTGTCAGGACATTTTGAAAGAGACCTGTCTGAAGTTTGCAGATAAACTCTATAACAACCAGGATTGATAAATTTAATTGTCGGATTTACTATAGTATCATTGTCAATTGAAAATCCAGTTGCCGGAACAACACTCCATTTAAAACTGTTCGCATTCGAAGAACTTAAATTTTGTGGATGAATATCGATATTTCTACATGAAAAAGAGTCTATTAAGAAATTTGATACTGTACCAATTGAAATGCTATCTTTATGAATAATGGAAGAACAAAAACCATTCGAAATTTTAAGAATTATACTGTAGTTTCCCTGCTTATTAAAAGTAATATCCGGCGAAGCAAGATTTGGGTTAGAAATGGAAGCATTTACTGAGGGAGAAACTGACCAAAAGTAAGTTAGAGGACTATTATTCGGAAAATTGGCTTTAATATCGGCACTAGCAGTATAAGTAACAGGGGCGCATGATTTATTTCCACTCAGAACGATATTTCCAATAATGCCATCGACATAAACTGCATTATTTACGTTTTTAAAAGCTGTGCACGTGTAATTGGCTTGAATATAATAACTTAAATTATAAATACCAGGAATATTAAAAACCAGACTTGGAGAACGAGAATAAGAAACCTGTTGAATGTTAACACTGTCTATATCATAAAACAACCACTTGTAATTAAGCGTATTATGTGGTGCATCCTTAAATTTTGTCAAATTTATCGCTTTCAAAATATCGCCGGCGCAAATTGTATCATTAACAAACTTAAAATTTGCATCTGGAGTCCCAACTCTTAAAACATTAGGCGAAAACACTGTGTCAGTACAACCATTTGTATTAGATGATATTAGTTTTATACTATAAATGCCATTTTGATTGAATATAAACGATGTGTCTGACTGAGTAATAGGGCCAATTGGTGATCCCGACAATTGGTGCATTGAGCTATCAAATATCTGCCAGGTATAGCTATTACCGCTTGATCCAGAAGCCCCATTTGCAGCATTGAGATTCATTTTGGAAGGTGTAGTACATAATTCACTTGGGTTAAGTGTAAAATTTGCTGTTGGAGGGAGAACTGTAAACAAGTTAGGAACTATAAGTGTATCAGGACAATTAGAGCCATGAAACAAGATAGAACATTTAAAATTTATTGTGCCTGCATTATTGAAAAAGGCCAAATATTGAGATCCATTGGCAAATCTCATTTGAGCAGAGTTGTTTAATTCATAAGAATAAAATTCTCCTATTGGTCCACCAGAGTGTGGCGATACATAATAAATAATACCTGTGTCACTTGCACAAATTTTCGATTTAGGAACAGAAAAATATGTTCCCACCAAACCTTTCTTTGTAAATGAAACAATGCATCCACTATTAGTTTTTACAGTAATTGAAACATCATACGATGATGAAATATTGGAATATGATACTAAAGGAGGATTTACACCTGAATATGTTGATGGGTTACCGGATGGAAAAGACCAATCAATTTCTGAAATATTATACCCGGAAGTATCAAAGCCGATTTTATATTTTGCTGAAATCTTTGTGTGACTTGTATCCATTGTCATAACACTACAAAAATTAACAGGAATACTCTGAGGAAAAGAAATATAGTTTTGTTTAACCAGATTCTGACTGCACCCTGCAATATCATGCGCAATAAGAGTAATTGTCAAATTTCCAACTGTAGAATCTGAAAAACTAAAGTCAGCTGAATGATTTGAATATAATTTCCCATTGATAAACCAATCTCTTGTTACCGAATTTTGAGTAGTATCATGAAGTGAAATGATCGCAGGTATGGAACAGAAAATAGTTTGATCAGCATAAAAACCGGGAACTAACTGCGCGTTAAATGAAACAAATCCTTTTGGTTTAGTTATAACGCATTTTGTACCATCAGGCTTTGTAATAGTAACTGTTATTCCATAGCTGCCCCCGGAAGAATATTGATGATAAAAGGTATCTGCACCAAGTACCTGACCTTTGCCATCTCCTAAATCCCAATAATAAATACTACCTTTTGGCAAAGCAGGTGATACATAAAAACTAACTAATGCTGGCAGACATTTGCTGGAATATGTAACCGCTATATCTGAGCCAGAACATTGCGCGGCTGCAATGTTTAATACGAATAAGGAAGCGATTAGGGTAATGGTTAACGAATATAAATATACTTTAATCCTCATAACAACGAAATTATGAATGACATTTAAGGTTAGACAATCGAGGCTTTAAAAAGTTAAACAATATATCATCAAATTTCATTTGGCACGTATTGCGGTAACTTATCACGGAATAAAACAAATTTACCCCGTAAAATGTTCATATCAAATTAATTTTCAATTAATTGAATATGATTAATTTCATTACAAATATAATTACAAAGGTATATTCCCATGTTTTTTTCTTGGTGTATTGTCAACCTTATTTTCCAACATTTTGAAAGCTGAAATCAGTTTTTTCCGTGTTTCATGAGGTTTAATGACCTCGTCTATAAATCCCCTTTCGGCAGCTTTGTAGGGGTTGGCAAACATCTCAGTGTATTCTGCGATTTTTTCTTCCAGTTTTTTTGCTGGTTCATTAGATGCCTTAATTTCACGTTTGAATATGATCTCTGAAGCGCCTTTGGCTCCCATAACGGCTATTTCAGCCATTGGCCATGCAAAACTTAAATCAGCCCCTATATGCTTGGAATTCATCACATCATACGCACCCCCATACGCCTTCCTGGTGATTACCGTAATTCTTGGAACAGTGGCTTCTGAAAATGCATATAGCAACTTGGCCCCATTTTTAATGATCCCGTTCCATTCCTGGTCTGTACCAGGTAAAAATCCCGGAACATCTACCAGAACAAGCAAAGGAATGTTGAAGCAATCACAAAACCTTGTAAAACGTGCCCCCTTATTTGAGGAATGATTATCAAGTACACCAGCCAGATAGGCAGGCTGATTGGCAACAATACCCATACTTCTACCAGCCAATCGGGCAAAACCAACCACAATATTTTCTGCAAAATCCTTGTGTACTTCGAAAAATGAATCCTTATCAATAACATTATTAATGACATCCCGGATATCATAGGGCTGATTTGGATTTTCCGGAACGATTTTGTCTAATTCAAAACGAATTTCATCACCAGACGACTCATATTGGAGTGATTTTGGTATCTCTTCGCAGTTTTGGGGGATATAGCTGAGCAGTTTTTTAATATGCCCTATACACTCTATTTCATTACTGCATGCAAAATGTGTGACCCCTGACTTCATAGCATGCGCAGCAGCTCCACCAAGGTCTTCTGAGCTCACTTCTTCATGTGTCACCGTTTTTACTACATTTGGGCCGGTAACAAACATATAAGATGTGTTCTGTACCATCATAATGAAATCAGTGAGCGCAGGACTGTAAACAGCTCCGCCGGCACAAGGGCCCATAATAGCAGATATCTGAGGGATGACACCGGAAGCTCTGGCATTCTTGTAAAATATATCGGCATATCCACCCAGTGAGACGACACCTTCTTGGATACGTGCCCCTCCTGAATCATTCAGTCCGATGACCGGTGCTCCGTTTTTCATGGCAAGATCCATGATCTTCACTATTTTTTCGGCATGAGTTTCAGAAAGTGACCCACCGAAAACAGTGAAGTCCTGGGAAAACACATAGATAAGCCTGCCATTTACAGTACCATACCCTGTTATAACACCATCCCCTAAAAACTTTTGTTCATCCATGCCAAAATCCCGGCTACGATGCAGAACAAAAGCTCCGATTTCATTAAAAGATCCTTCATCAACCAGGAAATGAATACGTTCGCGGGCTGAAAGTTTACCGCTTTTATGCTGCTTTGCAACACGCTCTTTTCCACCGCCTTCCAGCGCTTCTTCCCTGAGTTTATCTAATTTTTCGTATGCGTTCATTCTTAATTATTTATACCAAAGATGCATGAATTATAAATCAATTGCAATAAAAATGCAATTCGCTCTAGTCTTCAGACTCATATATACTTTGAAGTTCTTCGGTCATTTCTATATTGTGATATACGGCTGTTACGTCTTCGTCTTCTTCAATGGTTTCAATAAGCCTCATGACCTTTTTAAACTCATCTACGTCCAGCTTCTTGAAAATCTTAGGGATGCGCTGCAGGGTTGCACTTTCGGGTTCTATATTCAATTCCTTCAATTTTTTCTGAACAGAGCCAAAATCTTCAAATGCAGTAACAACCTCTACTTCACCGTCACTGATATCAACATCTTCGGCGCCAGAATCTATTAACTCCAGTGTCAACTCATCAGGGTCTGTACTTTCCTTCATTTTGAATTCAATGATCCCTTTCTGATCAAAAATGAATTCAAAAGTCCCGTTATTTGCCAGTGATCCACCCATTTTGCTGATGTACTTGCGAATATTGGCAACGGTTCTGTTGATATTATCTGTAGATGTTTCTATAAAAATAGCTACTTTCCCGGGTCCATATCCTTCGTAAGTAATATCCTGGAAACTGGCGGTATCTTTATCACCACCTTTCTTTATGGCGCGCTCAATATTTTCCTTGGGCATGTTCTGCCCTTTCGCATTCTGTATGGCTAAAAACAATCTTGAATTGGCTGAAGGATCTGCCCCGCCCAGTTTGGCCGCAACAGTCATCTCTTTAATCAACTTCGTAAAGATCATGGAGCGCTTGTTGTCGTTGGCTCCTTTTTTACGTTTTATTTTACTCCATTTGCTATGTCCTGACATACGATCTTAAAATATATAATGCTGACTGGATTTTTGAGTTTCAAAATTAATCAAAAGAAAGGAATGAATAGAAAGGGCTTGGGGCAAATCAGTTTGCAACTATCAGAATATACCCGTACAGTAATTCTATTTTTTACCGAATGGGCGTTTAGCAATACGTTTACCCCTTTCTATCATTGAAATAGCAAGAGTTGATATTTCAGGGGTTATATTTAAGTATAACAAGCTCATTAAAAATAGAAAACCAATGACGGTAGATTTGTATAGAATGTCGAAAATAAAACTTCCACTGGCAGGCAAAAGCATGCTCACCACGAATATTCCCGATATGGCCATAAATATCCTTAACGTAGCCATATTGAATGGCTGTAAACGTAAAGTTCGCCATACGAAGACCGACTTTACAATATTATTAAGAATACTCGTAGTAGCAATAGCCAATCCGGCTCCTGCAATACCATACAATGGGACGAATAAATTTACCGTAACTATGGTTAATATAACCAATGATATGGTGAATGCCAGGTCATAACGATAGTATTTTGAACTTGATAGCAATGGGCCATTAATTCCTGTTGCCATATCAAACAATTTTCCGATCCCAAGGAAAAGGAATGCATATTTACCCAGCAAAAACGATGGATGTAAAATATTGAAAACGCTATCAAAATTTACCCAGATCATTAAAAAAGTAAATCCGCCTACAAACAACTGCACGTTGCAGGAAGTAGTGTACAAATAATGAAGTTTCTCCCTGTCATTTTCCTTAAAGGCATCAGTAGTAAGCGGATATAGGATCATTAATAAAGCCTTGGCAGGTAATGCCACTGCCTGGCCCAGCATAACCGCTATCCCATAAATACCGGTATAAGCCAGGTTTAATAATCCGGGGATAAATACGATGTCTAATTTGTCCATTAATACACCAGTTGCACCACCGAAAAAATTAAAGAGACCATAATTCAGCATCTGGTTTATTTGTCCTGATCTTAAAACTGCTTTGGTTGGCTTTATGAAAAGCATTTTATTCCACCAGGTATACAATAGCATCAATACGGGATTTGTAAGATAGGCGCCAATAAATAAGTATACAAATACCTGAAAATTAAAGAGATGATAGAAATAACAAACTGCAAGTATCAAAACCAGTATTCGTACGTATACCTCATTCAGAAACACTGAAAAATTGGTTTTGAACTGGGCTCTGCAATAAGCGCTGAAAATTTCAAATATTGTTATGCTTATCGCCAGCGGATATAGCAGGTAATAATACTGCACCAGCAAACCCGCTTTGGGTGCATAAAAATGTAAAATCTGGTCTTTAAAAATATAAAACACAACAGACGTAACCAGAATGCCCGCTCCGGCTACAGAAAAAGCAAAAAACAGAATGCCGTTATGGCCTTTTTCGGCATTTTTGAGATAAGGAAAAAACCGGACCATTACATTGGGCATTCCCACAAGGAAAAAATAAGCCAGCATGGCCGCATATGGAATCAAAATTCGGATCAAACCGAACTGATCAGGTAGTAGTACTTTAGGCAGCAGAATGACCATGGTAAAGTAAGCAAGTACCACCCCCGAATAGTAGATAATGGTGTTCCTGATGCCTTCTTTTTTTACGATGCCCAAAATGGATATTTTATATTTTTATGTTAATGGCCAGTTTTCAATCAACAGAATCAAGATACAAGAAATATTTATCTGCCATCAACCAAGCACAAATTTAGTCAGTTATATGCTTCAAATTCAAATAAGCTTAAGCAAGTTCAAGCATTGCTTTTACAACTTCAAGGGAATGACCCAAATTTGCAAAATAAAGGTCTAATGCTTCCCTTGATGTACGAATAGCATTTTGATAGTAATTCTCATCCTCTAAAAGTTTAAAACCCAGGTTTTCAAGTTCTTCATAACTGCTTGCTTTCATTGCGATGCCAGTTGATGATTCATCCGCAAATAAATCTTTTTCAGGCGGAATGGTTTGAATCGATGGAATTCCGCAAAAAGCAGATTCAAAAACCGAAGACGAATCAACTGTAATGCTAAAAATTGATTTCTCTATAAGTGCCAGCAGGTTATCATGCGCGATTTCAACACTTGCCGGCTTGTTTTGATAGAATGAAGCAAGATCGTGTGGGTGCAGCTTTAATATAAATTTATATTCAGCAAGGCGTTTATTCTCTGAGAGCTTGTAAAACCAGTTCAGTACTGAAACATAATTATTTATAGATGAAACAGATACCCTGTACCATGGTTGGGCAAAGAATACAATGGTTTTATTATTTAGAATATCTTTAACGGGATGCTGCTGATAATGATTGAATATCTGATCAAAGCAAGGAGAACCAACTTCCCGAATTTCAGTGGGATTCGCGTGATATTCTTCAACCATCTTTTTTGAATCTATCGGCCCAAGGGTACAGAAATATTTGGCTGATGTCGGATAATAAACATCGCTCAACTTACCATGCTGAAAGACAAAAGACGATGAACTTGTTTTTTGAATGTTACTAAAAACAGCTGCTTCCCAGAGATATTGATCTGCCGCAGCCATAAACATTCTCTTTTCGCTGTCAAAATAGTTTTTCCAGAAACCATCTGAATAATGATGGATGTAGGAATGTCTCCAGAAACTGAAAGACGTAAAAAAACTTTTCTTTACAGGCTGAAACATGAACCAGGCACAATCAAATGCCGAAAAAACAAAAGCCTTGATCATCTGCATGATTACCAACAACTTATTCGGATGCATCTTAATTTGTTCGTACCTGTATAGCGTATCGGTTATCCTCGGGTCGAGTCGCGCAGCAAGCCTGTGATAGTGATTTGCAGGGCAAAGAAATACAGGATTGACTTCATTCTTAATAAGCATATTGCAAACCGGCAGAATTGTTTTGAGAAAAGAATTACTGTCTAACAGGTGAACAATATATTTCGATTTGGGATCGAGGGTTTTGGTTTTCCCCAGTTGAAAAATTAAAATATACCTCAGCTGGCTCATAAAACCAATGATATTCAGAAAGAATTTCTTTAGAAATTCTTTACCGGAACTTGTTCCAAAAACAAAGGCAAAATAATCGATCAGAAACCTTGAAACACAGGACTTTCGCCTGGATAATTTATCCAGGTTTTTTACGACATATTCCCATGATTTATTGGTATAAATGCGCTCCATAAAACTGGTAAAACTATATTATATCCCAGCTTAGTGGTGTTCCGGCTTTGATGACTTTTGAAGCTTTTCTTCCCAGGATAAGGTCGTAATACTTGGTTTCAAGTCCATCTGCCGGTCTGATAATTTTTAGATTGTCAGCAGAGAAAGCTTCGCCCGGAGCGATGTCCTTACTCACATAGATAGATCTTTTATATTTAAGGCTCTTCCGCTCTTCCTCAGCAATATCATAGCTTATGGTACCGAGGGACATAAAAGCATTGGCAGATTCCTTAACCAGGCCTTCCATTTCCTCTGGTTCCATGGAAAAGGCACTGTCTACTCCCCCATCACTTCTTCTCAACGTAAAATGCTTTTCTATCACGCAGGCACCTAATGCAACAGATGCTACAGAAACACCAATACCCATGGTATGGTCAGACAAACCAATATGACAATGGAAAACATCACGCATGTTGGGGATTGTCTTAAGATTGATATTGTCGGGTGTTGCTGGATAGGTGCTTGTACATTTTAGCAATACGAGATCTTTGCACCCGTTTTCTCTCAGCACCCTTACAGCCTCCCCGATATCGGATATGGTTGCAGCACCGGTTGACATAATTACAGGTTTACCGGTTTTAGCTACTTTTTTAAGTAATGGCCAATCTGTATTTTCAAAAGAAGCTACTTTATATGCTTCCACGCCGAGTTCTTCAAGAAAATCTACAGCAGTTTCATCAAAAGGTGTACTAAATGCAATCATCCCAAGTTCTTTCGCGCGATCAAAAATGGGCTTATGCCATTCCCAGGGCGTAAATGCATCCTGGTACAAGGAATACAATTCACGGCCTTTCCACAATGAGTTATCATCTTCAATGGTAAGCACTCCCTTTATCGTCATGGTATCAGCTGTATAGGTCTGAAGTTTCAAGGCATGGCAACCTGCTTTCCCTGCTGCTTCCACAATGGCAAAAGCACGTTCAAGTGAGTGATTGTGGTTCCCACTCATTTCAGCAATAACAAATGGCTGATGCGCTTCCCCGATGGTATAATTCCCTACTTTTATGTCGTTCATATAATTATATTAAAATATCCCGGTTAAATCAGAAAACAAATCACCCCGTTAATTAATGCCAAATATCGTATTTAACAATGATTCATTTATCTCTTTAAGCGAATTTACCGACCAATCAGCATTGTATTTTTGATCCGCAGGTTCATTTTTATACATCCCCTGTAAGATCCGAATCGTCTTAAAACCAATAGGTTTCAAGTTTACAAAATCTTTTTTTGGATTATCTCCTATGTATACAGCCTGAGAAGGTTCGATTTTTTCCAGTTCGCATATTTTATGCATGCAATATGGGGAAGGCTTTGCTTTGTTAACACCATGTCTATGTGTAATAAAACATCGTTTCACCATTGAATATAATCCAAGTGCAACAAGCTTGTTATGCTGCACGATTTTATTACCATCAGTAATAATGTATTTTGGATAATCAGTAAATCTTTGGAAACATTTCAATGTTTCAGGATCGAGTTTTATTTCCGGTTTATGAAGCCTATAAACCGACAA
Organism: Bacteroidota bacterium; assembly: GCA_013288555.1. Classification (GTDB taxonomy): domain Bacteria; phylum Bacteroidota; class Bacteroidia; order CAILMK01; family CAILMK01; genus JABDEJ01. The sequence continues at coordinate 18,073 of JABDBQ010000020.1, read as the reverse complement.
GCACTTTTTTACCAAAGAAGCAGAATATACATTTTTGACCTTTAATAGTTTATCAAAAATATCTCCCCTTCCGTTTTCAAGTTCTTTGAGCATGAATGCAATACTTTCTTTTAGAGGAAGGTCATATTCCTTCTCAAGGAACTCCGCAACTGCTTTAAACCCGCTTTTTACAAAACTTATTTCAGGATATAAAGTATCATCAAGATCAAAGACAAGAACACGTTTCATATTATCATATCTGATTTGTACCTGATCTGTCTTTTTTCTTTGGTACTTCTGATAAATGGGTACTCAGAAATATCCGTTCCGGAAGACTCCAGCAAGAACCAGAAAAAACTATCTAGTCCTGATTCAATACTCAGTGTGGATGCACCTCCAAAACGGCTATTGCACTCAATAATATAATAATGACCATTTTGATCAACAATCACTTGCCAAACAGAATGGCCGTATAAGCCTATTTTTTCGCTCATTGCAATACAGAGCTTTTCTAACTCTGTATTTTTAAGGGTAGTGGAAATTTGCGATTCGCCATCGACAATTATATCCCTGCTACGTACTACTGCGCCTTTAGATTTGCCTGTTTTATCAACATAAACATCAATACTGAACTCCTTCCCCTCAATATAAGGCTGAAATATGGGGTCTGACAAATTTTGCTGAACGTCTATTGCTTCTACTTTTGAAACACCGACACCGATTTTTTTCGATCCGGCTCCATACCTTTCTTTAACTACAATTTTATCAGATTGAATCTCATTTATAGATTCTGCAGTTTGAATAACAGGATAACCCATTGATTGAAGTTCCTGATAAAATTTCAATTTATCGATACAAATATCGATTGCCGCCTCGCCTGAAATCATTACAGAAATATCATTTTCATTCAAAATGCTCTTATGGTTCGTGAAGAATTTCAAATCCCCATCTCTCGTTGGGATTATGGCTTTGATATTGTTTGATTTACAATATGATATAAACGATTCAACATCCAGATTATTCAGGGAAGGCATTTGATAAAACTGATCGACAAAATACTGCCCAATGCATTCAGAATTCATATCTCCTCCAATAACAATTCCTGTATTTCCTGCTTTTCTAGAAGCATTTTTAACGGCATTGATTAATGGAATTTTTTGAGCAATACTTGTTATAAACACATTGAATTCCATCGGGTATGCATTCTTCAGGCCAGATGACTTTTTTTCATATTCAATCATCTCAGGAATTGTATCCTCTATGTCTCTCTCCGGAGCCCATCCGGTTTTTGATCTGAAGTATTCCATATTTGCCTGGGAACCTTCATATGGGATGTCAAGGTCAGAATGGATCGTTTTAATATCCGGAAAATGCCGTTTTAGTACCTCTAAAACTTCAGATACCCTTCTTGCATTATCTCGCCCCAGGTTTATAATTCCTGTTACATCATTGGTTGCAAGACGGAATAGCCCCTCTGCCACTTCATCAGCGTAGATATAATCAAACAAGCCCTCTTGTTTATATATTGTCAAGGTTTCTCCGTTCAGGAGACTTCTTATCCATCTTGATACAACATCCTTTGAATTCTTACCATAAACTCTGAAAATCCGGGCAGATACCGTATTATACTGGTCGCCATGAAAATGAGTCAAAAAAGACAACTCCATTTCATGTAATAATTTAGCGGTACCACATAAATTTCTTGGATAGATTGGATCAGTTTCTTTTAGTCGGGTTGCCTTTTCAGCAGGTTTATCAAAATAATACTGATCAGGTTTATAAATGAGATAACTCGAGGCAAAGACTACTTTTTTGAGGGACTTGCTGTCTTTTAATAACGTCATTAAATGATTGCTCAGTTGTACGTTATGGTGATAATTCTCTTCCCAGAATTCATAAGTTTCGGTAGATCTTTCAAAAGTTGCTGCAAGATGAAAAACCACTTCGGGGTCAAAATCAAGAATTTCAAACGAAGTAATAAAATTAAGATCTCCCTGCCTGTATCTTATATTTTTAGATAGGCCTGAAGGTCTTGGTTTCAGGTCACCGATAAATATTTCAGCACCTTCCTTTTGAAGTCTTTCCACCAATGCCGTACCAATTACCCCCGCGCCGCCACTTACAAAAACTCTTTTATTTTTCAGATTCATAATACGATTTTAAACAGCCATGCAATAAAGAATCGACATAGCTTCCATTAATATAAACATGTTCTTTCATGCGCCCTTCTGCCCTTAAATTATTTTCTTCTAGAATTGAAATATGCAGCGGCCTGATATCGTATGTTTCAGTAAACAAACGATTAAATTTCAAATCATCAAACGCAACCTGCTTTATCATTTTAAGGAAAGAACCAAAATCAGACCTGTAGATTTCTTTATCTGTTATTCTGCTTGTATCAACTAAAAATGAAATCTCAGCCCGTTTACTTTCCCAATCTATATTTGTAAGCCCCCCATAGCCAATGAGATTGTTATTCTCATCAAGGAAACTAAATAAGATCATCGTGGGATATTCCTCAGAAAAATTAGGCAGGACGTAATCTTTGAAATATTTCCCCTGATCTGCATTAGTCAGGACTCTTTTCTGACGAAGAACATCCATCTGTTCATTCCGCCATTTTTTAATTTTATAAATATCCTCTTCGCGTAAAGGAATCAATTGATATTGATTGATTTTGAACTTATTCCTTATAAGACATTTATAATCAGGCATCTACTTTCTTTTGCTCAACATGTGCATTTATAGCCACCAGTTCGGGGTGGTTGATAAGAATTTCTGTTATTTCTTTATATCCAATTTTTTCTGCATGATAGTCATCAATCAACCTTGAAATCAATTCAAAGTCTTCGGGTGTATCGAGTGTGATCCTTAAACTACCATAATTTTCAGTATTTGATATGTTATAGACATTTACTTTGCCTGACCTGTTTGAACGGATATAAGGTGTCACATGTTCCAGTTCAGGCACTCTGTCAGCATTTTTATATGCGTCTTCCAATAATCCAAATGAAAATATCTCATAATCAAATCCTCTTGGGTAGGTTCTTTCGATACTATTTGAAAGATAGAGATTTTCGTCATTCATTTTCAGATAAGCCTCGAGGCCTTCTTTTACCTGGTATCCATCAATCAGCGGACAGTCTGATGTTACACGTATCACAACATCCAGTTCATTTTCCTTAGCGCATTGATAATATCTGCTAAGTACATTGTCTTCTGATCCTCTGCTGAATACAACATTATGGTCTTTGGCAAAATCTGCAATTATATCATCTGTCAGGTTTGTTGTAGTAGCAATATACATCGGAATCCCACTCCACTTTAACCTATCCACCTGATATTCCAGTATTGACTTTCCCTTCACCTCTTTCAGTATTTTCCCGGGCAACCTTGTGCTTGTCATCCTTGCTTGGGTGATAATTCCTGCTTTTTTATCCAACATCATTTTTCAAACAAATTCCAATACCTTTTCAATTACATAATCTTGCTGTTCATCCGTTAGAGATGCATACATTGGCAGGCTCAGACATTTGTTGTAATAGGCCTCGGAAACTGGATAATCGCCCTCTTTAAATCCCAGATTTTTATAATAAGGCATCAGATGCATAGGTACATAGTGAACCTGGGCATATATCTGGTTGGCATGCAAATGATCGTACAATCCTTTCCTGTTTTCTACCTGAATAACATATAAATGATAAGCATGGAGGCCATTAGTCATTACTTTCGGCGCTTTTATAGGCGTGTTTTCAAATGCTTTATTGTATCTCCTTGCCAATTCCTGCCTCCTTTGCATATTGGCATCAGCTACTGAAAGTTGAGATATCCCGAGAGCGGCCTGTATATCCGGCATCCTGTAATTATATCCCAATTCTATCATTTCATAATACCAGCCGCCATGATTTTGATCCATAATTGCCGGATCTTTTGTTATGCCATGTGTGCGAAGAAGTTTAAGTTTTTCATATAGCTGGGTATTATTGGTTGTAATCATCCCACCTTCACCTGTGGCAATATGTTTGACCGGATGAAAGGAAAATACCGCCAACTCAGCAAAATATCCGCTTCCACAATTATGCCTTTTTTCATTAATGTCGAAAAAATGACCGCCAGGCGCATGGCATGCATCTTCAACGATCCACATATCATTTTCTTCCGTCAAAGCCCGTAATATGTCAAGTTCCATTGGCCGCCCTGCAAAATCAACAACTACGATACCGCTAAAAAATCCTTCAGGCATTGATTCAATAAGATTCTTTACCGAATTGATATCTATATTATATGTTTCCGGATCAATATCAGCAAAATAAACGTTGCCACCACAATAGCGTACCCCGTTGCCATCTGCAGCGAAAGTTATTGGACTAACTATAACATTCGTTTCATCGTCAACACCGAGTGCCATCATGGATAAGTGAAGTGCCGCAGTTCCATTTGACACGGCTACTGCATATCTTGAACCAATGTACGAAGCAAATTTTTCTTCGAATTCAGCAATCTTAGGCCCCTGAGTCAAAAAATCCGATTGTAGCGTTTCAATTACAGCCTGAATATCCAAATCAGATATATGCTGGCGCCCATATGGAATAGGTTTTATCATATTAAATTTTAAAATCCGGATCAACAAATGTTCTGATAAGATTTCTAATCTCTTTCACATTGAGCCATTCGGTATTCGATCCGCTGTTATATTTAAACCCGGGTTCAACCCGTTTCCCGTTAATCGTTTTTAAATACTCTTCCTGGTCCCACATTGAAGTTTGAGGTAATATTATATAATACTTACCTGCATCAACTGTAGTGAAAGAATCCGATTCTGTTATCATTTCTTCATGAATTTTTTCACCTGGTCTAATTCCAACCATTTCAATTTTTACACCTGGTGCGATGGCCTCTGCAACATCAGTAATGTGATAAGACGGTAATTTAGGGACAAATATCTCTCCACCCCATGAATGTTCAATAGCGTGAAGTACGAGTTTTACGCCTTCTTCGAGTGAAATATTGAAACGGGTCATTTGATTATGTGTTATCGGAATGGTCCCATTATTTCTTTTCTCCATGAAAAAAGGAATAACCGAACCCCTCGATCCCATTACATTACCATACCTGACCACAGAAAATTTAATGTTATGAGGCCCTTTAAAATTATTAGCGGCCACAAAAAGTTTATCTGAGCACAATTTGGTAGCCCCATACAAATTGATAGGAGCTGCTGCTTTATCGGTCGATAACGCAATAACAGTTGAAATTCCCCTGTCTATAGCGGCATCTATCACATTTTCAGCACCAATTATATTGGTTTTGATAAATTCCATGGGATTATATTCCGCAGCGGGTACCTGTTTCAATGCAGCGGCATGAACCACAATATCAACCCCATCGAAAGCGCGATATAATCGTTCTTTATCTCTTACATCTCCGATAAAATATCTCAATCTTTTGTCCTTAACAGGATTATAAACCTGGGCCATTTCAAACTGCTTCAACTCGTCGCGAGAGAAAATAATAAGTTTTTTAATGTCCGGATAATCCTTCAAAACTGTCTGAACGAATTTCTTCCCAAAGGAGCCCGTCCCTCCTGTAACCAAAATAACTTTACCGTTTAGCATTCTGCAAATTTAATGTTTTCCTTAATATTTTGGGATAGTATCTCTAAGAGGCCCATCCATAAAAATTTTGCTTCTAAAACAACTAACATCATCGGTCATTGTCAACATTTTTCATTTTTTCAATAACCTCACCCAATGGTATCCCTTTGTGTTGATGCCAGAGTTTTGAAAATTTTTGGTCAATGTTTTTTAAGAGTTGAACGCATAAATTAATGTCTTCATCAGGCATTTCACCAAACATCAACTCCCCTATTTTTATCATTTGTTCATAACTTCTAAATAAAACCTTAATTCCTTCAGGTGTTATTTTTAAACGTTTTGACCTTTTGTCTGTAGGATCTGAATGTTCCGTAATCAACTTTCTATGCTTAAGATAAGAAATAATCAGCAGTCCGGTTGAAAGTTCAGTCATAGTTTCATGGATCACATCTGTTTTCCTGGGTTCTTTTGTGTGGTAAATAACATTCAGAAACAAAAAATCACCCAGGTGCCTGATCCCGATTTCAGCTAATGCAGGGTCGGCATATATCTGGTACATTCCTGATATCCTGCCTAATAGCTTAACCAATACAATTTTTGGCTGCGGCGGCATGGCACCCTGAAAAGGCAATTCCGGGTTCTTAGCCTCCCTTGATTTGATCAAATAATGTCTGCAGAATTCCTCGAGGTCTGCATGGGGATGCTTTTCCTCAAAAGATGCCCATTCGTTAACAATTTCAACGGTTTTGTTCAAGTTACAATTATTTTAACACAAATTTACTAAAATAACAACACAAATATTGCATTTATAACAAATTTGATATAATTTTGTCAAAATTATATCAATAATATTGAATATAGAATTGAAATATTTGTTCGATTAAACCGTCATTAAACTTATTAGAAACATACATTTACAAAAAATAATTTTACATGAGATTTAAAATTCTTTTCCGCTCCGCCTTTTTGTTAGCCATACTACTTTGTACCTTTCAAAGTTCGGGCCAGGTCAATATTTCAGGTAAAATATCCGATGAAACAAAAAACCCACTTCCTTATGCAAGTGTCCTTTTAAAAGGAACATACGACGGTTCAAGTACTAATGACAAAGGGGAATACAGTTTCAAAACCAGTGAAAAAGGAAAGCAAACTTTGGTCTTTAGTTATCTTGGCTACGAGACAAAAGAGGTTGAAATAAATATCAACGACAAAAATATGGTTATAAACGCCATCTTGATTGAAAAAGCAACTGAAGGAAACCAGGTAGTGATATCTGCAGGATCTTTTGAAGCTAGTGATAAAAAAAGAGCTACTATCTTAAAACCCATTGATATTGTTACAACAGCAGGCGCTTCAGGTGATATAACCGGCGCCATGAAAACATTACCGGGTGCCCAGCAAATTGGTGAACAGGAAGGTCTTTTTGTAAGAGGCGGTGATGCTGGTGAAACCAAAACCATCATTGATGATATGGTAGTTCAAAACCCTTATTTCAGCAGTATTCCTGATGTACCACAACGGGGCAGGTTTTCTCCATTTTTATTCACAGGGACTGTTTTCAGTACTGGTGGATATTCTGCTTTATACGGTCAGGCACTTTCTTCTACATTAGTATTAAGCACGGATGACCTGGCTGACCAAACCAGTACTGGTGTAAGTATTACCGCTGTGGGTTTTGGAGCAAACCATACCCAACGATGGAAAAATACACAGTTAAGTATTGAAGGCAGCTACGCAAACCTGCAGCCTTTCTTTTTTTTAAATCCCCAGAATACCCAGTGGATTAAACCTCCTGAAACCGGGAATGGCGCGTTGATCTTCAGGCAAAAAACTTCCGAAACAGGTATTATCAAATTTTATGCAACTTATAGTTTAAGTCACTCAACACTGAATTTTCCGAGCCTCACCTATTCCCCGATTGAAGATCGTTTTGATATAAAAAACAACAACTTATATATCAATGCTACCTATTCTGATTGTTTTAACAATTGGAAATTATATACCGGGCTATCTTACAGCAAAAGCCATGATAATATCAATTTTGATACTTCAGGAGTTCTTATACCTTTTGGCAGGACACAGGAATTAACCCAAACCAAAATTTATGTTACCCATCCACTTGTAAATGTGAGTTCCGATATAAAATTCGGAGTGGATGGGCAGCTTCAGAATTTTACGGATAGTTTTGGTATTTATCAGAATTCGCTGAAAGAGCAATATGCTGCTGTATATGCTGAATCAGATTTATTTATTACAAGAAAACTGGCAGCAAGAATTGGGGCCAGAGCGGAGTATTCCAAATTTCTGAATAAATATAATGCGGCCCCGAGATTATCTCTGGCCTACAAAACAGGAGACAAAACACAACTTTCAGCAGCTTATGGAGAATTCTACCAGACACCTGACAGGGACCTTTTATACCTGTCGCAAGAGCCTTATTTATATAAAAGTCCGGGAATGACTTACGAACTGGCCACACATTATATACTAGACTACCAGTATATGGATGACGACCGCACTTTCAGGGTGGAAGGGTATTATAAGAAATATAATAACCTGGCCAGGGTATATCAGTCAGGAATCGGTCAGGATTCTATTGTTGATAACAGCGGCTACGGTTATGCGGATGGTATTGACGTTTTCTGGAGGGATAAAAAGACCATTAAACATGTAGATTACTGGATTTCTTATTCATATCTTGATACCAAACGATTATTCAGGAGATATGAGGATGAGGTTATGCCCACATTTGCTGCAAAACATACCCTGTCTGTCGTTTACAAGCAAAGCTTCCCTGCAATCAATTCAAGTATCAGCGCCACTTTTACATATGCTACCGGAAGGCCATCATACAGTCCTGAATTTGTGGAAACAACAACCCCAGATTATAAAGATATCAGTCTTGGATATAGCTATCTTACCCAGTTATGGAATAATTTCACAGTTGTATTTGTATCCATTGCCGATGTGCCCAATTTTAAAAACATATATGGATACCGCTATTCGTTAGATGGAAAAACAGCCTACCCGATCATCCCGCCATCTTACCGTACCTTTTTTATTGGTATGTTTGTAGACATTGGTAGAAAGACGACGAATTAGATTATACATTACAATAAAAATATGCAAAATGAAAAGGACATTACTCATTGCTGCTTTGATATTTACAGCATTTCTATCTAAAAAGGCCTTTGCCGGTGGTCCACAATATGAACAGGCTATGAAAAGTTCAGTGAGTCAGTTGGACTCTGCCATTGCACCGGAGCAATTTATTCAGCTTGCCAATACTTTTGAACGGATTGCCGGGGCCGAGAGCAAAGAATGGCTTCCCGACTACTATGCTGCCTATTGTTATGTTTTGGCCGGATTTACACAACACAAGGACAAAAAAAGCATTGACGACTACCTTGATAAAGCGGAATCGCTTATAAATAAGGCCGATGCCTTAGCTCCTAATAATGCTGAAATATATGCAGTTAAGGGATTTATTGATCAGGGTCGAATCATGGTTGACCCTGCAACAAGGGGAAAAAAGTATGGAACACTTGCAAGCCAGCAATTTAAAACTGCTGAAAAAATAGATTCCCTCAATCCGCGTCCTTATTTCCTGGAAGGCCAGGGACTTTTTCATACCCCAAAAATGTTTGGTGGCGGTAAAGAAAAAGCCAAACCGGTTCTTGAGAAAGCTGTTGTTGAATACCACGTATTTAAACCGGCAAGTGATTTTGCACCACATTGGGGAAAAAAAATGGCTGATGACTTGTTGAAACAATGCGAATAAAAATGTCTTGCCATTTATCCCCGGTCCCAACCTACCGATTCGGAATGGGCGAACCTAACTCCTTTTATATTTAAGTAAATGGGCAAACTCATCATTGTTCCGACGCCAATAGGTAACCTGGAAGATATCACTTTGAGAGCTATAAGGGTATTGAAAGAAGCAGACCTTGTTCTGGCCGAGGATACAAGGGTTACACGTAAATTATTTAATCATTATGAAATTCATAGTACACTCAGAGCTTTTCATCAACATAATGAGCATCAATCCGCCTCGCTAATTGCTGCTGATCTGACAGAAGATAAGACTTACGCTATGGTTTCTGATGCCGGTACGCCTGGTATTTCCGATCCCGCATATCTCCTCGTTAAAGCATGTCTGGATCAAGGTGTTGAAGTAGAATGTCTGCCCGGAGCCACGGCTTTTGTTCCTGCCCTTGTGAAATCAGGTTTGCCAACTTCTTCTTTTTGTTTTGAAGGCTTCCTACCGCAAAAAAAGGGCAGACAAACCAAATTAAAATCACTCCAGGAAGAGACTCGCACTATGGTGTTTTACGAATCTCCTTATAGGGTCATCAAGACTCTTGAACAATTTATCGCTACTTTTGGAGTTGAAAGAAAGGCTTCGGTTTCCAGGGAACTCACAAAAATATTTGAAGAAACAGTAAATGGCACCCTGCCCGAAATCCTGGAATATTATCTAAAACACACAATAAAAGGAGAATTTGTAATCATTGTTGCAGGCAAGAATTAATATTTTCCGGCTAATTGTTTTATCATCGATAAGCAGTTGCCTGCTATGGGTTGCATGGCCGCCTTTTCGACTCAATTTTGTAGTTCTATTTGCCTTCGTTCCTCTTTTGATTGTGGAAGACAATATCAGTATTTATCATAAAAAGAAAGGATTAAAGGTCTTCCTGCTCTCTTACCTCAGTTTTTTGTTCTGGAATATTTTCACAACATACTGGATCTGGTACGCTTCTCCGGGAGGCGCTGTTTTAGCCATTGTTTTGAATGCATTGCTGATGACGATTCCATTTTATACGTTTCATTTCATAAAACGGAAATTCGGAAATCTGGTCGGGTATTTTTCCCTTATCTGCTTTTGGCTTTGCTATGAAATGCTGCATCTCAACTGGGATTCTCCCTGGCCATGGCTTGACCTTGGGAATGCATTTGCAACAACAAGGGATTGGGTACAGTGGTATGAATATACAGGGACCCTTGGCGGTACCATTTGGATATGGACATCAAACATTTTGATTTATTTTATTTTAGGCATAAGGCGTAAGGCCTTAGGCTCAAGGAAAGCAATGATTATAAGTTTGTTATTAGTACTAATTCTACCAATAGTTGTATCCTACCTCATAAAGCCCAAAAATCCCATCCTTAATAATAAAGCCAATATTGTTGCGGTTCAACCGAATATAGATCCTTATAATGATAAATTTGACCCGGCAACTTATGACAGTCAGATTAATACGTTATTATCACTTAGTGCTCAAAAAGTTGACAGCAATACCGTAGTTCTTGCCTGGCCAGAAACTGCAATTGCAGAATTGATAAATGAAAAAACCATTTTCAGTTATAGGTCAATAAGAGAAATTCATGAGTTTTTAAAAAAATACCCGCATTTAAAGCTGATTACAGGGGTTAACTCATATACGACTTACGGTATTGATGAAAGTCATCTGGCCACATCCCGTATGTATTCTGACAAATCAGGCTGGTATGATGGTTTCAATGCCTCATTTGAAATGGACCATACTGATAGCATTCATATTTATCATAAATTTAAACTCGTTCCAGGTGTTGAAAAAATGCCGTATCCTGAAGTTTTGGGATTCCTGGAAAGTTATTCCATTAGTATGGGAGGCCCAGGAGGCAGTCTCGGAAGCAATTATCATCCTGTCCCTTTCAAAATCAATGACAGCCTTAAAATAGCACCGATTATATGCTATGAATCAATTTTCGGCGAATATGTAAGCAAGTTTGTTAAAAACGGAGCAAATGTCCTGGCCATTATTACAAATGACGGTTGGTGGCAAAATACGCCGGGTTACAGGCAACACCTATATACAGGGGCGCTGCGGGCTATAGAAACCCGAAAATTTATTATCAGGGCAGCAAATACTGGGATATCCTGCTTTATTTTGCCTTCCGGCGAAATTATCCATCCAACAGAATACTGGAAAGAGGCAGTGATTAAATCACCTGTTTATATAAGTCAGAAAGTTACATTCTATTCAAAATACGGAGATTACCTGGGCTGGGCTGGTGTTTATGCCGGCACCATTCTATTTATAATATTGAACTTATCGTTGATAAGAGAATTATTTAAAAGGTCAGAATGAATGAATTTGGCTCATTCGAAGCAAAACTGACAATTTGGTATTAATATTGTTTAAGAATTGTAACATGAAAAAGTGAAAATTATGAGAAAAGGGATTATCTGGATATTTTTTATTGTGGTGGCAGGCATGTTTTTTGGTTCTACGGTAGCTTATGGGCAAAAGCCAAGTGGCCCTGTTATTAAGTTTGATAATATGGTTTATGACTATGGTATTATGAAAGAAGGCGATATAAAAGAATGTGTTTTTAAGTTCACTAATATAGGCGATGCCCCTGTTATCATTCAACACGTTGAAGAGCCATGTGGCTGCACCGTTCCCAGTTGGAGTAAAGAGCCTGTAATGCCGGGAAAAACCGGAGAAATCAAGGTTGTATATCATTCCAAAGACCGGCCTGGTGTTTTCAGAAAAACGCTAGCTGTGAAAACAAATGCCGTTTTACAGAATCATGAAGATATACTACTTATGATTAAAGGTAATGCTTTGACAAATAAGGAATGGAAACAGAAAAACAAATCAACCTTGAAATCGAACTAAAATAATTATTGTTAAAAATATTGATATTATTAGAATATGAAAAAGTTATTCCTCCTCGTTATTCTTTTTATTTCAGCTACTACACTCACAATAAATGCACAAAAACAAAGTGCTAAAACCACCGAAGGCCCTAAAATAGCTTTTGAAGATGAGTCTCATAATTTCGGCGCCATAAAAGAAGGTATTGTGGCAGAATTCACATTCAAATTTAAAAATACGGGAGACCAGCCTTTGATTCTGAAGGACGTTCGCCCGAGTTGTGGCTGCACGACGCCGGAATGGAGTAAAGAACCTGTTCAGCCAGGAAAAACGGGGCTTATCGTAGTAAAATTTAATTCAGCAGGCCGCCCGGGTAAATTCAACAAATCCATCACCATCACTTCCAACATACCTGAAGATACCAAAATATTATTCATTTCAGGAACGGTTACGCCATCAACAGACAACAGCACTGACCCAAATCAAAGCCCGTTGCGTATAGGAAATTAATAATTCAGTTCTGGTTAAGCACTTTAAATAGTTCGCCTAGATTAGGCGTAAGGATGATTTCCGTTCGCCTGTTCTGAGCACGTCCCTCCGGGGTTTCGTTACTCACAACGGGTTCTGCGTCTCCCCTGCCTGCCGCAATAACTTTTACTGGATCTATTTTGCCGTCAATAGTGAGTATTCTGGCAACTTCTGTAGCCCTCTTGGCGCTTAGATCAAGGTTGTCTACAAGTATCCCATTCCCCTTATAAGGTACATTATCGGTATGTCCTTCCACCATTATACTTACATCCGGCATCTTAATAAGAGCTTGCGACAATTGGATTAAAGCCTGCTTACCATCACTATTCACCGCATATTTACCGGACTGGAATAAAAGTTTGTCCTGTACTGAAACGTATACTTTACCATCTTTTACACTTACAGTTAGTCCTTTGTCCTGAAATCCCAGTAAGGCATCAGATATCGTATTTTTCAATGCTTTAACCGTCGAATCTTTTTTATTCAGCACATTTGATAATTCCTGCACCCGTTTCTCCCTGGCTTCAAGATCATGTCGGGTATTCAGTAATTGTGAATTGAGTTTATTGAGGCTGTCTTCCTTATTAGTTAATTCAACTTCCTTTTCATTCAGTTTTCTTCGGGCTTCATCAAGCTGGCCACTTATTTCGGCGGTTTTTAGTTTGTTCCCCGATTCGATTTCCTTTTGTTTTTCCAGAAGTTTCTGATAGGCATCATTTATATCAGAATACAAACTATTCAGTTTTCGCATGGAAGTCCCCAATAAAGTAGTATCTCTGACAAGGGCATCCTGCTTAGCCTGCTGATCTTTGATGGTTTTATTATCAGTATCAACCATTTGCTGAAGATTCAGGTTAGATTTTATACAATCTGTATTTTTCTGCAGTTCATCATTATAGTTTTTCTGCAGATCTTCAAATTTTCGCTGGGGCACACAAGATGCAAAAGCTAACAAAGAAAATAAAAACAGGTACTTTGGTTTCATATGTATTGTTTTAGCAAAATTAATGTTATCCGCTCAGCTAACACCCACTCGCCCGATATTGTTTTCATCTTTTCCAAAAAAATTATTTTTTAAAGACTATGGATTTTTTCATATTCAACACTAGGCATCCTGATAATCTGAATCTGCTTATATAACTTTGTCCAGATATGGAATCTTTCCTGAATCTTAAAGTCATAGCTATCAAACATGAAACCCCTGATTCGGTAACTGTATATCTGCAAAATATTAACGATGAAAAAATCAAATATTTATCAGGGCAATTCCTGACCCTGGTCTTTGAAATAAATGGAAAAGAAATCCGCAGATCATTTTCGCTCAGTTCTATTCCGGATATTGATAATGACCTCGCCATCACTGTGAAAAGAATCGCGAACGGAGAAATTTCAAATTATATTTATCGTCATCTGGCTATAGGTGACGTTATTCAATCACTCCATCCTTCAGGTCGTTTTATTCTCAGCAATACCAATTATAAACGCGACGTTTTTATGATTGCAGCAGGGAGCGGGGTCACACCATTGTTTTCAATAATCAAAACAAAACTGTTACAAGATTCAGATTCAAGGATTATCTTGATCTATAGCAACCGGGATGAGTTATCAACCATATTTTATGATGAACTCAATAATTTGCAAAACGCTTACAAAGAAAACTTTATATGCATATACATATTTAGCGAACCTGAAAATAAAAACCGGATGTACAAGGGGCATCTGAGCCTTGAGCTGCTCCGAAGCCTTATTGAATTAAATCTTAAATATAAAAAACAGGATGCAATCTTTATGCTTTGTGGTCCCTTTGACTACATGCGCAATGCAGAGATGATCATCATTGCAATGGGATTTGACAAATCACAGTTAAAAAAGGAAAATTTTGTAGTGATTGCGGAACAGGAGGCTATAAATACAGCTCCTGTTCAGGAAGCAGGAGATAAATTCGTTTCCATTAAATACCAGGGGCAGAATTTTGATTTAACTGTTCCATTTGGCAAACCCATTCTCAAGGCTGCTTTGGAACAGGGGATCAAGCTTCCCTACAGCTGCCAGGGGGGTATATGCGGAACCTGCTCCGCAATATGCACTGCCGGCAAAATTTCAATGTCTATCAATGATGTTCTCACGCCGAAAGAACTAAAACTAGGATGGATTCTTACTTGCGTAGGATATCCCCTTACAAAAAACGCTGATATTGAATATGTTTAACCCCTTATCCATTTATAATTTTACGATGTTTTTAGTTATAAACGCATCATTTACATATATTTTAACAATATAACTACCGGGGCTCATGCCTAGTTTGCCGCCATCAATTTCAAACTTATGTTTGCCTGCTTCCTGTTTCTGATCTGCAATTATGCTTATCACTTTGCCGTTCAGATCATACAATACAATTCTTACCTTTGAATCAGCGCTGAGGTCATAGTCAACATTCGTGCTGTTATGAAATGGATTTGGATATATATTCAGGCTGAAATTATCAAGCCCTGTTTTTTCCAGGGCAATATTAGAAACCGTAACATTTAGAGTGGAATCAAACTCCTGTACACATCCTGCTGCACTTGTAACAACAAGTTTAACAATGTATTGCTTATTAGAAGAAAAAATATGTGTCAGCCTATGCCCTGTAAGTTTCGTTCCATCACCCAGATCCCAGGAATAATCAGTTGAAGGCAATGTCGTATCCCGGGCGACGAAAACAATTTTTGCTTTATTTAATGAATCCGCACTCCAATGTGCGACCGGAATGGCATTTACGGTAATGTTTCTGGAAGTTGTATCAGCACAACCGTAGCTGTTAGTTACAACCTGCCTCGCTGCGTATTTCCCAGGATTATTGTAAACATGATCCGGATTGGATTTTGAATCATTGCCACCATCTCCAAAAATCCAGAATATTTTAGATGCATTCATGCTTGAATCGCTAAAGGCAAGCGATGTTCCCGCACAAACACTATTATGGTTTGCTGCTCCGAATTTTGCAGTAGGTAATGGGTACACTACAACACTCGTGGAATCAGAATCTACACATCCGTAAATATTTGTTTCGATTAAAATTAAATTTCCAGTATCAGATACAGGCCAGTTCGCAGTTATTATGTATGTTGAGTCTGTTTTAGAAATTATTTTACCGCCAGATATGATCCAAAGATAACTGCTTCCCGGATCATTGACAGAAAGATAATTTGCATTGCTTTTAGCACATAAAACAGAATCTCCAAAAATAAAAGGTGAAGGAGTTGGATTAACTGTAACTGTTACTTTGGTACTATCGTAGCAACCCTGATCAGATTTCAGGGTTAATGTCATATGGTAAATACCTGGGTTTTTATAACTATGGTCCGGGTTTGCAGAAGTCGAAGAACTTCCATCTCCGAAATTCCAGCTTCTTAACGAAATACCCCCTGAAGAAATAGAACTGCTATCTGTTATTGCAAAATTATTGCCCTTGAGGCATTGTTTTAAGGTACTAACTCCAAATTTAGGTGTAATTTTTGAATGCACTATTACTGTCTTATAAATCGTATCCTTACACCCATCCGCATTAGTTACAATCAGGCTGACTTTGTAGCTCCCTGGATTGCTGTATGCGTGAGCCGGGTTCTGACTAATAGCATGTTGATTGTCACCAAAATTCCAGGCCCAATAATTTGTACCGGATGGCAGGATACTTTGATCAGTGAAAATAAAATTATTGCTTTCAAAACACTGAACGCTGTCATTTGATTTAAACTGCGCTTTAATTTTCGGAAGCAGGGTTACTGTTTTAGAAGAAGAATCTGTACACTTATTAGAATCTGATACAATGAGGCTTACAGTATAAGTTCCTGAATTGCTGAAAGTATGAAATGGATTTGTAGAGGAAGATGAAGTGCTGTCCCCGAATTTCCAATTCCACCCGACAATAACATTTCCGCTGCTTGCCACACTCTGATCAGAGAAAGAAAACCTGTTATACTTAAGACATTGAGATGCAGTCTTTATGGTAAATGAAGACATTGGTTGAGGATACACTGCCACAACTTTAGATATGGTATCATAGCAGGAATTATCAGTTGTCATAAATACTTTTACTCTAAAACTACCAATACTATCAAAAATATGAACCGGGTTTTCCGTAGAAGTATCATGTCCATCTCCAAATTGCCATATCCAGGTTGTTATCGAGCCCGAACTTAAGGTTGATTTGTCTGTAAAAATAAACTTATTACCTGAAAAACATTGATTTGCGGCGTTAATGGCAAATGAAGGGTTGATCTGTGGGTAAACTGATACCGATTGCGAATCTTTTGTCACACAACCAAAATTAGATACTGCAGTAAGGACGATTTTATAAACCCCGGCCTTAGCATAGGAGTATGTTGGTGATTTTGAAGCTGAAGAATCTCCGCTCCCATATTTCCATTTCCAACTTGATATGCTCCCTGAAGAAATAGTCGTACTATTAGTAAAAACAAAACTATTCCCTCTGAAACATTGGCCTACACTGTTTTCAGAAAATGAATCGGAAGGCTGAGGATATACGATAACTGTTTTTGAAATCAATGCAGGACAACCATTATTTGTGGTAACAGTTAATTTTACAGTATCTGTACCAGATTTTTTAAATGAATATGACGGATTTTCGGAGGTGGATGTTCCTAAGCCATCGCCAAAATTCCAACTCCATTTCATTGTTCCGGAACTTACAGTTGATTTATCTGTAAATGAATAATTATTAACAGATAAGCATTGATTTAAAGTGTTTACAGTAAATGCCGGAGTTGCCTGCTGATAGACTGTTACCGTTTTCGATATTGTACTTGTGGTGCCCAAAGAACTGGTTACAATCAGTTTTACCGTATATGTACCTGCTGCAGCATATGTGTGCGTAGGGTTTTCAGTATACGCATGTTTCGAATCGCCAAAATCCCAAGACCATGAAAGGAAACCTGATGCTATTGTACTGCTGTCTAAAAAAGCAAAACTATTATTATTCAGGCATTGGGCATAAGCGCTGAGACCGAATTTAGCTACGGGATTTACCGGGCTGAATAAGGTAGATTGCCATGCACCGCGGCCAAAAGAACCAGCATTGATAAAGTTATTTGCGCTATTGGATGCATCATAATAAATTGCCAAATCAAGGATACGAGGTTCTACCGGCAATCCGCTATAAAATGTCGTCCAATCGGTCATAGTTGAATCCATATAATAAACGCCTGCATCCGTACCTAAATATAATCCAGAATAAGAATTCTTATCGATCGCTATAACGTTCTTTGGGACTGACGGCAAAGACCCCGTAATTTTTGTCCAGGTGCTACCGTAATTGATAGAGAGATA
>JABDBQ010000019.1 GCA_013288555.1 Bacteroidota bacterium | reverse complement strand
CGGCCAAGGATATAAGTATTGGCTGCAATGAATGAATAAAAAATAATGGTACGGATGATAGTATCAAAACGGCCAAAGAATTCCAGGGCAGTGACAGCAAGAAAAGATACCAGAAAAACGGCAACAAAATAAATGCCTCCCCGCATAATCTGGTTGCGATAGTACTTCCGCTTAAAATCGCGGAGCTTGGTAATCAGAAGTGTATAGTTATCCTCGTAAGCCATAAAGGTCAAGCCTCAAAGTTAACGTTGAAACATTCAAAAAAGCGCCTAAATTTCAAAATAAGTGATTCTTTGAGTAAGTGATGCAAATTCCATACCTGAATAATAAGAAGACATAGTGATTGAATGATTGGGATTTAGAAAATGAAAGCGGGAAAATACCTCGCCTGAAGCATAGAATCATGCATATTGATTATAGATTTGTTGCATAATATCCTTTTGCCATGAAGAAATACCGGTTTTTACTGCTGATTTTTTTAATTACAGCATTTTCTACTTATGCACAAAACAGCAAGAGCTATTACCTCAAGGGAAGATCCCAATTGTTGCTGGAAAAGGACAGTATTGCAGCGAGCTATTTTACAATGGCGATTGCATTGAAACCTGATTTTGAGAACGCATATCGTTATAGAGCTGAGGCAAGATCTCATCTTGATAATTATGATGGCGCTTATGACGATTATTCAAAGTCAATAAAACTGGACCCTAAGAATCCGGAATTGTTTTATGAGAGGGGTGAACTGAGTTCCATGTATGCCAAATATGATGAAGCTATCACAGACTATAATAAAGCAATCGTGCTAAATCCTAAATATGCTCTTGCCTACAATGCAAAAGGAGACGCCGAATTTGAGCTGAATGATTATCACAAATCGATAGCGGATAATACAAGGGCAACAGAATTGAAACCAATTCTTTCTGACGCCTACTACTATATGGGGTTTGCCGAATATGAATTGAAAGATTTCAATACTGCAATACTCGATTATGATAAATCCATTAAGTACAGTTTCCTTGATTCCCTTTGCTTTTATAACCGAGCCAATGCCCTTGACAGCATTCAACAATATGAAAAGGCTTTAAAGGATTTTACAACTGCATTGACTTATTCCACTCAATATTTTGACGCTTTTTTTGGAAGAGGCTTTACAGAAATAAAACTGGCAAAATATGACTCTGCCATACGCGATTTCAATATTGTCATTGTTGATGATTCGACCAATTCAGAAGCTTTTTACTACCGCGGTCTGGCTGAATACAACGAGAAAAAATATTCTTCTGCCATATCTGATATAAGTGCAGCCATCAAATTGAATCCCAACATGCATGGGGCATTTCTAGAAAGAGGTGCTGCAAAGCATTTTATCGAAGACAATACAGGTGCCTGCGAAGATTTAAAAAAAGCATTTCAATTTGGAATTCCTGAAGCCAAAGCCGACATGGACAAATGGTGCAAATGAGCGATCCGTATCCTGCACTCTTAATTTTCAAAAAAATTAAGGCACAAACCGCACCGGGATATTAAAAGCCTGGTAAAGGGTATATGTTCCGAAAGATACAGGAGAAAGATTTCCATTAGGGTTTAATCCGCTCACATATACAGCTTTGATAGTATCCTCGTATTGGGCACCCCCTATGCTGAATGCAGACAATGCATTGAATTTGTAAATCTTATTATTCAATGTCATCTGGCAAACAATCTTGTAAGATGGCGTAGTTATGTAAGTCGTTTTTATGGAATAGTTCAATGAGTCTGCTTTTCCTGAAGCCCATACGGTGCATGAATCAAAATCCGGATAAGCAATGCCGCTATCTACGGTTGAAAGAAAAGCAATACCCTTTCCATTCGATACCAATGAATCATAAAAGAAATAATTGCCATAGGTACCTGGTGTTGCAGTCTGATTTGTAGATGAAGGGCTTACACTGCTTTTGCTGCAGGCAAACCCGATAAACATGATAATTAATAAAGCAACATATTTCATAAAAACGAAGCTACTGATTTAACTTTAATTTTCAGCTTTGACAACTTTTTGAAAGTTGTCAAAGCTCAACCCCACTAAATCACTAACTCACCAATTCACCAACTTTCTTTATGACAATCCCACAATCACACCGTTCTCGTCGATATCCATACCCTCGGCGGCAGGGACAGCAGGGAGACCCGGCATGCGCATCATATCCCCGGCAATCGGAACCAGGAAGCCGGCACCTGCAGCAATTTCTATTTCCCTTATGGTTAAATAGAATTCTTCGGCACGGCCTACAATGGTCGGATCATCCGTAAATGAGTATTGTGTTTTAGCGATACAGATCGGCAGACCAGTCAACCCAAGCTTTTCGATCTTCTTTAGATCTGCATTTGCTTTAGGGCCAAACTCTACGCCGCTGGCGCCATATATTTTTCTTGCAATTGTCTCAATTTTAATGGGAACCGGCCAGTCCCAATCGTATATTGGTTGAAATGCTGATGGGCTGTTTTCTACGGCATCCACAACCAGGTTTGCCAGGTCAATGGCTCCTTTGCCACCATCTGCCCAATGGTCGCACACTGCAAAACGTACACCCAGTTCAACACATTTTTGTCTTACCACATTGATCTCTTCTTCGCTATCCCATATAAAATGGTTGAGTGCGATAATTGGAGTCAAACCAAATTGCCTTGCATTTTCAACATGTTTTTCAAGGTTTTCAAGGCCTTTTTCTACTGCAGAAGGTTGTGGTGTTTTAAGGTCGGCTACTGCGATACCACCATGATATTTCAATGCACGAATGGTAGCCACGAGGACTACAGCGCTTGGCGCCAAATCCGCATATTTACATTTGATATCCAGGAATTTTTCACCACCCAGGTCAAAACCAAAACCAGCTTCGGTAACGACCCAGTCAGAAAGTGACAAGCCCATTTTGGTGGCAATCATGGTATTGGTTCCCTGTGCAATATTTGCAAATGGTCCGCCATGTATGATGGCGGGATTGCCTTCCATGGTTTGCACCAGGTTTGGCATAATGGCATCTTTCAATAGGATAGCCATAGCGCCTTCGGCTTTCAGGTCGCGGGCGTACACCGGAGTTTTATCATAGGTAAAGCCTACGAAAATATTGCCGATCTTTTCTTTCAGGTGCATCAGGTTTTTGCTCAGGCACAGGATGGCCATAATTTCTGAGGCAGCTGTGATGTCAAATCCGCTCTCACGGGGAACACCATTTCCTGTTCCGCCAAGGCCGATGACGTTATCACGTAAAGCCCTGTCGTTCATATCCATTACCCTTTTGAAAGTAATAGTACGAGGATCCAGGTTCAGGCTGTATTTTTTATTTTGTATGTTATTGTCAATCAAAGCTGCCAGAAGGTTGTGTGCCTTTTCGACAGCAGAAAAATCGCCTGTAAAATGCAGGTTGATGTCTTCCATAGGGATCACCTGGCTATATCCACCACCAGCTGCGCCCCCTTTCATACCGAAAACGGGACCCAGGGAAGGTTCGCGAAGAACAACCATGGCCTTTTTGCCGATCAGGTTCAAGCCTTCTGTCAAACCAACTGAAGTAGTGGTTTTACCTTCGCCGGCAGGTGTAGGAGATATGGCAGAAACCAGGATCAGGTTACTATTGGGTATCTTTCCCTCGTTGATGTATTTCAGCGGAATTTTGGCTTTATACTTCCCATAAAAATTAAGATCATCAGGTGGCAGGCCCAGTTTTTCAGCAATTTTACCAATAGGTTGGATTTTGGCGGTGCGTGCAATTTCAATGTCAGTCATACAATATAATTTATTGATTTGTGTCTAATTAATTTTGAGCATAAAGTACATTAGAGATGGTATGGGGCGGTAAATTTTCACGCAAAGAACGCAAAGATTTTCGCAAAGAACGCAAAGTTTCTGATTCTGATATTTTAATCAAGGACCTGTATTTTACCCGATTTCCTTTCAAAACAGCGAATTTAGGTAAATTGTGGAGACTTGAAATTTGAAATCCCGAATAAATCCCCGAAGAGGTCCCCCGAAGAAGTCGGGACAGGCGGGACAAGTCTTAAAATTTGGGGTTGAAAATGGTAAAGAGTGCATAAAACTGTCACCCTTCGGGCAATGCCATTAAGTTAAGGGGATATAACGACGTCTTGAATCCCGGAGGGATGGCATATTGGTAGCAAAAACGCAAGAGATTATCTCCAGAATCCCATAGGGATGACATATTTCTCTTGTCAAAATGGAGATATTTCATACCTACGGCATTTTAAAACTCAACAAGCCAATTTTCTACCAATATTCCATCCCTACGGGATTATAATTCAAATCGTTAATTGACAATAATTTAAAGGCTTAACTTAATAACATTGCCCTTCGGGGTTGATCGCAAATAACCCCGAAGGGGTGATATGATTATAGAATAAGGGAATAGTGGTTTCAAAAACCCCGAAGGGGTGACAGAATTTTCAAATTGAATGTAGTGTTACATGTTGGATTTAAAGGCTACCCGGAATTAGAAAGCAATCGACCTTGCATTGTATTGCGCTGGAATTTTGATTCCGAATCAAGATTAATCCGTGAAAAACAATGAAATTTGCAATATTCATGAACCGCATCAGCATTGTTACCATCTGCTTCAATAACCTGGAGGATCTTAAAGTCACCCTCCGGCATATTGATGCGCAGGCCTTGAAACCATTCGAGCATATCATTATTGATGGCTCTACCAAACCCGATATCAAAGACTATCTATCTGCGACGACACATCCTCCCTACCGGGCCTGGATTTCAGAACCTGATAAGGGAATAAGCGATGCATGGAACAAAGGGATAAAACGTGCTAAAGGAGAGATCATTCACATCCAGAATTCGGGGGATTATTATTACAACGAGCATACCTTGCAACAAGTATCTGATATTTTTGGAGCCCATCCCGAAATAACATGGCTGCATGGCAAATACATTCAATACAAAGGTGGTACATGGGTGGTTACGGGCGACAAATTCGAAAAGAGCAAACTGTATAAAGGGTTCAGGACTATTGGCCACCCCACGATGTTTGTGGGCAAGGAACTCTATGAGATGCATGGCATGTTCGATATTAACCTGAAAATATGTGCGGATTATGATTTCCTGAACCGCATAGCCGATGAACCCTTTTATTTCGTTGATGCACCATTGGTCTATTTTACTCCGGGCGGAGAAAGCAATGTCCAGATTAAAAAAAGCATGAAAGAGGCCATGCTGGTATATGCCCGCTATCATGGCTATAGTTTGAAAAATAAATTCTGGCTTGGAATTAGGGTACCTATGTTACACTATTTCAGCGAAACGGCATTGGGAAGTATGCTTTTCAGGTGGAAGAATAGGGGGAAATCAGTTAACAGTTAACAGTGAGCAGTTATCAGTAAGTCACCCAATAGTCATCAGTAAAAGTAAAACAGTCAATAGCAATAAATTCCCCGTTCTCGCAAGGTACTGTGAGACAACTCCGGCCGTGTGCGTGGCTAATTTAACAGGTCGCTCCCCTGGAGCTAAAATACGTTTGTTATTGCATTTCTACAAACAGTGGGCTCCTATGGAGCCATTTTCTCGTGTATTCTAAAAAAATAAAACATTTTGAAAAATATTTTCGTCTGTAACTTATTGAATAAATACAAGTTAAAAAATATTTTTTCAAAGTACCCACCCACTTGGGCGGGTCACTATATATGTACATAAAAGCAGGCATAAGGGGTAAGGCGTAAGGAAAAAGAAATGATCACGTGTCCCGCCTGTCCCGACTTCTTTCGGGGGCTTATTCGGGAATGATCAATGATCAATAAAAAAAATGAAAATGAAAAAGATAAACAATCGTTTTTGGGCATTTTGGCCTGTTCTTTTCCTGATAATCCCTGATACTTGTCAACGAGTTACGTGTAATAAATTTAAAATCAATAAGATATAAAATGAAAAAAATGAATTTCCCTGTTATAACAGGGAAATACGTGTCCCGACTTATTCGGGAGGCCAAAATGCTGGAATCGGGGTTTTTGATTCCGGTTTTGATCTGAAGAAACATCTGGCTGAGATAGTACTCGATATGCCACTATCAGATCTCTTCCCGAGTGCTCGGGATCGAGATGACAAGAACATTAACGAAGAAAACTGCATTTTTGGGTATTCTGGATTGATCTTTTATTGTTATCTATTGATAATCGTCAACGAGTTACGTGTAAGTATTTGAAAATTAAAAGACTAAAAAATTAAAAAATTAAAAAAACGGCAGTATCAATCCAGAATGGTCAAAAAGGGCGTTTTTTGGAATTTATCAATCGGAAAACAATGGAAAGGGGGTTTTTCAGGAATTACGTATTAAAAATGGGAAATCAGATCCGTTGACAATAACATAACATGGCTTTTAAACAAATAAAAGCCGCAGTGATTTTGTTGCTATGAGCCGATTTACTTAATTTGCATAAATAAAAGCTAGAAAGAGGATTGGAAGAAGTGGTCGACACCGTTATTTCTGAGGAAGAAATTGTAAAAATGCTTCGTGATAAAAACGAAAAAGCAGTCAGGTATCTCTATGACCATTATAGCAAAGCACTTTTAGGTCTGGCCTTCCGTATTGTTCAGAGCCAGGAAATTGCCGAAGAAATCCTCCAGGAAACTTTCGTAAAAATCTGGGTAAATGCCTCATCTTATGATGAAACCAAGGGCAAACTTTATACCTGGATGCTGAATATCGCGCGCAACCTGGCCATAGATAAAGTACGAAGCAGTGATTATAAAAAGGCTTCTAAAACCCAAACGATAGAAAATTCCGTACATAGCATCAACAAAGATCACAATGTGGGTTTCAATCCTGATGTTATGGACGTAAAAGAAATTGTAAGTAAACTTAGGCCGGAGCAAAAGGAACTGATAGACCTGATTTATTTTTATGGATATACCCAGGCAGAGGCGGCTGAAAAACTTAAAATGCCGCTGGGTACAGTTAAAACAAGGGTGAGATCGGCCATAGGTGATTTGAGAAAATATTTCAGGAGTACAGAACAATGAACGTAGATCAATATATATCATCAGGGGTTTTAGAGTTATACGCTTTACATTCCCTTCCGCCTGAGGAGATGCGCAAGGTGGAAGATATGGTTGCGCAGCATCCGCGCATCAAAGATGAGCTGGAAGCCATAAAGGAAGGGCTTATTAAATATGCGGAATCTTATGCACCCCAACCCAGCGAAGGTTTATATGACAAGATTATAAACAGTATACATGAATTTTCTAGAGCTGATGAAAAAGTGCCCTTAAAAGCAGCAATGCCACAACCACAGGTAATTCAACTCAACACTGAAAAAATAACATCCGGTCAAACTGTTGATCTGGATGAGGTAATAGAAAAACAGACGATAAAAATAAACCGCAGGCCCTGGTTTGCAGCGGCGGCAGCTGTGATACTACTTATTGTGAGTGCGTCTGTAAATTACTACCAGTATAATCAGAACAATGAAATTCAAAGTCAGCTGGTAGCCTTGCAGCAGGATAAAGCCGCCATGGCAAGCAACAATACGGTTCTTCAAACCAAATTTGACCAGACTTCATCAGAACTGAAGCTCTATACAGATCCACATAATAAAATGGTGATGATGAAAGGGATGCCAGTGTCACCTGCGAGTGAAGTGATGGTAATGTGGGATACTAAAAACAATGATGTTTATGTGGATGTACACCGCCTGCCCACCCCACCAGAAGGGATGCAATATCAGCTATGGGCGATAGACAAAAATGGAAAACCTGTTGATGCCGGATTGCTCACACCTTTTAAAGAACGTAGAGCAACCGGGCCCGAGCAGATGAATAAAAAAATTATGGGTGCAGTGGCTTTTGCCATAACCCTTGAACAAAAAGGCGGAGTAGCCAGTCCTACCATCGAGAGGATGTACGTGAAAGGCGGGGTTTAATTAATATGTTATATTCGTTAAGCAATTTTTAGCAAATGGCTGAAAAAATGAACTGGCAGCGGATTGCAACCCGGTATGAACTGGATCATGACCTGGTTTTGGAGGAACAAACTGTCAAGGTTGTTGAGGTTGAAGATCAATTGGTCTGCCTTGGGAAATTCAAAGGCAATTACTATGCGCTTCGTAACAAATGCATGCATGCAGGAGGCTATCTCGGCGAGGGTCAATGTGATTTTGAGGGAAATGTGATCTGTCCTTTTCACAGGTACAGGTACAGCCTTGCTACCGGAAAAAACACTTCCGGTGAAGGATATTATGCCAAAACATATCCTTTGGAAACCCGTCAGGATGGTTTATATATCGGATTAAAAGTGAAAAGCTGGTGGAAATTTTAATCTTAAAAACCCCATTAAACCAGGCGGCACAATTTTTGTCATACCCTACGAATTAATATTAAATAAAATAACAATGAAAGTATTCAGGATTTTTCAAATCGCAGCGATATGTGCAGGATTAACCATATCCGGTGTATCAGGAGCATACGCACAAGGTAGAATGACACCGGAACAAAAGGTACAGAACCAGTTGGATAAAATGAAAGCTGAGCTCAGCCTCACAGATGACCAGGCAGCTAAAATCAAACCGATTTTATCAAACAGGCAGGCACAAATGATGCAATTGAGAAACGCCGGCGCTGATCCCGAAACAATGAAAGCTCAAAGAAAAACAATCATGCAGGATTCAGAAAAACAAATAGCAGGTATTCTGACACCCGAACAGCTTCAGAAGTACAAAATCATTAAATCTCAAATGAAGCCAAACAGAGCCCCTAACGGTGGCGATATGCAGCAGCCTGGCGAATAATGTGTTTCGAGTCTAATAAACATAAAAACCTTTCTGTACAGAAGGGTTTTTATGTTTATGTCATTATATATGCTCAGACTACCACTGCCTTTCTCTTAAATACCGGAACGGTAGAACAAGGCTCTCCGTACATAATGGACTTTGCTACCGGACTTAATAACCTCGTTATTTCAACATAGGCAGCAACTGGCACAGGTTTATCCCCGCAACCTTTGATAATGATTCTTTTATCCTCAAAATCCGAAGGTTTAAGTTTCTGCAATTCTTTGGAATAATAAAGAGAAAGATATTGCTCCTGGTTTCCATAAACCAGTTCTTTGGCAACGGGTTCCAGTTTTACGGCAAGAAGCATGTATGCCCAATAAGGAACTATGGCATCAGCGCTACAAAAAATACATACTATTGAATCCTGGTAAATGCTCCAATCGAAAGTTTCAAGTCTTTCCCTGAATTCCTTTTCCCTGAGAACAAGTCCCTGCCAGAGCCAGTCTTTAATATCAAACTCTAAGATCGGACCAGCGGGATAATAAGTATCCAGATCTAAGGTAATAATCCCACTTTTCTCAACTCTGTTTATGATCTCGTCCATATCAAACCGACAATTTAATATACCTGCCAGCATTGTTACTGATAACAAAATCAATAGCCGATAAAGTTCTCAATTCCTGGGATGACCTTCTTCCAATCATTAATAATAAAGATACCTGTAATCTTTGATATCTGCCAGTTTTTTGAGTGCCCCCATAGCGTCAAGATCAAGATTGTTCTTTGTTTGGTCCATCTGCATTTTCCGATCACGATCGTAATTAGTAGGTGGTTTTATAGTATTGATATGAGTCACTTTAAAAACAAAAGCTCCTGCATTACCTTTCACTGGTTGGGAAATTTCATTCAGTTTAGAACCAAATACGGCACCTGCAAGTGAAGGCTCCATACCAATAGCCTGGATATTCGGAATTTCAAAACCAACGCCTTGTGAGGTGTTTACACTTGATTTTACTGCCGCGGCTATGGTTTCCAGCGATTTATTCTTTTCTGCGGCATCCTTTAGCTTATCAGCAATCATTTGTTTTTTCTTTTCCTGCTGAACAATCTTTTTCAGATCAGCTTTTACATCTTCGAAAGGAGTGTAACCTTCGGGCATGATACGTACCATTTTTGCGACAACATATCTATCTGTGATGCGCATAGGGTCAGAAATGCTCCCCTCTTTAGTATCGTCTTTAAATGCCCACCTCAAGAGTTCGCGTGGATGAACCAAGCCATTAATATCATGCTGGTTAGGCTGGATTTTTTCAAGCAGGCGCTTGGTAAGATGCATGTTTTTGGATGCTTCATCATAAGAATTGGCATCATGGGTCCTTGTTCTGAATGATATGGCCAACCCGTAAGCCTTGTCGTTCGTTTCTGAACCTACCATAACAGGTTTTATCAACTGACCTGCTTTCACAAGTTTATTGGTTTTATTTTCTGTTATTTTTATCACATGCGTTCCAAATTTAGAACTGACAATATATATGTGACCTTTTTCGCCATTTTTCACAGCATCCATAAAAGGTTTTACCATAGCACCATCCTTAAACCATCCCAGGTCACCACCTTTGGATGCGCTTCCGTCATCCTCACTGTTTTCTGTGGCCATTTTTGCAAAATTAGCATCCGGTTTCTGAGCCTCTTCATAAAGCTTTTTAGCTTTTTCGTATGCGTCAGTTGAATCCTTTTTCTTGTCAGGATCATTTGCAGGTTTGATGAGGATGTGACTCGCCCTGTAATAATATACTGTGTCTTCCTTATGATCAATGATCTTAATAAGGTTAAATGCACTGTCTCTGTAATAAGGTCCTATAAAATCCCCGTCTTTTTTATAATTGAAAATTGAATCCTCAATTTTAGGATCATCAAATGTTCCCCGGGGTTGGAAGGTGTTTGAATAGCTGCCTGTCCCGTTCAATACAACAAATGAAGAATCATCTTTTGTATTTTTAAATGGTTCTCTCAATGCATTAATGGATTTCAGCGTTTCAAGGGTATCACTATGGGAAGGGCGGTCATCAAAACTCACATATTCCATCGTCCTTGAATTTTCCCTCTTATATTCTTCCTTATGTTTATCGTAATAATCCTTCATGTCCTTATCCGTAACCTGCACGGTAGAATCTTCTATCGTATTGTACAATACAGGGACAAATTGAATATCATAAGTCTTGTTTTTTGCAATATAAATATCCTCCATTTCAAGGTCAGTAAAATAATCGCTTGCAGTTATCATCGCTTTGTACTTGGCTTTAATCCTGTCATTTACGAGGTAAGTTTCAAATGAACGCCAGAATTCCTGCTGTTCCGGTTTGGCTTCCTGTATATTTTCAATAAAGTTTTTTACACCTCTTTTGTCAATCTGTTTTGTTTTCGGGTCGCTAAGATATTGCTGTGCAATAGGATCGGGATTCGGCCCGATACAGAGGTCGAAAATTTCTTCGCCGGTTACATTCAAACCCAGTTTATCTGCCTCGTGGCTCAATTCAAGTTCGTCTGTAAGCTGAGCCCATATCTGGTCGCTGATCTGGTTTTGCTGTTCAATGGTGATTTCACCACCCTTGTTTTGCATTTTCTGGTTTTTAATGGCCTGGTCGTATTCATCTCTGAATGCCTGAGGATCTATATCTTCACCGTATATCCTGCCTATCCCTTTCGGGACTGTTGAACTATTGCCACTGAAAAACAATTTGTTTTTCAGCAAGTCTGTAGCTATAAAGCCAAGCATGGCGATTCCAATGAATCCTATTACCCAGCCTGATCTCTGTCTGATTTTACCTATAGTAGCCATATATAATTATCTCTGTTTTAAATCTGAATATGAGTGTGTTATATTATTATCTGATATGAAAATCTTTTTCACCCAGTTTATATCCTTCTGTACTTAAAATAACATGGTAAATACCAGGTGCAAATGGCGTGTCTTTGCCCCAATAGGTACAATAATCCTGGGTATCATTTTTAAATTCAATTTCCTGTTTTACAGTATACTGGGATTGTGTACCGCCAACTTCAGTTGTCCCGGAACCTAATGCTTCGATGGCAACAGTTTGTCCGCTCGGATCAATCACCTGGATAAATACATCCCTTTTACCGGCATCGGCAAATTTGTTTTCTTCAAGGGTAAAGCAGAATTTTAGTTTCTGGATGTTTTTTGATTTGCTCGATTCAACCTCTTTGTTGTTTTTCTTGAAATATACGCCCATTACCGAAATATTATCGGCCTTGAGCATGGCAGCAAGGTCCAGTTTGTTTTTCTGGCTGGTTACCTTATCCGTCAGGTTATTAATGGTATGCTTGCCTTCTTTTACCTCATGTTTCAGGTCCTGGTTTTCTGCGGTAAGCTGTTTGTTTTTTTCATTCAGCTCTGATATCTCCCTGAGGTACTTGTCCTTCATATAGATCATTTCATCCAGCTTATACTTGACATCCAGGTATTTGTTATAGTTGATCTTGTTGGATTTCAGCATTTTCCGGATCTGCTCTGCCTGATCTTCCATTTCCTTTTCGTCTTTCTGAACGGCTGAATCGAGGCTGGCATTGCGGCCTTTATATTCTTCCAGTTGTAACTTTGCCGTATCCAACTGGGTTTTCAGCTGTGCTTTAAGCTCATTGCTGCTGAATATTTCTGCAGTGTAGTCTTTTTCCTTTACTTTCTCTTTGTTGTATTGAAAGATATTGAAAATCACAGAAACCAATAAAAGCAACAGCAAAAGGATAAGCAATACATTATTCCCCCCATTACGGCGGTTTCTGTTACCATTCGGTACAGATCCTGATATTGTATCGTTATCTACTGACATCTAATTAAACAGCTCAAGCGGCCAAAAATACGGATTAATTGGTAATTATAGGGAAACGCTTAATAAATCTCGCTGTCTGAGAAAAAAAAGTGAGCCTCAATATTTGCATTTTCATCTGAGTCGGAACCATGAATGGCATTAGACTGCAATGATTTTCCAAAACGCTTTCTTACAGTACCTTCTTCTGCATTTGCAGGGTTGGTGGCGCCGATAAGGTTTCTGAATTCAGCCACGGCATTCACTTTTTCGAGCACGGCCGGGATCACAGGACCCGAGCTCATATAGGCAACCAGTTCTCCGTAAAAGGGTCTTTCTTTGTGAACGGCATAAAATGCCCCGGCTTCATTTTCGCTCAGATGCTTCATTTTCAAAGCTTTAATACGAAATCCTGCCTTTTCTATCTGTTCAAGGATCGCACCGGTATGACCGTCTTTCACGGCATCAGGCTTGATGATTGTAAGTGTAATATTGTTCATTAATATCTTTTTGAGGCCGCGAAATTAAGGCTAAGTGCTGAATTTTCCAAAGAGATATGCAATTGAGTATGTAAACATAATGCGATACACATCCCTTTTGGTGCTGGATAATCACCGCTGATCAAAAATGCTGGTTCCTTCGTTGTAATACCAAAAGTTGAAAGAAGGGATTCCCCCTTGTAAGCGCCTGTCCCGCTTGTCCCGACTTATTCGGGGACTTCTTCGGGAGGGCAGGGGGATTTGGTCTGAATCAAAAACAGCGAATCCAGCATTCTGGCCTCCCGAATAAGTCGGGACACGTATTTCCCTGTTATAACAGGGAAATTCATTTTTTTCATTTTATATCTTATTGATTTTAAATTTATTACACGTAACTCGTTGACAAGTATCAGGGATTATCAGGAAAAGAACAGGCCAAAATGCCCAAAAACAATTGTTTATCTTTTTCATTTTCAATTTTCTTATTGATCATTGGTAATTCCCGAATAAGTCGGGACGCGTGATCATTTATCATTGCCTTTTATGTACATATATAGCGAAGTGCCAAAGTGGGTGGATGTTTTGAAAAAATATTTTTTAACTCAAATTATTTCAATGCGTTACAATTGAAAATATTTTTAAATTTGTTTCACTTTATCCTGAATCAGCCCGTCTGTCGAGCCGACAGGGATTTACTTGATTTTAGGATATTCAGGATAGCTTTCTGCCTGTTATCACTAACAAGTCTCCCGATCTGCAATCTATAATTATCAAATGCCATCTTTATGACGTGTCAAAACCAAAGTCGTCATAATCTATGTAGATTATCATAGATAAAGCTAAAGTATTCATTTTCACTATAATGAAAGCTTGTTGGTGACAACACCAACAAAGGCAGGGAAATGGAACGCCAACAAGGGCACAATTGACTTACTGAAAATGGTTATAACGGGTAGCTAATTGTTAGAGAAAGTAGAAGAACTAACTTTGTATAATATCCAGTTGAATAATGACCTGACCGAAATGAAAAAAAGAATGGACAAGATGCAAGCAGAACTGGACAAGAAAATAGGCGAAAATTAAGTCAAATGAAATATTTAGCACTCTTCCTAATATCAATTTTGGGGCTGGCTTTAAGCTGTAAAAAAGAAACTACCAATGTTACTAAAACCGTTTACCTTCCCCAGGAAACAATGGACTTCTTTGTTAACTATGATACAGGAACCTGCTGGATTTATCAGGACACCCTTCATGCAAACCGATTTGATACAATTGAGCTGGTAAACAAAAAACCAATGAATCTAAACAATGGCGGGGGCACCTTATATACAGGGTTCAAACTTGATTTTACACCGAAAAAAAACAAGAATTTTGAAATAAGGGTCGGCTCAGGTTCTAATGGATCTAGTAACGTTACTGTTGACCCTCTGGTTTCGGCTTCCGGATTACTTTCAGCGGTTGAAAATAATAATCAATGGAGTGGTGGAGTAATATATTCTGATAGCTTATTAATTGGAAAAACAATGTATTACCAAGTTTTATCTTTTCAAGGAGGCACTTTATATTTTTTAAAGGTTATATATGCCAAAAATATCGGACTTGTCTCATTCCAGGGTTTGGATGGGCATGGAGAAACAATCGGGAAATATGTATTTGTCAAAAAAATGAAAAAATGAAAAAGACTCTACTTTTTACAATAATAACTCTTTGCCAACTATTTATCTTCAATAATTCAGCAAATGCACAGCTTGGGGAACCAGGCATCGCAGTTGCATTGTCACATCATCTCGATATTTCCGCCCTTGTTTGGTGTTGTCACCAACAAGTCTACTCACAATCAAACTCTCATATTCAAAATTCATCTCTATAATATGTCAAAAAACCAAAATCATCCATCCCAGTATAATAGAGCCTTGCTCCCGGCGCTCCCCAAGGTTCTATATTCCAGTGTGTAGAATGTTTTTCTTATTCCAAAGATAGAGAAAAGACTTGTTGGTGAAAACACCAAACAAGGGCAGGGAAATGGAACGCCAACAAGGGCACAATTGACTTACTTAAAATGGTTATAACGGGTAGCTATTTCTCTAAATAGTTTTTCAACGAGGTTCCAATGATCTGATTCCATCCCTCAATAAAATTTGCTTTTGCAAAATCGGGATTATCAGGGAAGGTGTCAAGCCCGGAATGTGTGAGTTTCAGAATTGTTTTATCATCATTTTCAGCCAGTTCGAAGCTCACTTCTGAGAGGCCTTCATAACCCTCATATCGCCAGCTATAAGCAAGTTTTTTACCAGGGATAACTTTCGTGATTTTGCAAACATGATGGTAAACTCTGTCATCCGGACCACCGTCAAACCGAAATTCAAATCCGACTTCAGGCCTGAAAGATTCCAGTTTGAAATACCATTTTTGCATCTGATCATTATCGGTCAATGCCTGCCAGACTTTATCAACGGAAGCATTCAGGAGAATTTCAATAATAATCGGTTCATTCTTCATTCGGTGACCATATTTATGAAAAAACCATTCCCTATCTGTAATTCATCCAGGAAATCAATCCTGGCTACTCAAAATTGATCTCAGTGCTATCACCCAGGTTGAGGCTCTGGCTTAGCCCCCGAAGCGAAGCTTCATTGCCGATAAGAGAATCATGAAGTACTGCATTTCTGAGTTCTGCATCTGAGCCGATGATAGATTCCCTGAGAACACAATTCTCGACAATCGTTCGCGCCCCGATGGATACATTCGGCCCGATAATGGAATTATGTATCCGACAGCTTTTGTCAATATTCACCGGTTGGATGATAATGGTATTTTCGAAGTTCAGGTCCTTGGTCACGAGTTCTGCTTTCTTCAGCAAAATAGCATTGGTTTCAAGCAAGGCGTCTTTTTTCCCGCAGTCGAACCAGTTTTCCACGTTATAGTTCACAAACTTATACCCGTTATCTATCATGCGCATCATGGCATCGGTAAGCTGGAACTCGTTTTTTGTCCTAATATTATGATCCACAATATATTGGAGAGATTCCATCAAAGCAGCAACTTCATTTATTTTATAGATACCTACAATAGCAATATTTGAAACCGGAATAGCCGGTTTTTCCACAAGCTTGGTAATAAAATTGTCAGCGCCAAGCTCTACCACACCAAAACGTCGAGGGTCTTCCACTCTTTTGGTCCCAATAGTAGAATAAGGTATCTGCATCAGTCCATTCATGTTAACATCAAATATGGTATCACCCAAAGCAATAAGCAACTGGTCTTCGCCTTCCAGGTGTTCCCTGGCCATCCAGATGGCATGACCAATGCCTTCCCGAACGGTCTGCATGATAAAAATAGAATTGATATGCTTGTAATTATCCTCTACATAGGTCTGTATCTTTTCGCCCAGGTAACCAATGATAAAGACAAAATCCTTAAAGCCCGCTTCAATAAGACTGTCAATAATATGTGCCAATATCGGCTTTCCTGCAACCGGGATAAGAGATTTTGGCTGGGTGTGGGTATGTGGCCTAAGCCGGGATCCGATACCTGCAACTGGGATAACTGCTTTCATCTATTTAATGATTCTTATTTATTTAGAGGTCTTTTTATTGTTTCAGTCTACCATACTTTTTTCATATTCCCCGGTAGACAACATGACAAGGGTGCATGCTATAACTGTTTGAATATCATTTTTTCCGGCTAATTTTTCGAACTCTGGATTTTCTGTTCCGGGATTAAAGATAATCCTGTGCGGATGAAGCCCGATAATATAATCATACCAGCCTTTCTGGATTGTCGGATTAATGTACAATGTTACCGTATCAATGTCTTTCAATTCGGGAAAACCATTGAGAATGACCTGCCCATTGATCTCACCCTTTTTTATGCCCACCGGCACAACTTCATGCCCATGATGAACCAGGCTCATTACAGCCTTATAGGCGTATCTGTCAGGATTTGGCGAAGCGCCAAGAACGAGGGTTTTCATTTCAGGCGCAAATTTAAACGATTCCGTTTGAAGTCAGTCATTTCTGATACATTTGGTTTAACGGATCAGCTAAAAGTAAACAAAAGATTGCCGGTAAAATTCCAGAATACGGTAATACCGGTCGCCATCAGCTTTGCGACATAAAAATTCTGCTTACGGTTGTGGTGTACATAATACAACACTGTGGTATTTATGCCTAACCCTATCAGCGCCACCACGATAAACTTGCTGTATTGAATAAGTACCCCCGGATCGTTGCTGTGAAAAGTCCATACCCGGTTTATAAAATAATTGGCCGTGGCCGAAATGGTAAAGCCCATGGCATTAGACAAATATTTGTGTGCCTTCAGCACTTCCTTAAAAAAATAAGTGATACTGAAATCAATGACCATTCCTATAAATCCGGCAACTCCAAACCGCAAAAATTTGAAAACGAATTCCTGGATATTAAAATTTTTCATCTGTTTGTAATTCTGGTTTCTTCGTCTGTTTTTACCGGATTATTTCTCCCTGTTTATAAGTGTTTCTGCAACATTTTTTAAAGTCTGCTTATCCGCTTCTTTTACATTTACCTTGTCAAGATTTTCCATGGCCAGGTTAAAGTATTTCTCACGGGCTTCCTCGGCCTGTTGTTTGATTGACAACGCATTATATATCGAAATTGTTCTGCTTATTTTGCTTTCTCTAGGTATTGAAAGGTTAGAAGATAATGATTTCAGTTCGTCCAGTACCGCTCCTTTTGCCGTTTCAGCGGCTTTAACAGCAAGATATGTCTTTTTGTTGGAGGCAATGTCTCCGCCAATGGTTTTACCTATTGTACCGGATTGTCCGTACGTATCCAGAATGTCATCCTGAACCTGGAAAGCAATTCCTGCGTTTAAACCAAACCCATGCATGTTTTCAGCGTCTTCAGCACTGCTTCCGGCTATAATGGCTCCCATTTTCAGGCTTCCTGCAAATAATGCTCCTGTTTTCCTGGCTATCATATCGATATATGTATCTATTGTTACAACTTCCGAGTTTTCGAAGATCATGTCCAATTGCTGTCCCTCGCAAACCTTTTTGGCACTTTCATTAAAAAGCTCTAATACAGCATGTAGTTTGTCAGAACTTACATTGCTGAGCAATTCGTATGCCAGCACAAGCATCACATCTCCCGATAAGATGGCCGTTTCTTCATTCCATTTTTCGTGCACTGTGGGTCGGCCTCTTCTAATAGCAGAATGATCCATGATATCATCGTGAACCAATGTAAAATTATGAAACATTTCGATAGCAAGGGCAGGTTTTATAGCTGCCTTCATATCACCTCCGAACATTTCATTTGAAAGCATGGTCATCACCGGCCTTATTCTTTTGCCACCAAGATCCATCATGTATTTTACAGGTTCATATAGTGATGCGGGGTTTTGTGGCAATGACAGACTTTTTATTTCATCTTCAATCAAACCTGTATAAAAAGAAATGCTGTTCATGCAAAATTTGCTGCAATATTATTCAGATACCGGGCAAAGGTAATGTGTAATTGATAAAAAGGGTAGCTTAGTATGCCGAAATGGGAAACAGCATGAAGCATATTAACTGGTTTGTGTACTGACAAAAGAATGGCTGGTTAAATAAGTTTGAAATCTTCTTCACTTATCGCAACCACTGATTTTACCTGGGGTACTGCCCTGCAAATGGCATCTTCTATTCCGGCTTTCATTGTCATGGCACTCATAGAACAGGAACGACACTGACCCAGAAGCCTGATTTTAACCGTCATATCGTCTTCCACATCAATCAATTCCACATCACCGCCATCCGCACGCAAAAAATCGCGCATGGTTTCAAGTGCCTGTTCAATCTGAACCAATAAAGCTGATTTCTGAAGTATATCCATGAATTGAATCTGAGACGAAGTTACAACTATTTATAATAATACTAAATAACAGGACACCTTTAAAAACCTGTTTTTTATCGCCTCATCCTTTGTCCTTCTCCTGAAGTAGAAGGGAATAAGGTGGTTTTTAAAGGCGTACAATAGTTAATTCGCAACGGTCTCTTTAACTTCAGCGAGTGCACTTGTTGCATTTAATACCGCCATTTGTTGTGCTATGCGTTCAGCCATCTGGATGAATTCGGTTTTGATCATCGGATTGTCCTGCATAATGGCCGGAACCCCTTTGTCAACTTCTTCGGCAAGGCTTTGGAATAAAGGCAAATGACCTAGTACCTGCAATCCGTATTCCGAGGCCAGTTCTTCAGCCCCTCCTTTGCCAAAAATATGGTATTTGCTGCCCGGCAATTCAGCCGGACTGAAATAACTCATATTTTCAACTATACCGAGAATAGGTTTGCTGATGGCCGGCATGCGGAACATTTCAATACTTTTGCGGGTATCCGCTACTGCAACCTGTTGCGGCGTGGTAACAATAACCACTGCCGACAATGGAAACTGCTGTGCCAGTGTCAGATAGATATCTCCTGTTCCGGGAGGCATATCTACCACCAGGTAGTCGAGTTCGCCCCAGGCCACGTCCATCATCAGTTGACGAAGTGCCGTAGTGATCATCGGACCACGCCATACCAGGGCCTGTTTTTCATCAATTAATAATCCTACTGACATGGCTTTGATGCCATATTTTTCAATCGGGTTGATGATCATTTTATCTCCCTGTTTTGAAACATCAGGCCTTGTAGTTCTTAATCCGAGCATGGTAGGCAAGGATGGTCCATATATATCAGCATCGAGCAGCCCGGTTTCGGCACCCATCATCGAAAGGGCTATCGCCAGGTTGGTTGCCACGGTAGATTTGCCTACACCACCCTTGCCTGAAGCTACGGCTATAATATTTTTAATGCCGGAAAGCGCATCGCCGGTGGTTCTTTTTTGTGTGGTAACCATTGAATCGATGATCACATTCACTTCCAGGTCTTTATCCACCAAATGATGAATGGCATTGATACATGCATTTTTGATCATTTCCTTCAGAGGACAAGCAGGGGTAGTGAGTACCAGCCTGAAGGTTACTTTATTATCTTCAATGGTAAGGTCCTGCACCATGCCCAGGGTAACGATATCCTTTTTCAAATCAGGATCATCCACATTCGACAAAGCCTGGAGAATTTTATCTTTCATGTTCTTACTTTTATTTAAGCCGGTTCCAACCAGCGCAAATTTCGGCAAAAAAAACAGGAATATGGCATTAGTTAAGTTATGATCTCTTCATCTTCCTTCATCTCTGTCAGATCCAGCTTGCGCAATTCTGGTGCCCGCCAGGCTGTAACGCCAACAACCCCAAGGGTCATCAGCCCGCCGAAAATCACAGAGGGAATGATCCCCATCAGCCGCGCTGCCACACCCGATTCTACGGCTCCTATTTCGTTGGAAGACCCTATAAATATGCTGTTTACGGCAGATACCCGTCCCCGCATATGATCAGGGGTTTTTAGTTGTAAAGTTGTGTTCCGGATCACTACACTTACATTGTCAAATATCCCGCTCAGTACCAGCAATCCAATTGATAATGGGAAACTTTTGGAGATCCCGAAAAAAATCATACAAAGTCCAAAGCCAAATACGCAAAAAAGCAGGTTTCTTCCTGCATTTTTTTTCTGGGGGATATAAACCATTACAATCGCGACCATTACAGATCCGAAAGCCGGGGCGGCTTTTAACAGCCCGAGGCCCACAGCATTGGTATGCAAAATATCATTGGCAAAAAATGGTAATAAAGCTACAACCCCACCAAACAATACGGCAAATAAATCAAGGGTCAATGCCCCGAGAATGATCTGGCTCCTGAAAACGAATTTGATCCCGGATAGAATACTTTCACGAAGCGATTCATTCACAATAGGTTTTGGTGATGGTCTCGACTTGATAAAAAACAAAAACATCAGGATGCTGATGAGTAGAAACGCACATGCAACACCATAAGATGGGCCCGAAGAAAAATGCGCATAGCATAATCCTCCAAGTGCCGGTCCGAGTACAGCTGCAGTTTGCCACACCGAACTGTTCCATGTAGCAGCACTGGCATATAAGTCCCTGTTTACCAATTGCCCAAGTAAACTAAAAGTAGCAGGGCCCAGAAAACCTCTTGCAAAACCTATGATGAAAACCAAACCATAGATTGACAAAAGTCCATACGTATTAATAAAACTCCTAAGGTCATAAGTCATCCCAATCAATGCGATGGTTGCGAACAGAACAAGGATATTGGCAATAATAATAATATTGCGCCGGTTGCGACGGTCTGCAACATGCCCGGCATAGAGGGCAATAGAAATAATAGGGATAGCCTGTGCAAGCCCGATAAAACCAATAAGAAGCGGATTTTTAGTCAGCTCATATACTTGCTGGTAGACGATAATATCAATCATCTGGAAAGCCAGTATCATAAAAATACGGCCGATTAGAAATACCCGAAATTCTCCTACCCGTACAGCGGCATAGGGATCGTATTTTTCTGATTTGAGATCTGATTTAATTTTCTGGGGCATTCAAGGAATTCAACGCTGCAAATCTATTCTTTTCAGGTTATAATTGATTTTTCTAATTCATTATTTTCCTTTGCCTTCAATACCTTCTTTGGCCAAAGGTGTATCCGAATAAGTTTTGTAAATATGGGTTAAATCAATATGCGCCGAAGGGCAGGATTGAGGATCAACCTGGTGATTATTAGCGTCGAACAAAACATGTATCGTCTTTACATATTTGCCTGTGCTGTCGTAATATTGGGTAACAGAATTCGTTAATGAACCTCCTGTACAATCGCTATGTGTGAATACCTCAAAATACCTGTAGGCAAGTATTTTGCCGTTGTAATAATAATTATCGTATTCAATATTAGAAGCATTTGGTCCTGAAACAGGTGTTTCCGCATATTCAGCGGGTTCTCCCTTGTATGATACAACGTTCACTGTACTTTCGATACCGTCGGGCCAATGCCCGGAATTTGTTACAGCCCGGAATTTTGAATGACCGGAAATTTTTGCATAGGTTTTCATGTATTGATCACCGTGCGCAGCCATTCTGTTCATATAATTGATATAGTTGTCTGTCCGTTTGACAATACTATCCTCATCCCCTTTTTGTAAAAAAGGTTCGCCGCCTCCACTTATCACAGAGAAAGAAAACATAAAAATGATAAGGGCTGGTATGTATAGGAATTTACTAGACTCCATAATTTTAAAAGGTAAAGATAAGATATTGCCGTGAATATACCCGAAAATACAAACGAAAAAAGCCTGCTGTTCACTCTCAGCAGGCTTTGGAATAAAATGGGGTTTCAAGTGGGGAAACCCAAAAGGTAAAGGTATATAGGTAAATCTTTATTACTTACAAAGTAAGTATATCTTGTTAATAATCTTTAGTTTATGTTTACTATCTTAGTTGTCCGTCATCCAGAACCGTAATACCGGAAGCCTGTTTTTTGTATGTACTCACAACATAGTTAAGAAGGGTACTATTAGATTGTATTAAAGTTACCTGCTGCTGATTTGCGGTTACATCATTTTGAATATCAGTTGTGGTATAAGTTCCAGGACTACTTATTACATTTAGATAAAGTAAGATTGAAAGAATGATTTGCATAGTAGTACTTTTTAATATTTTTGGAAACAGAGTGCTAAATTAAGGCTTTTTATTATTTCTGGCTTTATCTTTTCCACAGAATTGTTACATCTGATAAAAGCGCCATAAATATCTTTAAACCCCCTGCTATGCCATATATCGTTTTTTTTGGTTAATTATTGTTCAAATTTATATAAAATGTTTCACTTACCAGTGTTAAATTTTCGTTGACAGGTAACACTTTTAAAAAAGTGTTACCTGTTTCTCGAAAAAAATGAGCCTCCTCCTCTGGTACATATTTCTTATTTATTGATATTGCAATAAAAAATTTCGTTTCTAAAAGTATCAATCATAAAACCCTTTTGTTTTATTTTCGATTAAGTTTATTCAAATTTCCACCAAATAACCATTCAATTCGTTGTCGTTATTTTTTGAATTGTTACACCGCAAACTTTGGTAGTCTGGGAAATTTTTATATCTTTGGACTATTAATAAGGCTGTTTACACATGAAAGCACTGCTCGAATTGGTCAAAGTTGTTTCAGAATACAGGTTAGACAATGTTCCTATATTCAGTATTCACAACCGAATGGATAAGAATTCCAAGTATAATCAGTTCCTGGACGGCATTATCCAGAAACAGTTTAGTGATGACGATGAGGCCGCAAAAGAATTATACAATTGCGGTACTGACAGCGTGAAATACAGGGTTTTAAAAAACAGAATCAAGGAACGGATATATTATAACATCCTTTTTATTGATAGCGGAAAGCGAAAGGTAAATTCTTATGATGGCGTATATCTGAAATTGTACCGACATCTTATCGTTTCCAAATTCCTTGTGGGACTTAATGCCAAAACTGCTGGTTATGAGCTGATGAGCAAAGTGTTAAATAAAGCCTTAAAATACCAGATGCATGATATTGTTCAACAGTGTTCCCTCCATTTCAGGAGGCAAAGTATGCTGGAAGGCAATAATGCCCAGTTCGATTATTACAATAATATGTTTAATACGGCAAGCAACAACCTGATGGCCGAAGTGAAAGCCGAAGAACTGTATTATACAATTATTATCAACTTTAGTAAATCTGTTTCGCACTCTCCTGAATTGATTGATAAAGCACACGAATGTTCTAAAAGCATTACCCTGCTTCAGGAACAATATCATACCTATTTCATTAACTATTATGATCATAGCATAAAAAGTATTTATTATCAGCTCATCAGTGATTTCAATGCTGCCATATTATCATGCGATCGTTTTGATAAATATCTGACTGAAAATCCAATATTTTATAGTGATGCCAGACATGCCAATAATCTCGTTATCAAGGGGAGTTGCTACCTTCACCTTGGCAAATACAAAGAAGGAATAGCCTGCGCAACCGAAGCGCTTCCGCTGTATACTGATGGCTCCGAAAACTGGTTCATTCTGCAGGAGCTCTACTTTTTACTCTTGTTAAACAGCAACCTTCTCATGGGTGCTACAGAAATATTCTGCCATGTAATTAAACACACCCGTTTTGCATATACCCGTCCCCAGCAACAGGAACTCTGGAAGGTGTTTGGCGGGTACCTCTGGTTTATGATAAACTACTATGATGAGGACGCTTGTATTGATCTGCTGGCCAAAGAAAAACAGACATTCAGGTTCTCCAAACTCCTCAATGAAGTACCGCTTTTTTCAAG
Source organism: Bacteroidota bacterium (assembly GCA_013288555.1). Lineage (GTDB taxonomy): Bacteria > Bacteroidota > Bacteroidia > CAILMK01 > CAILMK01 > JABDEJ01. The sequence goes on along the minus strand of JABDBQ010000019.1, from coordinate 19,636 downwards.
AGATAAAAAGGGAATGAATGTGGCTGTTTTGATTTTGCAGGTATTTCTATTGCTTGAAAAAAGGGAATACGTAAAAATTATCAGCCGTACAGAGGCGCTCAAAAGTTATATTTACCGTAACCTTGGCAGAGATGATGCTTACCGCAGTCATTATTTTATTAAGATGATCCTGGCGATGGAAAAATGCCAGTTTGAACCTGAAAAAACGTTGGCCAAAACAGAAGATCTGCTCAATAAACTTAAAAGGGGCGATATCAATTATACCTCTACGCAGAACCGGATGGAAATTATTCCTTACGAACGACTATGGAATATTGCCATAGATCTCATTAAAGAAAAGAAACCCATGAAACATTCTTTGACCCATGTGTAAAAACGAAGCATATGGATTGAATAAACACCAGACCCCAAATCTGTATATTATTTGAAATAATCAGGTTAACTATTACGTTCTTTGTTACAATTTATAATTATCAGAACCATTGAGGACTAAAATTTTACTTTCGAGCGCAATCGGTATCGCACTGGTCTTGTTGCTGATATGGATTTTTTCCGGCAAAGGAACCGGTAAATCCGGAGCATCTATAACTGTTGCGGTAAAAAAAGGCCCCATGTCTATAAACATCACTACAACCGGTGAACTCCAGGCCCTTAATTCTGAAGACATAAAGGGGCCATTCGGGATGCAGAATGCGGGTATCTATAATGTTAAAATATCATACCTGATCCCGGAAGGGAATGTGATCAACCAAGGAGACCTGATCGCAGAACTTGATAAATCCGATATCATGGCAAGGATAAAAGATGGTGCATCCGATCTTAATAAAATAGAATCTGAATACACCCAAACCCGGCTTGATACCGCCCTTGATATGCGGAAATTAAGAGATGAACTCATCAATGAGAAATTCGATATGGAAGAGAAAAAACTCCAGATGGATCAAAGCAAATATGAGCCGCCCTCTGTTATCAGACAATCAGAAATAGATCTGGAAAAAGCACAACGGACCTATAAACAAAGCCAGACCAATTACAATCTGAAACTGGAACAAAACAAGGCCAAAATGGGTGAAGTTGCTGCTACACTTGGCAAACAGGAGGGCAAGATGGAACAACTACAGTCCCTCATGGGTGAATTCACAGTAAAAGCACCAAAATCAGGCATGCTTATCTACAAAAAAGACTGGGGCGGACGTAAAATAAAGACCGGCTCTTCCATAAATGCCTGGGATCCTGTAGTAGCCACCCTTCCTGATCTTTCAATAATGATTTCACAAACATATGTAAATGAAATTGACATCAGCAAACTCAAAGTAGGTCAGCCGGTTGAAATATCTGTTGATGCTTTCCCGGGTCATAAGTTTTCCGGAAAAGTCAAGTCAATTGCCAATGTAGGTGAGCAATTGCCCAATGTTCAAACCAAAGTTTTTGAAGTGGCCATTTCAATTGATAAAAAAGACACTCTGCTGCGGCCTGCAATGACTACTTCCAACATCATCAAAACCCAGACGCTGCCGCCATCTACTTTACATGTTCCGCTCGATTGCATACAGGGTAGTGATACATTCAACTTTGTATATGCACGACTCAATGGTAAAACCGTAAAACAGGAAGTGATCGAAGGTCTTTCCAATGAGGTGGATGCCGAGATCAAAGCAGGCCTCGAAGAAGGGGATATCGTATATCTTTCATCCCCGCCTGATGCGGATAAAATCAGTGTAAACCGTCTGCCAAAATCGATTAAAGAAAAATTTAAAAAACCTTCGGGAATTTCCCCGCATATTCCTGTTACCACTACTTCCAAATCTGTTTCTGCATCAAACTCCGGTATAAACTGATCCATGGAGCGTTTTATTTTTAACCTGAAAGTAGCTATTGGTGCATTGATGCACAACAAAATACGAAGCCTCCTTACAGGTCTTGGCATTATCTTCGGGGTAGCTTCCGTTATTGCCATGCAGGCGGTAGGAAAAGGCACCCAGCAGGATCTTCTTGACCAGCTGAAACTGGTAGGCATCAACAACATCATGATCACACAGAAAGCCCTGAAGCCCCAGGACAAATCCTCAAGCCAGAACAACGATCCAACCCATAAATCCAATACTTCATTTGGGCTTTCCCTGGCTGATGGTAAGGCACTTAAAGATATAATTCCGGGAGTGGAAAGATATAGCCCTGAAATAGACATGAATGTTTTCGCGGTATACAATGGCAAAGGCCATGAAGCCAGGGTAACGGGTGTGATGCCGCAATATTTTGATATGCTTTCGCGCAATTTCCAGGATGGACGCGATTTCGATTCATCACAGGTATCGGAAACAGCCCCGGTTTGCATTCTCAGTCCCGAAGCAAAAAATATTTTCTTCCATAGTGAACCTGCTGTGGGCAAGTACATTCGGTGTGGTACCGTATGGCTCCAGGTGACCGGTGTTTTACAACCGATATTGTTAAATGATACCGTAAAGAAAAAGAGTACAACCGATAACCCGGTTGATATTTATACCGACTCCCGTACAGCATTGTTAAGATTCAATGACCGTTCATTTATTACAAAAGCACGTCTCAACGCCGGGGGCGGCAATGATGATGAAAGCGATGTCAGCATTTCAGATGCAGAACAAAACGTAAAAGGATATAACCAGGTAGATAAGTTGATCTTACAGGTGAATGATTCTAAAAATATCATAGCCATCTCTGATCTCGCCGCACAGATACTTAAGCGCAGGCATGGAGGTGTTTCCGACTTTGAAATCAAAGTACCTGAAGCTGAACTGAAGCAGGAACAACATACCAAAGATACTTTCAACCTGGTACTTGGAATCATTGCAGGCATTTCACTTTTGGTAGGTGGCATTGGCATAATGAATATCATGTTGGTATCAGTGACAGAACGTACCAAAGAAATCGGATTGCGTCTGGCTATAGGTGCCCGCAAATATGATATCATTCAGCAGTTCCTTGCCGAAGCTGTCATGCTGAGCAGCGGCGGCGGACTTACAGGAGTGATTCTTGGCATTGTAGTATCAAAGCTTATATCCGGGTATTTTCATATCCCTACTATTTTTACATTCCTTTCGCTCATCATTGCCTTTGGATTTTCAGTAGCAGTAGGACTTATATTCGGAATCGCTCCCGCTCGTCGTGCAGCGAGGCAAAACCCTATTGAGTCATTGAGATACGAATAGGACCCAATGAACTTAAAACTTCACAATCTGTCTGCTTACAAACCCATCACCTGTTATAAATTTTAACAGATAAACGCCCGGATAGAGATGGTATTTTTCTGCGCTGATGTCAATTGAATATTGTCCTTCGGATTGTTTGCAATCCGCTACAATTCCGATTTGTTTCCCGGTTACGTCAAATAGGGCCGCCGTAATTTTTGATGTTTTTAATAGACTGTATTGCACAGTTATAGCCTCTGAGAAAGGATTTGGAAACAGGTTTAATTCAGGCAGATTGTTCGACCCTTGTTCATTGATTCCACTCCGATGCTGTGCCACTTCCATAGAATCAATTGTAAAATATAAAGGAACATTTGCAAGGTTATATGAAATCTGGGTATTATCTGATATCTCAAGAGCTGTCTTAAAGTATTTCTGTGTCAATTTCTGTTTTACAGGAAGATACAGGGTGCCTATATTTCCATAACCGGAAGCATTGACATGATCAGTACGTGTTATTCCAAAATCAATAGCAGATGAAGCGCTATCGTTGATTTTCATGGCCATCAGGTTCATATTGTTCGTGCCCAAAAATGAGGCATTCGGCACAATAGCCATTTTGTTTACGTCAAATATTGCCGGGTCGCACGCCAGGCTAAACATCAGACCATAAATATTTTGCACAGGATTGGAAACACTTCCCATGGTGATTGTTGCTTTCAAAGTGTCGCCGGCATAAAGGGTGTCATTCATCGATTGAATGATAAAAGGAGGATCAGCGGGATTTCCCTGGTTGAGTAGGGTTGATTTTTTATGACTTTTCCCATAATTTTTTGAAATGGCGATGGTATCATGGTTATCAACAATGCTGTCGCCATTGCAGTCGGCATGTTTGTAATTCAGCCCATTAGGAAAAACAGAATCCCAATCAGGAGAAGGTTGTTCAATCCAACTGAGACTCGCATTGGGCCGTAGGTGACCCACTGTGCCATAAGCAATTCCAACAGCCAGGAAATCATGCATGTCCACAACTTTATCATTATTCGCATCACCCGGCCAGACACAGGATGAAATAAAAACAGATCTGGAAATTGAATCGGAACAGCCTGAATTATTTGTCGCTTTTAATTTTACATTGTAGGTATTTTGTTTTTTAAATAAATGGGCCGGATTTGTTTTCACCGCGCTTTGTCCATCACCAAAATTCCAAACATATGAAGAGGCAGAATCCGTTTTATTGGAAAACACAGTACTGTCTCCAAGGCAAAATGAGCTTGCATTGAAATCAGGGACAGGTTTGGAATGAACTGTTATTCTCACAGTATCAGATTGTGAACATCCTGTAGCATTAATACTTTCTTTAAGAACATATACCGTAGATGTCGAGGGACTTACTACAGGATTGCTGATATTAGAACTAAAGCCCCCGGAAACAGAATACCAGGCATAACTATCCCCGGAAACAGCTTTTGTACCAAGTTTTACAGAATCATCATTGCAAATAGCTGAAGCCGTATTAGTTAAAGGATCAGGTGAAGCCTTCACAATCACCGTTTGTATTGTGCTGTCTTTGCATCCGCTTTTACTTATTACCTGTAGTTTAATAGTATCGGTGCCTGAAGATTTATAGGTGTACACGGGACTCTGTTTTGCTGAAAAAGAACCATCACCAAATCCCCATCGCCAGGTGCTGATCGTGTCGTTATATATTACAGATTTATCAGAAAAAGCAAAACGGTTTCCCGTCAAACACTGAGACGAATTGTTAACAATAAACCGGGCTGTTGGCTGTGGGAACACAGTCGCATTTTTTGCAGCAGAATCAGTGCAGCCCTTATCGGTAGTTACCAACAGGCTCACCACATATTTACCATCATAAGTATATGAATTGGAAGGATTTTGAGAACCCGACTGCGTGCCGTTTCCAAAATCCCAGGCCCGGGAACTGATGGTTCCTGAACTTACAGAACTCTTATCAGTGAAGTTGAAAATATTTTTGCTTCCACACTGCTGGCTGTCATCAATTATGAAAGATGCTTTGGGTTGTGGATAAACATTTATTGTGTTTGTTGCAGAATCTACACAACCACTATCGCTTGTAACAATGAGTTTTGCATTGTAAGTTCCCGGTAACGAATATGAATGTGTTGCATTTTGGGTTGATGAAGAATTTTTATCTCCAAAGTCCCGATGCCATGACCTGATTTTTCCCGAAGCAATTGTGCTATAGTCCGTAAAACTGAAACTGTTTCCACTCAGGCACTCATTTGCTTTGGTTAGTATATCAGAAGCTTTGGGTTGTGGAAAAACAGTTAATGAACTCTGATATGAACCGGTACACCCATTCTTATCTGTAATAGTTAATTTCACTGTATGATCACCCGCAAAAGTGAATGAGTGAGAAGGGTTTTGAGAAGTAGATGACCCATCCCCGAAATCCCAGTTCCAGGAGACAATAGCAGCTGAACCCACACTGCTTTTATCTGTAAAACTAAATTTGTTTGATGATAAACATTGACCTGCCTGGTTATATTCGAAATAAGCAAACGGAGAAGGGTAAACCAGTATCCGGGTTGATGTAGTATCCGTACAGCCAATATCGCTGGTTACCATTAATTTCACCTTACGGTATCCTGGATTGCTATACGTATGGCTGGGGCTGCGCGAACCAGAGGTGGTTGTATCACCAAAGTCCCAATATTCAGTATTTATTTTACCAACACTTATAGTAGAATTATCAGAAAATGAAAATGAATTATTGGCAAGACATCCGGTGCTGTTATTTACACCAATGATAGCCTTGGGTTGGGGATAAACATATACTGAAGCAGATTTCGATTTTGCGCATCCTTTATCTGTCGTTATTGTCAATTTTACTGTGTAGGTACCCGCTTTTGAATAGGTATAGGTTGGGTTTTGTGATGTAGTACTGTCATTATCCCCGAAATTCCATTTCCATGAAGCAATTTTACCTGTTGAAACTTTGCTGCTGTCTGTAAAAGAGAATTTGTTTCCAGTAAGGCATTCTCCTGAATTATTAACAGTTAAAGCCGGTACTGGCACTGGATTCACTGTGACCCTGATAGAATCAGTCCTGGTACACCCAGTGCCCCGTATCGTTTGTTTTAGTGTGTACACAGAATTTCTATCCGGATAATCATATGCGTACGGATAATTACCCCATGACTCAAGGTAAGGATTTGGGGTAACATTCCAGTAGTAAATATTACTTCCCGTGTCTGCTCCAAGCTTTATTGTAGTGCCATAACAAATAGCAGTATCTTTCCCAAGAATATAAGGTGGTATTGGGTTTGTGGTAAAATGAATGATCGCTGTATCATTGTCAGGCAAAGAATCGGTATGCGTATTGGGGCTGCTGGTCCAGGCTTTAATTTTATAAGCGGCTGAAGCAAATTTAACCTTGCCAATGTTAACAACAACAGCATTTGAAGGCTCAAGTTCACCCGACCAGGAAAATGGTGTCTGCAGCGTATCATCAACAGACCAGTTTATTGTAACAGATCCAAGGATATTATATCCGTAATTCTGAAGTATCACTCTTACCGTATCATCGTTTGCACATACGGAACTATCCGGATCATTCGAATCAATGCCGGCATCATCAGGGAAACGGTTAAACCGGAATTTTGCCAGGAATCCATCATCTGAGCCACCTGAATAAGCAGTTTGATAAGCTCCTGATGTCGCTATGTTGCTGCTATCCTCAATGGTTCCGGTCACGAATACATTACCAGAATGATCAGCACATACAGAAGTAGGCGATATCGGATTATTTCCCCCAAAATAGGTGCAGGCAGATCGGTTTCCAGAATTGCTCCATTTTACAAGGAAGCCGCTGGCATTGCCTTCCCCCTGGTAATTTGTCTGATAGGTTCCTGAAGTGGCAATCCCATTAGTGCTTGTTGTCATTCCACACATATATATATTCCCGAAACTATCAACACTAATCAAGCCATTATAATCATTTCCACTGCCCCCAAAATAGGTACCCCATATATGGCTACCGGAACTACTGAATTTTTCGAGAAAAGCATCAGATAAATGCTGATCAGAGACTTGTTTATATGCACCGGGAGTACTAATAAAGGAATCTGCTAAGTATTGTGGTGTAGCCGAACCTGATACAAAGATATTTCCTGAATTATCTGACGATATTGCATTTCCAGCTAAGCCTCCATATTTACGCAAATAAGTTGACCATGATATACTTCCGGATTCATTAAATTTTGCGATGAAGGCGTTGGAGGCTGTGCCAAAATAGGTATCGTTTAAAGCATAGGTAACAAATGCGCCAGAGGTGGCCAACCCTGTGCTGCCAGTATTTCCAGTTATATATATCCCACCGGATTTGTCTATTGTTAAACCATTGACATAATCCTCATGACTTCCACCATAATATGTTCCCCATGAAAGTTTACCGGAACTGCTGAATTTCGCAAGAAAAGCATCGGTGAAGGTAGCATAAGTTCCACTGCCTGATAGATATACAGGGCCGCTGAATGAAGTTTTATACGCGCCCGAAGTTGCGATTCCACTGTCACTTGAAGTGGATCCGGCCATAAAAACATTCCCACTTTTATCAGTTGTCACGCTTTGCCCACCTGTCCCACCTCTTCCTCCAAAATAGGTTGCCCAGATCATTTTACCTGAACTATTGAACTTCGCAAGATATGCATCCTCATCTCCCTCATATTTAGTCTGATATGCGCCTTTTGTTGCCAGGGTGCTATCATATGAGACCCCTCCACACACATATTCATTTCCTGAATCGTCTGTACAAAGCCCTTCTGCCTGGCTATTATCCCCAAAATAACTAGTCCATAATAATTTGCCTGAAGTATTGAACTTGGCTATGAAACTGGATGGTGTATCAGCATTATAGGTATCAAACGAGGCTCCTGTTGCCAATCCATAGTCGAAGTAATTCCATCCTGTAACATATACATGACCGGAATCATCGGTTTTCACGCTTGTAGAATAATCGACTGCTTTAGGTTCATAGTAAGTGAACCAGGACAGCATTGGATCTATGACAAGGTCTTTGCTTTTATCATATTCTCCAATTGAAAAGCCATGATATCCCTCGTTTGAATAAAATTTACTAGGAATAACCACACCATTTGAAAAAGTTTGAGGCTCAGTTTCATCTATTTTACCAAGGGCATTGGCATACTTAAAACCCCCGCTGCTGATCTTCGCTTTTTTCGTTAACCCGGTCCATTGCAATTTTATATCATTGACTTTACCACCCGTATGTACCAGGAAAGAATATTCCAGGTTTTTTTCTTTTCCGACTTTTAATATCAAGTCTATATGAGGATAAATTTCTTTATATATGATTGTATTAAAAGCACTTGTGATCTCAATACCATAGTCGGAATTCCCGCTTGTATAATAGTTTTCATAGTAAGCCAGGCGGTCTTCGCCAATAATGGGTGCCTGAAGATTTGCTCCGATAAAGATGAGGTTGGTCCGGGCTGTCGTCAAAGCAATGGCAGACGAGTAGTGGGAGGTAGCTGTTTTTCCTCTATCTACAAAAGGTTTCACTCCTGTCCGTGCATGCAGGCTGGCACCTCCGAACGGGGATTCACTGCTACCAAGAGATTCGGATATTTGATTATTGGTTTTGTTTTCAACTTTTGTAAAAACAAAACTGAGTTCTCCTGGCTTACATGTTATATAAATGCCGTTCTTGTGGCTGTAAAACCGGATATCATGAGAACCAACCTGGCCTTTGTTTTCTATAAAACTCCAGTCTTTTTGCTCGGGTAAAACTTTAATAAAAGAAGGATTCCCTGCATAGACCAGGCTGATTGTGCAAATAAATACAATGCCGGAAAGGAATCTGGCGAAATTCATGGATTGGGTTTTATTAGTTATTACAAATTAAATAATAAATATTTGAAAAACAATAATATCAAATTGCAAACTCTCTGAAATTGAATGACTGGATTATAAATATGCCCTGTATATCAAATATAAATACCTGATATAAGATCAGAATAAATAAATGAAATAAATTATAAATAAATAGGAATAATCAGGATCCGGCCAAAGTCAACTTCTTCTCAATCAGAGTTTTTTCTGCATTTGATTCTGTAAGTCCCAGAGCAGTTTTGAGGTGATCCATCGCTTTTCCCGGCTGTTGATCCCTGAGATACAAGTCCCCCAGAATGGCATGGTACAGGTAATAATTTTTGATTTCTATATTCTTTAAAATATAATCAATTGCAACTGCCGGGCCATCTATCTGACCTATAACAATGGCTTTATTCAAGCGCACCACAGGCGTGTCTTTTATACTTTGGAGCGCTTCATACAATTGCAAAATAACAGGCCAGTCCGTCTCTTCATATATCGCTGCAGAACAATGCACTGCCATAATTCCGGCTTCAATGTTATACTCATTGGGAACAAATCCTTCACTGGCCTCATTCAGAAAAAGATAGCCCTGCCGCAGAAGTTCCTGTTCCCATAAACTACGGTCCTGGTCCGGGAGAAGAATAATGGCTCCATCCTTATCAATCCTGGAATCGAACCTGGCAGCATGAAAACACATCAGTGCCAGTAATGATTTGGTTTCGATGGTGTTGGTTACCGGCTGCTCATATAAAAGATTCGCAAGACGCATGGCTTCGAGGCAAACATCTTTGCGGATCGTAAGGTCGCCTGATGATGCGTTATAACCTTCATTGAAAAGAAGATAAACTGTTTTTAAAACGGAATCAAGTCGCACGGAAAGAAGACTCCCCATGGGTACTTCCATACGTACCCCTTCATCTCGCAGTTTTTGTTTGGCACGTACCAGTCTTTTGCTTATGGTTTCCTCATTGGATACAAAAGCCCTGGCAATTTCTTTGATACTGAAACCGCATAAAGTTTTTAAAGTCAGCGCCACCTGTGCTTCACTGTTTATTTCAGGTGAACAGCAGGCAAAGATCATACGGAGCTGGCTGTCTTTTATTTCGTGATCCAAAAATAAATCATCGATTTTCCCGGAAATGCCCTTTTCTACAAGCGCCATAGCAGCCACATTATCAGTCTGGTAAACCAGTTTTTTCTGCCGGCGCAAAATGTCGATGGCTTTGTTACGTGCAACCTTGTAAAGCCATGCCTGTGGATTTTCAGGTATTCCATGAAAAGGCCATTCGTGCAGGGCTTTAATCATACATTCCTGCACTACATCTTCGGCCATTTCTATTTCATTGAATCCAAATATCCGTGTGAGAACAGAAACCATCTTCCCCGCCTCGCGGCGGAAAAGGTGATCGACCAGATTGTGTATTCCTTCAGATTGTTCCAGTCTATTGTGTCTTTGCGTTCTTTGCGTATTTTCCTCTTTGCGTTCTTTGCGGGAAATTTTTCATCCCGAACACTCGGGACAAAGATTTCCCGCAAAGTACGCAAAGTGAATACAAATGAGCTTTTTCATTTTTATAAGACCGATTACATTTCCATTTTTACGATCTCACGGACTTCTACTGTCCCGTCGTGCTCAAAAATGGGACAATCTTTAGATATTTCGGCGGCTTCGTTAAGATTATTTGCCTTAATGATCATATATCCGCCAACGATTTCTTTACCCTCAGCATACGGTCCATCTGTGACCATTGTTTTGCCGGATACTATTTTTCTTGCATCTGCAAGACGATCTGTGGCTACCAATTGGCCGCGTTCCCTTAGCTTTAGTCCCCATTTGTTCCACGTTTCCATTTGTTTTTGAACAATTTCCTGTGGCATATCGGGTGTCAAAGGTCTTCCCCCCTTGAATAAAAATAAGAATTCTGACATGGCTATTTTATTTAAATTTTAAAGAATGTTGACTCAGGGTTACATTTCCATGGATTGAATTTCCCGAACCTCGACAGTTCCTTCAAACTCAAAGATAGGGCAACCTTTTGAAATTTCAGTGGCTTCGTTGAGATCACCTGCCTTGACGATCAGGTACCCCCCAACAATTTCTTTTCCCTCAGCATAAGGCCCCTCAGTTATAATGCCGCTGCTTTTCACGGTCTTGCCTTCTGGTTTGAGGGGCAATCCCCCTGCAAATTTGCCCTGCTTGCCAAGTTCTTCCATCCATTTCATCCATTTGCCCATATGTTCCTGCATGCGGTCAGGAGAGGCATTTGCATCACGGGCATCGCCACCTCTGAATAAGTATAAAAATTCTGACATTGCTTTGATTTTTTAATAAATTCATAGAAATAAGTCCTGCTATGACGATTAAAGGTTTTGCAATCAGGACATTTTTAAAAAAAAAGACAAAGTTTTACATTGAATCGTGAAAGATTCTATCATAATGAAAAAATCCCTACCTTCGCGCTTCCAAAAATTGATTTGGTTTAACGGTTCTTTCTGAATAATAAGGGCCAAAGTTTATATTCGGGGCATGGCGCAGTCCGGTAGCGCACCTGGTTTGGGACCAGGGGGCCGCAGGTTCGAATCCTGCTGCCCCGACACAGATTGGTGAAAAGTGATAAGTTAGAAGTGAAATGTGACAAATTCAAGGAGTAGCTTCACAATTATAGTCCTGCTTTTCTTCTCACCTTTTACTTTTCACTTCTTACAGCTACTGGTCCCGTAGCTCAGTTGGATAGAGCAACAGCCTTCTAAGCTGTGGGTCGAAGGTTCGAATCCTTCCGGGATCACTAAGATAATCAGAGGGTTATAGGTTATGGTTTTGATTAACTATTCTTGGTTTAAACAATCTGAATACCACTTTTTCTCTATTTGAATATTATCGCCTTGCGCCTATGGCTTTTGAAAAGAAAAAGAATGCCTCCCACCCTTAGCTAAATATTGAAATTCACATTCCTTTCATTGGAAAGAATTCGCCCAAAAGCCCGGAATGGTCCATTCTGGCAATGGATGAGATGCCGACTCACTCATATCCTGCACTCATTTCTTTCTGTCATTCATTACACCCTTCAGGACCTAACCTTGATAAGCCAATTTCCACGGAGCAAAATGATTTTGAATGTATGAATATGGTTCGGAATGTCTGTAAAATACCGGCTATTTATGCTTCTTTGAAATGTTAGTTAATTTATTGATAATGAAAATATAGATGCAAGTATTCAAACAGGGTATTTGATTGAAACAGATTCCAAAATGCAAATTTTCCGGACTGATAGTTTATCCTGATTTTGAATTAAATTAAAAACTATATTATTCTATTAATTGATAATTAGTTATACGTTGAATTCCTTAAAGTTAAAAGAATCATTACACACCGTAATTATTTTAACTACAAGGTTTTCATTCTTTTAACGCTTTCAGGGATTTTTTAATCGCAGTTCCTTTGTGCTAAAATTCGATAATAAATTAATTATCTGTTGATTCACAAAAATAACCGATCATGAAATCAAAACATTTAATCACTTTCTTAATTTTTTCTATAACCGCATGTTATACCCATATAGCCCGGGCCCAAAGTATAACCAGCCCTGACACGGTATGTGCCGGCAATACAGGTTCTGTTTACTATGTTACAGGATCCCCGGGATCTACTTTCTATTGGGTTGTGCCGAATGGAACTATTACTTCAGGAAATAATACAGACAGTATTAATGTAGACTGGTCTTCTACCCCCGGTACCGATACTATTAAAGTTGTGGAAGTGAATAACCATAGCTGTATTGGAGATACGCAAAAGCTTGCAGTTTTTCGCATGCCGCTGCCATTTGCTTCACTGGCTGGTGTTGATAGTTTATGCTATAGTAATACCGGGACAAGTTTCAATGTTTCGTTTAGCGGAATAGGCCCATGGAATTTTACTTATAGTAATGGCTCAAGTTCTGTTTCGTTTACCAATATTTCTACGAATCCATATACAGTAAATACCGGAAGTCTATCTACTACAGCAACTTATAGAATTACTGCTGTAAGCAATAAATTCGGATGCGCAGGAAGCCCGATAGGCAGCGGAAGACATATTGTGGTAGTAAATCCTAAACCGGCCACTTTAGCAATTTACCATAATTAAAGAATTAAGAGATCACATTTAATAATCAGATGCTGACCGATAGCTGCATATCCTACCGCCTGAAGTAGATCTGATAATAAAATGAAAATACTCAGATACATATTACTATTATATCCATTGCTATCTATGAGCACCAAATCATTTGCCCAGGCTTTTGACACCATATGTGCCTCATCGGAAGTAAAGGTATATAGAGTAATACCCACTCCCGGATCAGTTTATTACTGGTCAGTAGATTGCGGACAAATTATATCGCCGGATATTCATGCAGATTCAATCAGGGTTTCATGGTGTGGTACACCCGGAACGCACCAGGTTAAAGTAGTTGAGCAAACCAGTTCAGGCTGCTGGGGAGATACAGCGATAACATCTGTTGTGGTGAATCCCAAAATGCAGTTGAATATATCGGGCCCTGCAGAATTATGCGTTGGGCAACCTGTATGGCTTACTGCAAAAGGAGCAAGTTCTTACAGATGGAGTACGGGAGAAACTGCAAGTTATATAACCGTAAATCTAAAAGATACTTTTAACCAGATACAGGTTATCGGCAAAAATGCCTGCGAAACAGATACAGCCACCTGGACGATAAAAGTTCATCCACGTCCTACAGCCTCCTTCACCTATAAACCGCAAAATCCGATTGTTGATGAATCTGTTTACTTGAAATATACCGGACAAGGGGCAACCGATTGGACCTGGTATATTGATAACAAACAGCCTGTTAATGGCTCCGTTTCAGAATACGAAACATCATTTAACGAATACGGCAATAAATCCATTATGCTGGTTTCGCAGAATCAATTTGGATGTACTGATACTTTTATAGACGTCATTCATATAAAATACGATTTTAAAATATTTGTTCCCAACGTATTTACCCCTGATGGAAACGGTATAAATGATTCATTCAAGGCAATAGGATTTAATCTTAAAAGCATTCACACAATGATTTACAACCGCTGGGGTGAACTCATATTTGAATCCTTCGGAGTGAATGATGCCTGGGATGGGACTTTTAAAGGACAACCGGTTACAGACGGAGTTTATGTCTACATGATAGATGCGGAAGCCACCGATGGCGAACATACATACCTGAATGGCAATGTAGAAGTAATGTATTAAAAAAAGAAAACTAACCATTAAATCAAAATAGAATGAAAAACAATAAGAACACAATAACCTGGATGGCCGGAAAAAATGTTTGTGAATTTGATACCGCGACCTGGTATACTAAAGTACACCCAATGCCTGCTGAATCTTTCTCTTATTCATCAAATAGCCCAGTCGTTAATAACTCCAATCTGATTCAATATTACCGGAACAGAGCAACAGTTTTTTCGAATTTTATTTGCAGGGATATATCCATGAAGGGATCTATAACGGGTCCCCGTGCTTCATTTCGCAAAAAAGGCAATTATACCATAACACTTTTACAAAGGAACCGTTTTGAATATACAGATACTCTGATTAAGGTGCCGCATGCCGAAACGGAAACAAAAATGCGGGTTCCGGGTGGGCTTTCAAATCAAAATGATATTTTCAGTGGTGATGGCGAAAAAGAAAGCAGCTCCGACCTGAAATGCATTCACGATGAATTTTACAACAACTGGGTTGATCGTATTTATGAATTTTTTGAATTAGACGATTCATGGGAAGGAACTTTCAGCAGACAATCAAATGCAAAAAATAATTATACGTATACGATTGATTTAAAAGGAACTGTATGAGAATAAAAGTATCCGGATAAATAGCTGTTCTGTTCTCTTCTGTCTGTTCTTAAACTTTTTTGCACCTCGTAAAATGCTTTGTGCCGGTTCAGAATCCAGGCTTCGGCATGCCTGATAACGGAGTTCCCATACTTTTTGATTTGATTCCCCCAAATTGCTAACCGTTTTTATCCATTTTTAAGCCGCTTGCATACAAATCGGCTCATAAATTTCTGCAATTGCAAGCCGCCGCCTCCATTATAAAATTTTAGACATCATTTATTTAACTTTCGTCAATTTCAAAAAATGCTTTTGCTGAATTGAAAATTATACGTCATTAAAATTCCCCTTTTCATCAGCTGAAAAATAACGTTCGTCACATTTATGTGATAATTATGTGTTTGTTATTCAGGAGTTAATTAGTTTTGGGCAGTTCAAAGTATCGATTGGTCAAAATTTACATTTGGTCAAAGTTTATTAAAGGGGATGATTTTTGACGGGGGAAAAATTAAAAACGGGGAAATGACTGGAAAAATTAATGTCTTAATTGTTGACGATGATCCATTGGCAAGAGGATCAATCAGGAGGATGTTGAAAAAATATTGTCCTGAAGTAAATGTTGGAGGTGAAGCAGATTCTGCTGTTGAAGCCAGGGCAATGTTGAACAACTCCGAATTTCATGCACTCTTTCTTGATATATCCATGCCTGACGAAAATGGCTTTGACCTTCTGGATAGTATTGACAGCAGTAAATATATGGTCGTATTTACAACTTCTTACGATCAATATACGATAAAGGCGATGCGGGCCAACGCTGTTGATTACCTTCTGAAACCGGTTGAGGCAAAGGAGTTGAGATATGCTGTAGAAAAGATGATCAAAATAGCAGACGGCAAGATTAAACCTCCTCAGAGTGCAGATCATAAACCCGAATTAGAAACCAGGGTAAATCATGTACATAAGAAGTATTTGACAAGGCTTACCCTGCCTGATATGAATGGTTTTACAATTGTTGAGGTAAAAGACATTATGTATCTTGAGGCTGATAATAACTATACCGTCTTTCATTTTTCCAACAGGAGCAAAATAGTGGTATCAAAACCTATTAAGCAATACGAAGATGTATTGGACCCTTTGGTTTTCTTCCGGATACATAAATCAAGTATTATAAATCTCCGGCATCTCAAAGAGTTTTCCAAAATTGATGGTTACTATGCTTTAATGACGGATGATAATTCGGTTCCGGTTTCAAGACGCCGTCTGCCTGATTTTATTAGGGCGGTAGGTGCTTTTAACATATTGTAAATACCGTACTGCTTCATTTAATCATTCGCAATTTGTCTCTGTGATATTATTCATTTCACTGTGTGGAATTGGTTTGTCTTGCTTTGCCGATATTTTATAGTCGGCTGAACAATCCTAATAAAAACATTCCGGGAATTTACTTATAGGAGACCCGGATTTTATTCCGCAAAAAATCCGGATATCCGGATTTTAGAAATAGCTTATCTAAGCCGAGTTCTTATTTCAGATGAGCATTGGTTTTTTTGTTTTGAATTCTGATTCCATTTCCGAGGACAGTTCTTTTTCAGTTTATCAAATAATTGTGTCAACTATTTTCATGTCTCAAACACAGGCCCTGAAAATTCCCGCAATGGAATTTAAAATTTTTATCAGGGGAATTTAAACATGACCGCTCCACCCTTTGGATATTTTCTCATCACACCTTTATATATATAATGCATCTATAAATATAATCCAGCCCGTAAAAACTGATATATATCATTTTAGCTTTAATGGTGCAAAATCTCTACTTAGCAAAAAATGATTCGCCGTTATGCCGGATAAGCATACCGATTTCAGTCCAAAAATGATCGTTTATTTTTTTTAAGGCCGATTTTGACTGGTGCACAATTTACCGGATTCATCCCTAAACCTACCGTTAATCCAAATGATAGCGCCGATAATGAATTGCCAATGTGCCATTCAAACGAAACTATGACCTTCGTCACGTTAAAGCATGAGAAATATCATGTTACAAGAATTAAAAAAAATATAGAATAAAATGAAAACTTCAGTTCAATTGCTCATAAATAAGATAAACCTTTCATGCGGTTTTCTTTCTATTCAGGCAATTGAATCAGTCTCTATATATGTTAAAACATTAGTATATAATGTATTACATACTAATCTCGGGCATGCTGCAAAATTAACAAATGGCATAAACATTACATATGCAACAATATCGGCATACCCAACCATCAATTCAGGTCATACTTCATTCAATTTATAAAACCAATTTTATCATGAAAAATCGAATTTTTACAAAACTCTCGGCATTAGCGGGGCCTGCCTTGCTCTTACTGTTTCTGGTAGTTTCTACCAGGTCAAACGCAACTGCGATAAGTGCAATTGCAACGGGCAACTGGAGTGCAACGTCTACCTGGAGTACCGGTGCAGTCCCTACTTCGTCTGACGCCGTAACCATTGCCGGTGGCTTTACTGTTACAAGTGATGCTACAGGACAAGTCTGCGCGTCTTTAACCCTTGGGGATGGCGCCAGCCATGCAGGAACCCTGGCTTTTGCAGCAAGTGGTTCCCCGTCCGTGGCGGTATCCGGGGCAATAACTGTGGATGCAGCCCCTGGATTGGGAACTATTACAGTGGCATCCGGAGCTACATTATCAGCTACTGGTGCTATTGCCTGCGGCGGCCATATAACAAACAATGGTACTGTAACATGTACGCTTACATCTGCTACTGACATTACAGGTGCAGGGACATTTACAAATGCTGCAAACAGTTCTTTAAGTGTTGCTACAGGAGGTGCAAATAATGCCATTTCCGTTACTACCTTTACAACTACAGCTAATGGTAATACTGTAACTTATACAGGAACAGCAAGCTATTTTGTACACATCGGTACTTATTATAATCTTACGATAAATAGTGGCAACACCGGTACACTTGGTGGCGCAACAACTGTAAGCGGCACACTTACACTCACTGCCGGCCAATTTGCTGCAAGTACAAAACTCACAATGGGAAGCGGTGCGCAAATTGTCCGTTCGGGTGGTACAATCACAGGTACTTTACAGGGAACCAATGCTTATGATGTTACTTATAATGGTGCTTTAAAAACAATGGGGCCGGAAGTTACTTCAGCTGGAGCTACACCAAGAAATATTACCATGAACATGGCGACCGCTGGTACTGCCCTCACTGCCGCTACATGCACTATTACAGGCAATATTACTGCAACCCAAGGCACGTTCACCCCTGCTTCTACTACAATAACTTTAAACGGTACCACAGAATCAATAAGCGGAAACGCAGTTTCTTTTAATAACCTTACTATTGCTGGTACGGCTACCGTAACTACTTCCGTTAATATTTCTGTTGCAGGTGCTTTAACCGTAAATGGTATCCTTAACCCTGGTGCATCCAATCCCGTAAGCGGAGCCGGTACAATGACAGGAACCGGTACACTCATGGTGAATGAAGCTGGTAATACTGACGATTATTCTACTCAATATTCAATATCAGGAGGTACAACCTTTACAAACCTTACTGTGAATTTCTCAGGAACAAGCGGACAGTTTATTCATACTGCCATTGCTCCGCTGGGTTTTAAAGTCTCAGGTGGAAACAAATTAACGTTAACTATAAATCTATCTGCAACTACTAACGGATTAACCTTAAGTAATAATAGTACAGTTGAAGTAAGTTCAGGAAATTCACTTGCAGGAACAGTAACAGGTACCGGAACGATAAGGGTAATGCATACCGGTAACGCAGATGACTTAACACAGAATTACACAGGTACTGTTACCTATACCAATCTTACCGTTGACTTTGGTGGAACCGCTCTTCAGCAAGTCACTTCTACTCCAAGTCTGGCGGGATTTGTTATTTCAAACAGTTCAGCAGCCGGAGTTGTTTTCAATGCAAATGAAACTACCACAAGCGGAACCGTTGTAAACGGTAGTTCATTTCTGACAGTTTCTGCAGCATACACATTGTCCGGTGGCGTTTCCGGTTCTGGTACTATAACAGTAACCAACAATGCAGGTGGTAACACCCTTACAAACCAATATAAAGGAACAATTTCTACTTCTACTTTGAGTGTAATTTACACCGCCAGTGGCGCAGTACAGGTGGGTACCGGGACTTATTATTCCATAAAAGTAAGCAACGGATCTGGCAACACACTTTCCGGAGATGTAACTGTAAGTCACGGTCTTGACCTAACAAACGGCAAGCTGGATATTAGTGGACATAACCTGACCATAAACAGTGGTGTTAGTATTTCAGGCGCCTCTTCTACTAATTATATCAAGATTAGCAGTGGTGGAACTGTTATAGCAAAAAGCGTGACTTCTGCTACCTTACCTATTGGTGATGAATATGCACCTGTGATAATAGCCAGTGGTGGCGGCGCTGATTATACAATTGGTCTTACACCATCCATAACATCCAATGGTGGTGCAACGCGTACAGCTGATGCTGTAGCCATCACCTGGACGATCACAGCAAATGCTACAGTAACACCAACTTTTACTTTCCAATGGCCAAGTACAAGTGAATTGACCTCATTTGACCGTACCAATTCTGATGTAGCACAAAGGGTATCACCTTCAGGAAATTGGGCGCTTTTGGGCACTCCTTCAAACGCAACAAACGCAGGAGGTGGCAATTGGTCACAAACTGCTAATGCTACTTCAATGACCAGTGGAACTGCTTACGATTTCGGTATCGGT
>JABDBQ010000018.1 GCA_013288555.1 Bacteroidota bacterium | reverse complement strand
TATGCACCACATCGCCCGGATGGCCTTCATAAACAGCATAATTATAGATGAGCGACTGAACACCAAACTCAGCTTTTACAGATTTTGAAAAAATCTTGTTGTATTCTGCATAATACTCGCGATAGAGGATGGTATTATCAGGCTTCTTAATATAAGAAACGTTGAAATCAAATGAATTATGCTTGTCAATACTGTAAGTAAGTTCACCCTGGATGCCGTTTTCTCCCTGAGATTGTGCCGAAACACTGTAGAGTGCTGGCAGCCTTGCCGATTCCTGCTTGGATAAAGGAGGAAGATAATCCATGATGCCATCAAGCAGCGTGGCATAAGGGGTGGTTTTCATAATAAATGAATTGATCTTTTTGTATTGCAGATTAAGTCCGAAACCATAAAATGAATAATTGGCACCGGCATAAAAAACATCTCCCGGCAGGTTTTCAAGATCCTGGTTGTTGTTTGGATCGGTTATAAACACGGCTTCCTTGGATTTTTTGGCATATTCTGTATACAAACTGAACCCTTTATAGGTCAATGTATTGTATAACGTCCCTGCATACATATTATACATAGGAACAAATCGTTGTGCATAAGGAAGGGCATTAATTTCATTGGCAAGCTGGTTCATGGTTGCCTGGTCAAGGGTCCTGTTGAGGAATCCGGCGCCCGTAAGTAACCCAACATTTCCAATTCCCCATATTTTTTCAGCATTGATTCCTTTCATAACCTGTGGCCATGTGGTAAAACGATATTTCTGCTGACCCGTAAAGGCTTTAATCATAAAGCTGTCATTCGGTGTGTATTGAACCCTGACACCCTGAACGGCATAATCGAGCCCGATCTGGCGGTTTTCCCAGGCCCTGAACAGGATACCACTGCCAAACTGATCATAGAAATCCCCTGCGGTGAATTCCCATTTGTCAATCTTTTTATCAATCTGGTAAAAACCAAGGCCTTGTGCCGTATAGGCAATGGAAGGATCGAGCAGGGGTGAATTGTTAAAAAGATCATACCGGGCAGTGAAAGTCCAACCTTCAATCCGGTAATTCAACGTGAACCATCCTTCAGCAGATGACTTTTCGTGAAGATACTGCGTAGTTGTTGTCCCGATCAGCGTATCCCTGTCATAAGTGGTACTGTTGATCTCGACATCCCCTGTAAGCTGACCCTTGTCCTGCGCCCGGAGTCCGGACACAAAACACATCAACACTAAAACTGGTAAAAACCTGTATATCATTGGATTTTTTAATTAACGATTAAACAATAACTTTACATAAAACAAAGGGTTTTCCATCTTCGCCCTGAGCTCTAAATCGGTAAACATATTCGTAAAAACATCCTGCAAAGCTTTGCTTGCATTGATGCGATTGACGACAAAATTAAACAACCATGGGTAAGTTGTCAACTTTTGCATTGTATGACTCAACTTTAATTCATTCCACAGCTTCTGATACATGATGGAATCGTATTCTGATAGGAATTCTTTGGAATAATCTTCGGCTTCAATAGCTTTCTTAGCCATCCTTGAAGCTACCAATCCGCTTACAACAGCGTTGCCCACTCCTTCTCCTGTAAAAGGATCTATAAGAGAAGCGGCATCACCGGTCAGGATATAGTTGTTACCACTCAATTGTCTTTTTTTGGATCCGAAAGGCAGTCCCCAACCGACGATATTTCCATCAAGTGTTGCATTGGCAAACCTTTTTTTCATCACCGGATGGTTTTCAAAAATGCTCAGCATTTCTTTCCGGAGGTTTACTTTTTTCTTTTTGATATCACGTGAAAGCATCCCCATACCCACGTTGGCAGCCCCACCAGGCAGTGGGAAAATCCAGAAATACCCCGGAAGCAATTCTTTCATAAAATGCAGCTCCAGGTAGTTCTGTTCATGCAATCCGCCTACATTATTATAATAAGCACGTATTCCACCACAATAGTGGTCATCGTCCTGCTCAAAACCCTGGAGTTTGCGTTTGACAACCGACCGGGCACCGTCAGACCCGATAACGAGCTTAGTTGCTATTTTTCTTTCGCTGCCATTATGATTTATCGTTAGGGTGACACCTCCATCAGTATCATATTCAGCATCTTTCAGTTCCGCGTTTTGCCATATTTCCGCATTTTTAGAGCCCTTCAACTGATTGAAAAGGAAATTATCGAAATCCATGCGCCTGGAAATAAAACCTATAGGGAGATTTCCTTTGGGTTTAGGGAATGCGATATCTACTCCTTTCCCATTGGGTGCTGTAAACTGGATCCCATTCGTCAGCAGTGTTTTGTCACGTTCTTTCCCAAAAGCTTCAACTTCATCCGGTTTAAGCCGGGCAATGATCTGGAGGGCTTTGCTGCTGATGGCATCTCCGCAAATCTTATCACGTGGAAATATATCTTTTTCCAATAACAGATGTTTAATGCCTTCATTTTCCAGAAACATGGAAACAGTGGCCCCGGCGGGACCTGCACCTGCTATTACAACGGGACAGTCGAATTCTCTCAAGGGGATAATTTAGCCTCAAAGATGCTATATTTTTTGGGAAAGTTAAAATGAGCAGATAGACTTTGATGGTCATGTGTTCATATTTACAATAAATGCAAACTTTCCATTGCAAGAAAATTTTAAAAAATATAAGATTTTTTTTTGTTTTTGACTGATACTCGTATATTTACCGTGCTAAACACATAATATAATCATCATGAAAAGTAAATCAAAACTGCTTTATTTTCTAAGCATCATTATCGTATTTATCCTATTCACCAATTGCGCCAAAAAAACATCATCACCTGCACCGGCTCCTGTAACGCCGCCAACAAGCCTTCAAATGACCATTTATGATGGCTCAGGCGCTACCATGAGAGTACCTTCTCCTGGTGCTTTGGTACAGTTATTTTTAACCAATCAGGACCGGATGAATAAAACCAACCCGGTAACGGGTTTGGTCGCTTCGAATGGGCAGGCAGTTGTTACTTTTACTAACCTTAAAGCCATTAATTATTTTTTTAATGCTTACAGCGCCGATATGATGAAATCGAATGCCACTACATTCAACCAGACGGATCCATTAACAGCCGGAATAGTAAATAAACTAAGCCCTGTTGTTAAGTAGATTATAGAAATAATATAGATAACAGCCTTTTGTCAGAAAGTAATCGCCTCATCCCTTCCCTTCTCCAAAGGAGAAGGACATAGGTATGCTAACAAAAATCTCAATCAGATCATTCCTTCATCTGCAAAGCTGTAATATCCTTCATTTGTGAAGATGATATGATCCAGCACGGCAATGTCAAGGTTTTTGCCTGCATCACAGATCCGTTTGGTCTGGTTTATATCATCCTGGCTGGGATTCTTATTTCCTGAAGGATGATTGTGACAGATAATGATGCTTGCAGAAAGTTCTTCGAGTGCCGGTTTAAAGATGATTTTATTATCTACCAGGGTGCCAGATACCCCTCCCTGGCTGATTTTGACATGGCGGGTAACCAAGTTAGCCCTGTTCAGTAAAAGTACATAGAATTCTTCGTGAGATTTATCTGCAAGCAAAGGGAAGAGATATTCATAGGCGTCTTTGCTGCCAGTTATCTTCTTCAATTCTGCTTTGTCAGAATATTTACGCCTGCGTCCAAGTTCAAGCGCAGCCATTATGGTTATCGCTTTGGCTTCGCCAATACCTTTAATGACACTAAACTGTTTTACAGTGAATTTAGCCAGTTTTTCAAGATCGTTCCCGGATTCTTTGAGGAGAATTTTGGCCAGATCAACAGCTGTTGTATCCCTGAAACCTGTACCAAGCAGAATAGCTATGAGTTCTGCATCAGTGAGTACATTAGCACCTTTGGCAATAAGTTTTTCTCTTGGGCGGTCCTCTTCCCGCCAGTTTTTGATGGTAATGAAGTTATTTTTATCCTCAGACATGTGAGGATACGGAATTAGGCGAGGTGGTTAACGTGTTTCGCCAGCTTGGATTTTTTGTTCGAGGCGTTATTTTTATGAATAACTCCTGTTTTAGCCAGCCTGTCTACCAATGAAGATACTCTGCGATACAATACCTGAGCCTCAGCCTTGTCAGTAGTTGTTCTTAATTTCTTTACCAGATTACGGGTCGTTTTCATCTGGTAACGGTTTCTTAACCTGCGTACTGCAATTTGCCTGATTCTCTTTATCGCTGAAGCGTGATGTGCCATCTTTAAAATTTTAGAGCCGCAAAAATAGGTAAATGTTTTAAATATTCCAACAGAGGACGATAAATATATACCCGGGAGTGGTTTTTACGATCCTGTTAATTGTTTAAGCTTATCAAACTGGGCAGGACTTCCCAGGATTATGAGTTTATCACCTGCATTATACATAGTTTGATCACCTGGATTGATGGTATATTTATCCCCTGTTTTCAATCCAATGATATTCACCCCGGTTTTCCCATGAATATCAAGTTCTTTAAGGGTTTTTCCTGCAAATTTTTCTCCTTTTTCGAAAAGATTGATTTCTTCAATATGAGGGTGAAATTCGCCTTGCCCGGCAATTAGATCAATAAATTCTTTGATATCCGGGTTTATGACCAGGCTGGCCATATGGGCCCCTCCTATTTTATAAGGCATGATAACATTAGCCGCTCCTGCCCTTTTCAGTTTGGGAATTGATGTACTATGAGTGGCGCGGCTTACAATTAAAAGGTTAGGATTCAGTTCTGAAGCAGTAAGGGTTACAAATACGTTATCGGCATCTTCCGGTAGCGTAGTGATCAAAGCGCGGGCATTTGCAATACCTGCCGCAATAAGGGCTTCGTTTGTTGTAGCGTCCATATCAACAAACATCTGGCCCTCGATACCCCGAAGCTCAGCAATAATTGATGCATGTTTTTCCACAATGACATAAGGAATATGGTTTCGGGTTAAAGTGGCACATGATTCCCTGCCTGTACGTCCAAAGCCACACACAATGACATGATTATTCATCTCGCTTATTTTTTTATTCATGTTTTTCGTCCGATAATAATTAAGAAAATCTGTTTGTATAAAAATAGATGTTACCAGTGTTAAAGTATAACCAACAATGCCCAGGTCGCATAAAATGATAATTATTGTAAATACCTGTCCTGCATTATCCAGAGGTTTCGGTACGCCATAGCCAACCGTTGACAATGTGATTACTGTCATAAAAAGCGCCTGGAGTAAACCATATCCTTCTATAATCATATATCCGGATGTTCCGATAACTATTACTCCTAAAAATATTATCAATGCCCTTAAAAGCTGTATTCTTTGTGCTTTAGTCATTTATTTTTCTTTCGAATCTTTTCGGTTTTTTTATTCTAACAATCGTAAACGAATTTCAGATTAGAAATTATTTCCGGTGTTGACAATAATCATAATTAATGTTGAACATATTCAGAATTTTATTTCATAAGAAAATGGCCTTATCTTTGCGTGATTAACCTCTTTATTACAGGAAACAAATATATTTCATGAAAAAAGTATTTATTCTATTATCATTTATTGCTTTGGCCATAGGTGTCAAAGCCCAGGATAGCGCGAAAATTCTTACCAAAAATGATATGCCTTCTATTAAGCTGAAGGATATGAACGGAAAAGAAGTTGATCTTCAGGAACTTGCAAAGCAAGGAAAACCTGTTATTCTTTCATTTTGGGCAACCTGGTGCTCACCATGTAAAAAAGAAATGGAGAATATCAATGAAGTTATAGATGACTGGCGTAAAAAATATAATGTGCAACTGGTGGCAGTATCTATTGATGATGCCCGTAATTCCATGAAAGTAAAACCCTTTATTGACGGCAAAAAATGGGACTATCTTGTTTTATTGGATATAAACCAGGATATGCAGAGAGCATTAAATATCCCTAATGTACCGTATACCATTCTATTGGACAAAACGGGCCATATCGTATACAGGCACGTAGGATACACGGAAGGGGACGAACAGGCCCTCGAAGCAAAACTCGCTTCGCTCCCTCGTTAAAAATTATCTGGATAGAAATTCGGAAGTCTGAAAAAATCTTCTAAATTTGCACCTCCTAAAATAGAAGATCGTTTCTATTATTAGAACCTGAGTTTAGCTCAGCTGGTTCAGAGCATCCCGATTTAGAATCGGGGGAGTCGTAGCCAGAGGCTATAAAAAAATATTGGGAGTTTAGCTCAGCTGGTTCAGAGCACCTGCCTTACAAGCAGGGGGTCATAGGTTCGAATCCTATAACTCCCACATTGAAAATCAAAGGGTTACATGTAAAAATTGTAACCCTTTTTTATTTGGTTTACATGGTGGTTTACACAAACTGATTTAACCAACTATTCTATGCTGAATATCCCTTTTTCAGTTTCTATGCCAATACAATGAGGGAGTAACAATTTATCATTCCTCATAAGCATATAACATTGTAAGCAGTAAGTCAATCTCAAAAGGGTATTTATGCAAACCTAAGCTTTTAGAACAGCCTGTGAGCAGCGAACCCTCTTTTTAGAATTAGAGGTGCAAATTTCAAACCCATAAAATCAAAGCTCCCCCCTGGACTTCGGTGCCGGGGTATGAGTGGTAGCCTTTGTGCGCCTATGCAGTAAGCCTGTATATTTCACAAAAAAATAAAAAAAATTTAATAAACAAGTCATTCCTTTTTAATCAGACAAGAACAGCATTGTTATGCGAATCCCTTCGCATAGCAGAACTGATGAATGAAAAAAAACTTTTATCTCCTATGAAAACACTTACCACTAATCCAGGACCGAAATGTCTATTAACAGGATAATTATTACTTATTTGGCAACATACCATATAATATAAGTCACAACCACTCTCATATTGCCGACTCCTTTCCCCGCTTCAAAGATGTCCTCAGAGTAGCATTTTTCGGTATTTCAGGGAGCATTTTTATTGCAATAAAACGAAACGTCGTAAAAAGGTCGTAAAGAAATAGTTTCAGATGACTCACTTTGTAGGTGAAACTATAAATAAACGACAAAGATGCAAAGGCTTCGCAGAGGACTCAAAGAAGTGACTATTTTGGCTTTCTAATTAAAAACTTTGTGCTCTTTGCGATACAATTGAGCCCTTTAGCCGTAAATTTTATGTTATTAATATATAAATATAAACATTTTTAAACAGGCATTATTTTTATCCTGCCTTGCTCAAATCATATATTCGTACAATAAGAAATTTTAATTAAAAAGCCCGGCTGAAAACAACCGGGCCTCTATCAAAGAAAGTGTGATAACGAATTATTGCTGAACAACTTTATTCACGTAGAGCTTATTATTTATCGTCATTTTAATGAAATATGTACCTGGCTTAGATCCATTGAAGATATAATTATGTTGCCCTGCGATTTGCCTTGTATTTTCAACAAACGCAACACGTTTCCCAGCTATATCAATTACTTCAATAGCAACTGAAGCGCTTTCGGTCAGGTTATAAATTACATTTGTTTGAGTCGCAAATGGGTTTGGGAAAACCTGAATTTTAACATTCTCAGATGTTACAGGATCTATGGCAGAAGCATTGACATTCACTGTGCTGGTAGTTGTACTGCTGCATCCGTTCGCATTTGTTACGGTAAGGGTAACTGTATAAGTGCCCGACTTGGCATATTGATGGTATTCAGCTTTTCCGCTACCAGTTGTGCTGTCACCAAAATCCCAATTATAAGTACTTCCTGTATTGTCAATTGCATCAAATATAACCCTGCTGAAGCCAATGCCAGTTGTATTAAATTTGCTCGAGTTGACAATCAAAACAGTAATTCCACCCTTTGCAACAGAACTACAACCATATGGTGAGGTGACTGACAATTGTACGCTGTAAGCCCCTGCCGTACTGTACGTATGGTTCACACTCGATACATTTGAACTTCCGCCATCACCGAATGTCCAGTTATAACTAAGGGCTGAGCCTGAACTTATATAGGACTGATTAGCAAACGCGACGGCACTCCCTGCACAAATGGTATTTGCAGCTGTGATAAATGCTGCAAAAGGCGTGGCATTTATAGTGATCCCTATTGTATCATTGGCTGTACAACCACCGGCATTAGTCGCAACCACTTCATATTTACCTGTTTGGGTTGGTTTAATACTATCTGTATTTGCTCCATTTATGATATTCCCATTCAGCATCCATTGATAAGTAGTGACACCTGTGCCAATAGAGCTGATCGTAAGTTTTGCACCCTGGCAAACAGAAGCGCTTGCAGGCCTTGTGATTTTTATTGAAGGAAGGGCAGCTGCTGTTACAGTCAATGCAGTAGAAGTGGCTGAGCATCCGTTCCCGTTAGTAGCTGTAACACTATAATTGCCTGATTGTTTCGCAGTGATGGTATCCTTCGTCGCTCCTGCCAAAGTCCCGCTGGTATTCGACCATTTATAAGTGTAAGAAGGATCATAATCAGTAACAAGTATTACACTTCCTCCCTGGCAGAAACTGGTATTCCCCAATGCAGTGACATTGGCTATTGGTAAAGAATTTACCGTTACGGCAATAGCTGATGACATATTTGAGCAACCTGTTGCAGTATTTACCATTTGTAGACTATAAGAGCCTGATGAAGTGGCTGTATAACTATTTGTGGTAGATCCGCTTATAGATGCTTTATTGTTATACCATTCATAATTAACCCCTGAAGTTGCAGTAGAACTTAATTGTACTGAACCGCCATTACAGAATGTAGTTGCCCCTGTTGCGCTGATTGACGGAGTTGGAAGCGGATTGACGGTAACACGTACTGAAGTTGAAGTATCACTGCAACCTGCCAGTGAGGTTATCTTAACCTGGTAAGTTCCGGATGCAGAAGCGGCGTATTTATATCCTGTCGCTCCTGTTATAAGAGAAGGAGAAGAAGTCAGGTTGCTCCATTGATAACTGTCATTCGAATCAAGCGTTGCAACCATAACCAGACTATCACCCTGGCAAAAAGCCGTAATACCTGATAATTTTACAATAGCAGTTGGTAATTGATTTACTTTTATGGTCAACAGGTTCGATTTTGCAGAACAGCCATTTGAATTTGTAACCAGTTCATAATACGTTCCTCCACCGAATGCAGAATAACCGGAATTGGTGGCGCCAGAAATTGCATTGCCATTTAAAAACCACTGATACGTGTTTCCAGACACTGGACCTGAAAGAGTAAGAGAGGCACTATTTCCGGCACAAACAGCAGAGCTGCTTGCAGATATATTTGCACCTGGCAAAGCATTCACTTTCACAGTAACGCTATTAGAACTTACACATCCTGCTGCATTGGTTTCATTGACTGTATATACCGTGGTTGAAGATGGATTCACTGTGTTGTTTGCAGTAGTAGAATTAAAGCCGGATGGGTTACTCGACCATAAATAGGTGCTTCCTGAAACAGCCGCCGCTCCGATGGTAGCGGATTGACCTGCACATGTGGTTGCGTTAGTACCGGCATTTGCAGCAGGAAGTGCATTCACTGTAACAAGAACTGAATTGCTCTTGGTACAGCCCGTCGCAGTTATGCTCTCAACAAGTACATAGGTTGTATTGGCAGTCGGATTGACACTTGGGCTGGAAGAAGTTGAACTGTATCCTGAAGGGATACTTGTCCATGAATAAGTGTCTCCCAAAACTGCACTTGCGCCAATAGCAGTGGACGAACCGGAGCATATTGTTGATGCTGAACCCGTGGCAGCCCCTGGAAGCGAATTAACAGTAACTGTTATTGAATTGCTATTTGAACATCCGGTTGAAGTTACTTTTTCAGTAATCGTATAAGATGTTGTAGACGTAGGGCTAACTGATGGATTTGAGGATGTGGAATTTAAACCAGATGGACTGCTTACCCATGAATATGTATTCCCTGAAATTGCCGTAGAACCAATTTTTATAGAGAAACCACTACAGATTGAGGCGTTTGTACCTGCATTAGCTGATGGTAAAGGATTCACAGTAACAACAACAGAATTCGTATTTGAACAACCAGTAACAGGGTTAGATTCAGTTAAAATATAAGTAGTAGTTCCACTTGGGTTTACAGATGCCGATGAAACAGTTGAAGAGTATCCTGCAGGGAGGCTTGTCCAGGAATAAGAATCACCTGAAACAGCAGTTGCCCCTATTGAACCCGATGTACTGGCGCATATGGATGAACTTGACCCGGCATTAGCCACAGGTACTGGGTTTACCGTAATCTTTACTGATTTAGTAGTAGTACAACTGCCGGAAACTGATTCTGTCAAAGTATAAGTTGACGTTGAAGAAGGACTGACCGTCGGATTTGAGACCGTTGATGTGAATCCTCCGGTACCAGTCCAGGAATAAGAATTACCGGTAACGGCTGTACCACCTATTTTTAAAGAGTTACCTACACAAATGGTTGAATTGGGGCCGGTATATGCGGACGGTGCAGGATTTACATAAATTCTAACGGTATCTGATTTTTTACATCCTGTTGCAGTAATGGTTTCAGTCAAGGTGTAAGTTGCAGTAGTATCAGGAGTAATTGTTGGGTTTGATGAAGTGGAGCTGTACCCGCCCAAAGAACTGATCCATGAATATGTATCACCAGAAACCGAAGTGGCACCGATAGATACAGGAGTTCCTGGACAAACAGCCTGGTTTGATGCAACTGCTGCAGAAGGAACAGGATTTACTGTGATTGTAATAGTATTGGATTTAGAACAACCGTTTGAATTGATTTCAGTAATCGTGTAGGTTGCTGTTGTCGATGGAGAAACAGATGGGTTAGAAACCGTGGAACTGAAACCTGAAATGGTGCTGGCCCATGAATAAGTACTTCCTGTCACTTTTGTCGCTCCGATTGAAACCGTAGTCCCGGCACAAATTGTTAATGGAGATGAAACTGCCGCCGCAGGAAGTGCATTCACTGTTATTGTAACAGAATTTGAATTAACACAATTATTTGAATTGGTTTCGGTGAGTGTGTAAGTAGCCGTGCTCGCTGGAGAAACCGACGGGTTTGATGCGGTTGAACTATAACCGGATATCGTACTTGACCATGCATAGCTGCTGCCTGTTACTGCCGCGGCACCAATAGATATTGAAGTACCGGCGCATATGGCAGTATTTGAAATAACCGATGCAGCCGGAAGCGGGTTGACAGTAATAGTTACGGAATTTGAATTTGAACATCCGCTTGAATTGATTTCTGTAACAGTATATGTGGCTGTTGTTGCAGGAGAAACAGATGGGTTCGAAACCGTTGAACTAAATCCGGAAATAGTACTGGTCCATGAATAAGTGCTGCCTGAAACCGCCGCAGCACCAATTGTAAATGCAGGAACGCCCGCGCAAATAGTTGATGGTGACCCGGCAGCAGCTGCAGGAAGTGCATTAACTGTTATAGTTACAGAATTTGATTTTTTACACCCATTTGAATTTGTCTCTGTTAAAGTATATGTTGCTGTACTTGACGGCGAAACTGAAGGGTTTGAAACAGTTGAACTATAGCCTGATATCGTGCTTACCCAAGCATAACTGCTGCCAGATACTGCCCCTGCCCCAATTGAAATAAATGAACCTGCACAAATGGCAGTACTGGATATAACTGAGGCCGTTGGCAATGCATTCACCGTAATTTTGACAGAGTTAGAATCAGAACAACCATTCGAGCCGGTTTCTGTAACTGTATAAGTTGTCGTTGTTGTTGGCGATACGGAAGGATTTGATACTGTGGAGCTAAAACCTCCGGTAGAACTTGACCAGGAATAAGTGCTGCCCGATACGGATGCTGCACCAATGGTGAAGGCCGGAACGCCTACGCAAATGGTTGATGGAGAACCCGCAGCAGCAGCAGGCAATGGCTTGGTTGTAATGGTAACTGAATTTGAATTAGAACACCCGTTGGAATTTGTTTCTGTAACAGTATAGGTTGTATTTGAGGTAGGAGATACGGAAGGATTTGATAAGGTAGAACTATAACCTCCTGCAGAGCTCACCCATGAATATGTACTGCCTGAAACCGGAGAAGCACCTATAGAAACTGAGGTTCCGGAACAAACCGTTGATGGCGAAGCAACAGCGGCTGCCGGCAGTGCATTTACTACAATATTTGATTTTGCCGTATCATTTAGCGCTACAGAATCAACTTGTCCATTTGGAGCATAAGTCCAGGCTTTAATGGTGTCTTTCCCTACTGAAAATGTATAATTTCCAACAGTAACAACGGCCTTACCTGCAGAAGCAATGGTACCTGTCCAACTGTATGGGGTTTGGGTAACACGGTTTATCGTCCACCCGATACTCGCTGAAGTCAGGTTCTGGTTACCATAATTCCGGAGAAGTACTTTAATAGGTTGCAGACCTGCACATGCAGACGTATTTGGTGCCTGAATGTTATAAACCCCTGCATCCACAGCATTATAAGTTGAGGCGGTATCAAAAACACCCAGCTGATATTGAGTACCGGAAGCCATAACTATATTTCCGGAACTAAGGTTATATAATGTTCCCGAAATTTTGTTATCAGAAGCTGCTGCTTGTGAGGGTATCCAGGTAGCATAGGCGTTCGTTCTTGATGCAATAAAGGAATAAGCATCGACGAAATGTGAGCCTGTCAGATCTTTAGAATCATCCCACTGAGGTGTGATTATTGAAGTAGTCGACGATGATGAAGTTATGTTCCATTTTCTATTTACAGAATGATCTGTTCCTGCTATATTGTTTGAGTTTGTTAACGTATTGGTGACAAAAACATCAAATGTTGCTGTACTGCTTGTTGTTTTGACTTTCAAGGGGTTATAGTCAGTTAGTCCCACTGGGAAATTTACCCCTCCGGTTCCTGCGTTCATTTCAAGTACGCCTGTTCCATTGGTCACAACATAATTTGACGCAGTTGCACCAATAATTGTTCCCGTAGTACCATTAATAGTTAACTTATTGGCTCCAAGAGTAAGAGTTCCTGAGGTAAAAGTTAATGAATCTGTTATCGATGCCGGAGCAGATAAGGTAAGGCCACTTGAGTTGTTAATAGTAAGATCAAGTGCAGTTGAAGGAAAACCATTCCCGGTTACCTGTGCTGAAGATCCATTATAGATATAGTGAGCGCCTTTACGGTAAAACCTGCTGAAGGTCTGGATATTTCCGGATGCGGCGAATCGGGTTATACCATTCGGACTGCCTATTTGAATTGTCCCGCCATTATTAAGGTCGAACGTACCATACGATCCTTGAGGGGAGGAAATGATATAGGATCCGCATATAAGGGTCCCGCCATTCATAACTGTAAGGGTACCATTCAATGTGATATTGCCTCCGAGTGTTGCAATTACACCATTTGCAATTGTTATATCATTATAATTGCCGGCAGCTATAGTAGTTCCATTTGCCGGAGTATAGCTGTAATTGGAAATAGCATTAGTCTGAGTGGGAGCCCAGGTAATTCCTCTATAAACATAATCTGATCCCGACCTGGCAATCGTTACAGCTGAAGTCACATTTATGGTAGCATTAAAGGCTGCTCCATCAGTAAATTTCACGATACTGTCATTTCCAGTTGAGGCGAAGCCTGCACATATGGCATATATATCAATAGTGCCTGAAGTATTCATGGCTGCTACAATACTTGCCACACCGGCAGGATTAACGGGATAGTAGCCTTCATTGGTCCAGGTCCCTGCAATATTTGCAAATTTATAAATCCCGTACGGAGTGGTGCTCAAACTTGTAACATACATTAGCTCTGGTCCGGCTATTGTAGTATCTACATCAAGCATTACAAAATCATAAGGGTCAGGAGACCCACCTGCGCCTGCGGAACCAACCACTGCAGGTGTAATTAAAGTGGGTGTGGCAGCCCCTGTTGGCTTGCCTGTTCCCAGCTTGTAAACACCGGTTCCACCTGAAGCAGTTGAATAATACACTTGATCTTTAAATACATTAATACACCTGGTATTTGTAACAGTGTTAGCGGTAAGAAGAGACCCGGCACCACTTGAGGTTCCATTTAATACGGAAGTATAACGGACTGCAGAGGTGTCACCTTTATTAGTAGCTCCATTTACACCCGTAGCCCAGATACCAACACCGTCGGAGGCGGCACAACGCATTGCACCTTTATAGAAAGCTGCTGAAGCAGTATTGGGAAACCATGTAGGCATTGTTACATTCTCATTAACATCAACCATTCCTACCATACGGTTTGGGCCGTTTCCTGTAGCTTCACTTGCGATACTGGCAACGCCAGCAGCCGTATCATATCCTACAAGTAAAAGGTGGCGGCCATCACCGCTTAAAGTTAATTTCCCTTCGGATGTTGCACTTCCGGATTCAACCATCCTTGTTCCGGGTGTATTTCCAGAATTATTGATGGTAAAAGAATCAATCTTAGTCCCGGTTGTCGATACCTGAATCAGCTCGATAGCTGATCCACTGCTTGTGAGAGTAGCTGTTCCTGTCCCCACCCTCTCTACAATCAGGTTACCGCTTTTGTATTGCGCGTTATATCCAGATGTACTGTCTATAACACCGATAAGATAGGAAGTGGAACCTGTCATGGCAATGTTGCCTGAAGTAAGGTCATACAGGGTTCCAGAGACATTTGTCGCAGAAGTAACGCTTTGAGACTTTAGCCAGGGATTATTATTGATAGAAGATCTTGATACAACTGATATGTACTGATTCAGGAAAGTGGAACCTGCCAGGTCTTTTGAATTATCCCACTGTGGGGTAATATCAATAGTGGTAGAAGATTGTGGAGTAATACTCCAGGTTCTATTCACCGCATGGTTTGTCAGGGCAACATTGACCGGGTTGGTTATGGTATTGGAGACCGATGCATCAATAGTTGCTGTGCCGCTGGTTGTTGCAATTTTGACAGGGTTGTAATCAGTCACACCGAGTGGAAAAGATAAACCACTTGTTCCAAGGGTCATTTCAACAGCACCGGTTCCGGTTGTAGCAATATAATTTGAAGTGCCGGCACCTATTATGGTTCCGGTTGATGAATTGATCGTCAGCTTATTATTGCCAATGCTAAGGGTTCCTGACGTTAATGTTAATGAATCGGTAACAGATAAAGGATTGGTTAAAGTAAGACCATTGGAATTGTTAACCGTTAAGTCAAGAACAGTTGAAGGGAGTCCTGTTCCCGTGAATTGTGCAACACTGCCATTATAAATATAGTGAGCACCCGGACTATAAAAACGACTGAATGTTTGAATACTTCCTAATGGTGTAAAATTAGTGATCCCACTGTCATCAGCTGTTATAAGTGTTCCACCACTTTGTAAATAGAATGTGCCATAAGAACCTTTTGGGGAAAAAACAAAATAATTTCCGCAGTTAAGGGTGCCGCCGTTTAACACATTCAGAGTACCGTTTATATAAATATTGCCCGTTAAAGTTGCTGTTACCCCACTCGGGATGGTAAGGTCCCCATAGTTTCCACCAGCCAAGTTGCCGCTGGATGATATGGTAGTGGCATAGTTTGAAGCAGAAATAGCGCTTGTTTGTGATGGCGCCCACGAAATTCCAGTAAACTCATAATTAGTCCCTGCTGAAAGGATCGTTGTTGGTGTACCACTTAAAGAAACTGCCGTAAGGGCACCAACATCTGTACATTTTATTATTGAATTGGCGGTTTTGTTCCCTTCACCAATAACCACATATATATCAATGCCACCAGTTGAATTCATATCTGCCGCTATATAACCACCGGCACCGGCTGCGGTTGTAGATGATATAACAGCTGTCCCGGCTAATGCCCAGGCACTCGAGCTTGTACTCCAGTAATATTTATGAAGAAGGCCGGTTTTGCCATCATCTGCTGTATACATTACATCAGGATGACCAGGATTTGCATTTGTGACATTAAGATAGACTGCACTGAGTACAGCGTAAGTACCACCAACTGCGGTTGCAGTTTGACCTGAAGTAGTTGGTTTACCGGTACCCATCTGAAATGTTCCACCGGAACCACCAGATTGTGTGACATATAATTGATCCTTGAAAACGCCAATGCCACAAGTTACTGTAAATGCAGAACCAGATGATGTCAGAAGCGTATTCGGACTTGCTGCGCCCCCACTCGTAACGGTTGAGATATGAACACCACTACTTGTCGCTGCATCATTTCCCGAAACCCATATATAGCTCCCATCAAAATATGCGGCTTTTATATTGTTTGCGGTATAACCATCGGAACTGGCGCCGCTGTTGGTAAAATAAGTTGCAACTTTCGGTGTTGGCGAACTTCCCTGGGTTAAAAAACCTACCTCACGATTTACCGTACTTGAAGTAACACTAGCTGCGCCAATCGCTTCATTGTATCCAACAAATACCAGTGTAGTACCGTCAGCACTCAGGGTTAAGCATCCGGCTGTACCTGCTGAGCCGCTTTCTGAAAAGACGGAAGTATTAGCGCTCACTGATTGAGCAACTGCCCCGGTTGTTGGTGAGAATTCTACAAAATTAATTGGAGAAGCGGCACTTGACAATGTCGTTGAGCCCCCGAATCCAACTTGTTCTACAACCAGATTTCCCGGTGTAAATGCGCTTTGTGCCTTGAGCAATGAAGGCAAGGTTAAACTCAGAAAGAAAAGGGTCATTAAAATTCCCGCCTTGCCGTATTTCTGGCTTTTTGTAAATGTCGAATCCCTCATAATTTTGTAATTTATTTATTAATTGATTTGAAAATAGATAGAGCCATCCCGAATCACAGCCGATCTGTCAAGGCGGGACGAAAAGTAATTTTATTCCAGACACGAAGGTCAGTCATCAATATTGCATCAACAAGGCGGGATGTTTATCAAATAATTAATGAATGCTCTTTAAATTATTTTAATATTAAGAATCGAACTACTCAAAACAAATTGCAAAATATAATAACCCCGTAACTTTTATCTCATCCAACGGTCTAACACAAAATCCCGCTTAAATATATCTAAAACTTAATATGTTTTATTTGGAAACGAGACCGAACGGGGTAAATTTTGCATCAAACTAATTAACATTATTTTGAAAATCTACAGAAAGAAAAATATATTATATTTAATTGGGATTCTTTTCTTTATATCCTTTATTTTTATTTTTGCCGGTAAAATTATCCCTGGAATTAACAATGAAGATTCAGCTTACGAGATAGAAAGTTGTGGCGTTGAGCGTTGGGCCGTTAAAGTATTTAACGACGCGGATGCTTCAAGTATCAATATTACCCCTATAAACACAACAATTGACAGTCTTGTCCACATGAAAACACCATTCCCGGACCCGAATATGGCAAGGCAGCCTATAGAAAAACAGGTTTATACCATTCACTGTCTTCTTAATCAGATAAAACTGGAATCTGATGGCGATTATCATTTAACGGTGAGTGATAGCCAGGGAAATTCAATGATTACAGAAATACCTGACCCTACCTGTCCTTCCACAACGAGTTCCATATATTTTGGCAACCTGATACAATGCAGGCAATTTATAGATAAAAATTACACTGTTACAGGATCATTTCAGAACGTGAATAAAAGAGTAATTATCAGCGGAGTAGCTTTTGTTGACCCGCCTCATGGACAAACAGATGCTGCTCCCAATAATATCGAGTTACATTCCATCCTAAATATTGAATTTGAACCGGTTCATTCTTCAGACATTGCAGAAAGCAAGATCGGAGCAATGCAAATTTCTGTATTCCCGAATCCATTTAATACTGAAACTGAATTCAATTTAGATGCAAACGGTCTATTATATCATGAAGGCATATTGAAAATTTTTGACCTCAGTGGAGAAGAAGTACGGTCTATAATCTGGCCCATGAATGCAAAAAGGATAACTCTGCAACGCGACGACTTGCCAAAAGGCATTTATTTTTATCAGTTGAATGAAAGTGGAAATATTGTTGCGACGGGAAAAATAATGGCTCTATAAGTAATTAGAAACTTCAGAAAAAACATTTCTTATTTGCCTGAAAGCCAACGGCTCTCTTCATCGCTTAACTTTTTTGTCGTTTCAGGAGCAAGTATTGTTCTGTCAAATTCATTAATGGTTGGCTTACCTGCATTAACCCATGCAGTGTACCAGAAGCTACCTACTTCTACTATTGCCTTGCGCATTTTTCTTTCCACCATTCCGTTCAATAAAGAATTGTAAGCCCTCGCATATCGCTCTGAAACAATCTGTATTTTTACGGTATCATTTTTCGTGATCATTATGTATTTTTTATCAATTGGGAAAGTATCTTCCATTTTACACTGAAGGGATAAAACGCTATCTTTTTCAGAGTAGCTTTCCCTGAGTATTTTCCAGGATTCAGCCAATGGGTCAGCAATATAACTTGCTTTTCCTGCATATAGATTGTATTTATCCCCCATGATTTCAGGAATACGAGATTCCCATAAACCGTGGATACCCTTTTGACCCGTAAGCTGGCCGTCATAATTTATACTGGTATGCAACGGCACATGGGCATCTCCAATATAATGTCCTAAATCAGCCGATATTGAAAGTGCAATCTCAATTTTATAGTCCCTGAATGCCTGGGTCAATTGTGTCATTAAAGAATCAATATACCAGGGATTTATTCCATATTTCATAAGAGTATCGGCCTTGTATTTTTTGGAAGCATCTTTCCAAAGTTTCGGCAAACTGTCAAAGGGCGCATTACCATATATTTCTGCATCAATATAATGTCTTACACCTTCATTTTTACTCAGGTTCCTGCGCAGATCCGGATCTACTGCATGATCAGTAATAAAGTCTATATGCTTTTCATAAAAAGACTTTAAAGGATCAGGTAATGTAAAGACTGCTAACCTGTTTATCTTATGGTGTCCCCAGAATCCCCATGCGTGCAAAGTGATGACTGAGCCGATAAAAAACAGGAAGGCAACGGATAACACAATAGTTATTTTTTTCATGGAAAATGTTTATTTCAAATTAAGATCAGTAGTAAGCTCAAACCGAAGTATCCTGCCATTACCGGCATCAGCGACATAAACTATTTTGTTATAATAGGCCACAGCCATTGGATGATCAAAATGTGTAAAGTCACCACCAAGTCCCCCGAATGAAACTTTGATATTTTTGGTTGAACCATAACCAGGTGGGGGTGTAACGCCTTCAAACCCTTGCCCATTAAACTGGTATAAAGAATCTTTATATGCATCAACCACCCAAACATAATTGGTTCCGTCTCCTGCAATAGTTACTCCCGTAGGTTCTACAAATTTGTTTGGTGTATATAGAAATCCACTTGCTTTTGTAGTATCACCTACCGGGTAATAGACAAGTTTGTATGAAACACCAAACATGGGGTCTACCGCTTTATTAATTTCCTGTACTTCAAGCGGAAAACCGGGTTGCACCGAAGTAAATATAAAATCTCCACTTGTGTTTACGCTGTTGCTTTGAGGTGGCTGGGCGCGTGTCACAATTCCATATGGTTTTTTGAAATAGTTTGTGTATTGAGCATTATTTGACCCGGTGACATAAATCGGTGACTCAAATACATCTGAAGCGGAAAACTGGATCACTGCATCATCAGGCCCACCAAACTGGGTTTGCGAATTAGATGGCCCCGTCCGGGTCACATAATAACTATTGTCGGCCATCACGCCAATATGTTTAAAACTTGTCTGGGTATCAAGGTCTTTCAAACCCGTTGTAAAATAGAATGGATGTACTGTCTTATTGATGATCACCGCATTTTGCAGCCCATAGCCCTGGGCATTATCAAGTTTAAGCCGGTATATAGTACTCAGTGTAAACTTTTTAGCATTAATGATCGTATCCATTGTTCCAATGGCGAGAAGATTCAAATGTCTGTCCTGGGCAACACTTGTAAGGCCGGGTATACTAAATGAAGACATTGGAGTTCCTGATATATCATAACTGTATATTTTTTGAGCACCTGCATCTGCAACATATATGAGTTGGTCCCAGCCCACGATGACATCCGTAGGATACTGAAGGCCTTTAATACCCGGTTGCAACGGAACATAAGCCACGGGCTTATTGCTGTAATTGGGTGGTGGGAGAAAATCCAGGTTTGTTTTTTTGCCGAAAAAATTGTTGCATGACGAAAAAACGAAAATCAATACAGCCATACATCCAATAAGTTTTAACCTGTTTTTCATTTTTTATCCTCCCTCGTTTTATTGTTGATATACAATGAAAGGCCCAGAGTATTTACCACCTGCAAAGTATTGCTTGTTGAAACGGAGTAATCAATGTGTAAAGGATTCTTTCCCAGATGTGTTATAAGGCCAACCCCGGCAGCCGGGAAGTTCTGATCTTTCACATTGATCTTGTACCCGAGACGCAAAAACAGGATTTTGTAATAGTTATACTCGAGCCCCATCGAAATATTTTCAGCATCATCATTTGGATGGTTGAGTTGAACGATCACCGTAAGCTTTTTAAGCTCGGTCTTGTAAGGTACAAAAGATATCCCCATTTTAAATTCTCCTGAAACCGGATAGTTATCAATGGTTTCGGCACTTGTTGGGATAAAAGTTGTTTGAGGAAGAGTGCCTCCCAAAGTAGAATTTGGACCAAAATTCTTAAGCATCACAGCGAAACGAAGATCCTTAAAATCAGTTTTGTATAAAAAACCCAGGTCTACTGCAAGCGTATTGGCATAAAATTCTGCCAATTGCTCCCTTATGTATTTGGCTCCGACACCGATGCTGAAATAATCTGAAAGAACTTTTGCATAGCTGACTCCAAGTGCAACGTTTGAAGAACTTACATAGTCACCAGTGCCCTGTGGTTGGTAAACAGTCGTTTTTTCTATTTCACCAGAATAAAGGTCAATGACCGAAATACCAAGCGCTGCATTATTTTTAAAAGGTAAAACGATTGAAGCGTATGAATTCAAAATTCCTGCCGGCATTACCCTGTCAGAAATTGCGATCGTTTTTGAGTCAAGTTCCGTCATTGTCGCCGGGTTCCATTGTGGGCTATATCCATCACCGGATAAACTGATCTGCGAACCGCCCATTGCTTCGGCCCTGGGATCCACTTCAAGTTTAAGAAATGTTAGTGCGGAAATTCCAGCCCTCTCTGCACCAAGCAAGGGGAATAATTGCGCTTTTGCATTTTTTGCCGCTACAACGCAAACCAACAATAGCAATATGGCTTTCAGCTTCATTCTTTAAAATTTAAAGGCAATGCCATAAAGGATTTGACGTGGTGGCAGATATCGGCTCGGATCTGTTGGGGGTAATCCAGTTGAATTGGGATTGAGGTATCTTGGATCAATCTGGTCATATGGTACGGGATCACCATTCTGGTAAGCTCTGCCTGTCACAGGATCAATGATTTCTGCGTTTTGATTGTTAAATATATTTCTCACTTCCACGCTGAATGACATGAAGTTGTTTTTACCAACCCTTATATCTTTTGTTATTTTTAGATCTGTCCAGAACCATGGAGTTCCTATGTCGGCATATGGTTGTGATTGTATTTCTTCGTACATCATCCTTCCAAACTGATCGGTTCCGGTTGCCTGGTAAGGAGTATAGCGTATCCCCGCCTGGAAATGCGAATTAAGAAAAAAGTGAATATTTCTGAAAGCTTTGTAACGTGGACCAACTCGATTGCTGTCAAGTATATAGATCAAAGAAAATTTTAGATCATAAGGCCTGTCCCAGGCGAGGTATTGTTCTTTAGAAGTGCTTACAAATCCATTTTCTTCAATTTGTAAAACAGATTCAAGCGCTGAATTTGATTTCCCTGTCGCGATCTGGTAAGCGCCGTTAAACACAGCAGTAAGTGATTTCCCGATTCTTCTTGAAACCGTGAGCTCAACGCCCCTGATGCGGGCATAATCCTGGTTGATATAAAATGTTCTTTCCGTAAGATGACCGGTTTGGTCTGGTACCTGTGCGGTTTTAGCAACTATATAATCGAATTTGTCATTATAGAATGCAACTAATGAGAAGGCAAAATCTCTGTTTATCTGCGATTTAAGTCCTAATTCATAAGAAACAGTTACTTCAGGGTTAAGGTCTGGATTACCTAGATTTGACAGAAAAGACTGGTCCTGGTAAACAGGATTAAGCCCGGCATAAATAAAGCGTGGATGTGGCAATTCCATACTATGTCCATAGTTGAAATAAAGAACGTTGTTTTCTGTGACGGGAAAAGATACTCTTATCTTGGGAAGAAGCCGGCTTTTCCATCTTAGGCCAAGGACATCAACAGTATGAGCCAGGTATGATTCGCGAACAGCCGTAAGAATTGGCGAATTAGGATTATTAATTGCCTCATCAACATAAGACCCGGCAGCCCAGTAATTATATCTCAAACCTATGGTAGCCAATATCCCTTTATAGGTGATCAGATCCTGGGCATACAAACCTCCCTGCACCGGTTTTACATGCCATATGTCACTTGTGGCACCCACACTGCTTGACGGGGTTAATACAGAATCGTTTACTCTAACTGGCGCGCCTATCCACGGCGAAGTGATATCAACCCACTGGTATTCTTCCTGGGTATGATCAAGCCCGAAAGTAAAATAATGAACCGGGTTTTTAGGGATATAATCGAACTTTAGTTTGATACCATTATTGTTAACGTAATGGTCATGCCATGTCGTGGAAATACCACCATTATTATAAAGACCCGGACCCGGGTTCACATAAACAAAACTGTCTTTTGGGTTATAGAGTGTTACAGGGTTTTTCACGATTGAAGCCGGGTCGTAAATTTTATCGGCTGACGGATCTCTGAAGGGTCGGCCATTGGCATCTGCACGACTATTGGTAAATAATCTTGACAAAGACGCTTCCATATGCCAGCGGGTGTTCAGGTTCCGGGTATAATTCAGCACCGTGAGGTTGTCCTGATTGGTATAGGTTGTTGCATTGTCGGGTTCAAGAGAAAAAGCATATTGAAATCCCGGGGTCACCTGCTGGTTTTCACCTACTATCTGCAAGGCCCTCGTATTCTGACTAATGGATAGACTATGAACATTTGTTAAAGTAAGTTTTTGTCCATCTCCAATTTGCCAGGCGATCTTTGCAGTTTGCGTCCAGGAATTATCTTCTCTCGGCGCCCAGAATCCTGGATCGGATGGAAAAAGAGAACTGTATAAATGATCTGCTACAACTCCATAATAATCATCTGATGCAAAACCATTGGCACTCAAAAATATCGAGACCTTATTTTTGGTACCGGGCATAGGGGTTCCAAGAGCTATATTGAAAATATCCGTATTCCATGCCGTCGGACTTTGAATTTCTCCCAAATTATCTCTTTGCCATCCGCCTGTTATATAAAACTTATCTCCACCTTCTTTGATATTTGTGGCGATGACCCCAGAAGTTGCATAGCCATATTCAGCATCAATACCACCGGTTGTAACCGTCACATTATCAATAGCATTTGAGGCTACGTCTACACCGAATCCGGTACCCGCCAAAGGATCTTTTGCACTCACGCCGTCTATTACATATTCCGTTTCATAAACCCTGCCTCCCCGAATTTGAATCCCATCAGGGTTTTGGCTAACGCCATTCATATTACCTACCAGTTCCTGTACATTTCTGGTATTCATTTCCTTAATATCTTCTTTACCTACTTTGGCTTCACTTTTCGCAGATTCAAGATTAATCAGGTTATTTTCTCCTACAATTTCTACTGTATTCAACTCATTTGATGATTCCGATAAAGGTATATTCAGTGTTTTTGTTCCCGCCGGTATTTTTACACCATTTACAATTTTATCTGTATAGCCCAAGCATCTGATTTTTATGGAATAGTCTTCTGGCTTTATGTCTTTAATTTCATAATTGCCATTTACATCTGAGGCAGCACCTTTGTATGTTCCAATCAAAACCACAGAAGCACCTGGAATTTCTTCCTTGGTTTTTGAATCCGTTATTTTCCCTTTCAGGATTCCTGTCTGGCCGAAACAGGTAATGGAAATCAAAAGCAAAACAACTGTTATGATAAGCGCAGTCTTAAGCCTGGGATTATTTCGACTGTCACTGTAAATATATCTACCAGTTGAATTCATGAAGCAGCATTTTGTTAAATAAATCATTCAGGGCTGACGGCTTACCATTCAAAAGGCTCAGATCAATGGCCCAGAAAATCTGGTTTGTTTGCCCGTTGGTATTCACCGTTTTGGCACATATGGTATTAGGGCCTTTCCAGTTGCCGATACGTTTAATATTAGCAGTGTACATAACTTTTGCACCGGCTTTAAAATATACCGGTTCAAAGCCTAAAATAAATGTCGAATTTTCCAATGGCTGATAGCCTGCTGCATTTACCGGATCAGGTGTGGCCAGACTATCCATATAAAATCTCGCCTGGCCGGGAGAAGATGAAATACTGTCAGCCGGGCTGAAATTATAAATAGCAGAATTAGGATCCATATTTACAGGTAATGGAATGGATACAAGCAGCTTGCCGCCCTTATTAATATATTGGGTTATGGCATTTGATGCACTTTCCAGAACCAGTTTGCCATTTGTAGTCAGGCCATCTGTGTAAATAAAAACTTTGTTGTACAAGGCAAGTAAAAAGTCAAGGGTTGGATCCCAATACTGTGGCACGTATTTTTGCCCATTTTCTTCGTAATTGATATAATCATATTTGCCATATACAGAGCCTACAATTGACTTTAATGGATCCGTATTTGGGTCAAGTGATGAATTTGCATTAATAAGCAAGAGGTCGCTCGATTTATTTTTCACATAAAAAGAACCGGTTGAATCAATAGGGCTATAAGCACCTCCTTTATCTTTGGCTTTGATATATAATTTATTCTTCCCGTTCAGGAACAGCCCGTCTATCTGATTGGATAGC
The DNA here is from genome assembly GCA_013288555.1 of Bacteroidota bacterium. Lineage (GTDB taxonomy): Bacteria > Bacteroidota > Bacteroidia > CAILMK01 > CAILMK01 > JABDEJ01. Next base: position 19,810 of record JABDBQ010000018.1, on the reverse strand, counting down.
AAAACAGGGGTCTGATTTTTATAAACATTGGCATTCATTGTGCCAATGCCACTCACGTTTGTCGGATAAATTGTTACAAAATTTATTGAAGGATTCAAGGGATACCAATGCCCGTTATTTATTTTAATAAATACTGAATCGATTGTCGAATCACCATCCGGGTCATGGGATGTCCAATCCACTGAAAATATAGTCCATACGCTGTCTGGTATTGGTTTGACTTTATCAAAAGTAGCAACAGGAGGGCTATTTTTCAATGGGATAACCAATTTTGGAGGGGTTGGATCTTTTTGCCCGTAATTGTCTATTGCCCTTACATATAAAGTGATATCAGTGGAATCATTCCCGTTTGGCAAGGCAAATAAAAATGTACTGTCAGCACTTTTTGTGTAATGCCAATTTATCTTATCGAAGCTTATTTCGAACCCGGTAACATATCCTGATGAACTATAACCGGTCCAATATGCTGTAAAATTTGTACCCAGTCTTAAAGTTCCTTTCAGGTTAATTTTGTCCAGGAATATTTTGGTATGCGGCGGAGCGGGAATTACCGGTTCGTTTTTCTTGCATGAAAAAAAAATCATTCCAATGACCGCATATAATATGAGAGTTCTGCAATTCATAAAAAAAGGGCGGAGCAAAATGCCCCGCCCTGAAAAAGAATATTATTTGCTGATTAAAAGTTTGGCCTCGCCAGTAGTACCATTTGACGATGTGAGCGTAAGGATATAAGCTCCCGGTTTAATATTAAGGTTTAAATCATATGCTGGCTCTGAACTATTTATGATTCCTGAATATACATTCCTACCTGCCAGGTCATAAACATGAACAGCAACTTGCTCATTATTTTGATATCCATTCATCTCAATATGGATCAGACCATTACTTGGATTTGGATAAATCTGAACTTTGCCATCAGATAAATTGATATTTTCAATACCGGCCACAGGATTATTAATGTTGTAAACATCTGCATTGGTCCTTGGCAGCAATTTGTAGTTGCTGAAATTATAGAACATAATTCCAGTAATACTGTCCATATTATCTCCGACTTCTATGACTCTCCAGCTCTTAACTTTAAGATTTTTTGACAAAGAGCTATCGTTGATATAAGAGAAATCCTCTGAAGAAGGATCTCCGGAACTGTAGTTTCCTGCAGTTACACGATTCCCAATCAATGGTTTAGTAACATTTTCGCCAACACGGAAGTCACCAAAGCCACCGTTAGGGTATGTTGGGTCTGCATTTTTTTGAACTACTTTCATTTTGCCACCTGATGCTGATTTTAAAGTTGTCAACATTGACATATACTTGCGGTTGGCCAGGTTGCCACTTGTAAGCAATGTATCGAGTACGGTAATTGGAGTGATTTTATATAATTTAACTCCGGGACTAATACTTATTACTGTAAGCGAAGTATAGTTGCTGCTTTCATTCACAATTCCTGTCACAACTACATTGTCACCAGTTTTAAAATTGGCAAGTGAAGTGGAGCCAGTAAGGCTAATCCCTGCCCATGCATTTAAACCTGGTTGTTGGATATAAAAGTAGCCGAGATCAGCGAGGCTTGCCGTTACAACGCCGGTAACAGTCACAGATTGACCCAAATAAGGAGAAGTACCACTCGCAATAGGCCTGAATTGCAGGTCATAAATTGTTATTCCTGAATCCCTTACAATATAAAATACAGGAGATACACCAGGCGTTTTTACGTTTGGAAAGTAAGAACGCAGTGGGGCTTTAGAAATGGTATCTACTGCAGTAACCCAATACTTGACTGCTGTGCCATTGGCTTCCTGAGGAATTGTAGCCGTATAATTTGCTCCCGATGCTGTCATGGTTATTGATGTATAACCCGATAATACGGAAGTATCACTACCTGTTTTATAGTAGAGTATTACATTTTTAATTCCACGGGTTCCAAATGCGGTCACATTTGCAGTAATGGTAACACTGCTGGCACTTGTCGGTACTTGAGGGGAACGTGTTACTGAATTAATAAGCGGAGCTGAAAGAGAATAAACATAATCTGTAGAGTCAAATGGATATAATTCGTATGTACCTGCCGTACAGTTTGGCCCCGTGGTAGCATATGCAGATATGACACCTTTGATAGATTTAAATACATCACCCACATGTGGTACCTTAAAAAGGTCTCCGTTTATACCATCACGCTGATAATAAAACCTGTCAAATACGGTAAGAACATTCCCAACGGAATCGGCGATTGTGAATTGTGTCCTTGTGCTTACTGGCACAGATGTAACAGTAACATTTCTGAATTCCACATAAGTGCCTTCCCATTGTTCACCGGTAGACAGCTGGTTTATTGATTTGTTATCAACAAGTTGTGCGAGATGTATCGAACTATATTTAGGCAGCCTGGATGAACCCAGAAACTTAACATTTTGTGTGTATGTAGCACCTCCTGCAGTTTTTACGATTGGTTCTATTTCGATCTGTCCATCATAAACAGAGATCAATCCCGTTACTTCGATTGAATCACCCGGAATAAGTGTGAAAATATCCTGAGGTGAAGTTTTTGTGCCGCTTCCAATTGTAAATACATCAATGCCACTATTAGGACCCCAGCCATCCTGTAGATAAACTTCTCTTGTAGTAGGATTGTTTTTTGAATCCAGGTAAGCAGTAGATTGATTGCCTGCCATTACGCAAATCCCTCTTACCCGAACGGTGTCGTTATTGTACGCGCACTTGAACTTGCAGGCAGCAAGACTGTCAGGATTCATATATACAATGTCATGGATTTTAACCAATGGATATGTTTGTGCTTTTGCTCCTGTCCAGCACAAAAAACCAACAACTAGCATTGTAAAAAATTTTGTTTTCATTTTGATTTGTATTTAGTTTATAATTATTTAATAATGATGAATTTACCTTCATTTGCTTTTCCTGTTTCCAAATCCTGGACATAAAAAACATAAAGGCCCCTTGCAATGATCTGATCGGCATCGCTCAACAAGTCCCAGGCATGTTCTCCACCGCTAAAAACCGTGCTTCCAGGATCTGAAAAGGTCTGGAACCATTTGATATCACTGCCCGAATAATACTGGGTATGTTGTATCGTTTTTACCAGGTCTCCCCCGGGGGTATAGACTTTTATAAGACAATGAGCAGGGAGATTTGCGAAAATAATCTTCCGGTCCTCTTCAAACGGACGATTACCTTCCCATTCCGCTCCTGCATAGTACGGATCAGGATATACATAAGGTGCATTGGCTTTAATGTCGGTATTGGGTAATGTTCCGGGAAATACTCTTTTCAGGTTTGTTGAAATACCACTTTCCATTGATGGTAAACTATCTTTTTTGTCACCCTGATCAAAAGCTGTAACTCCAACTGCTGTTTGCCAGCCGTTTTCAATATTATTTATTGTGTATCTGTAATAATAGAAAGCCGTGTCGCCATCAAACTTCACGGGTTTTTCGAGTTTTACTGAATCAAAACCTGTATTAAAAAATACACTGTCATCGCTCCGGTCATATTGGGCTACCAGTTCCATGCTGCTCAATACATCAGCAGTTCCCTGAACATCAAATCCAAATTTTGATTTATATATCTTATAGCCTTCAAAATCTTTTTTACCCGTAAGGGCGTTTATTGAGTTTTCTGAATTCTTTGTCCAGTAAATATCTATTTTATGATCGCCGGCTATGATTTTTGTCTGGGGGATATCCGGAGGAGTTGGCAGAATGTACCTTGTAAGCTTTCCATTTATGGTCTGGCCATTATAAGTCCTTTGTGCCCATTGCGCCCCGGTTATTAGTTGCGTTTTTTGTTTCAGATCATCAGTTTGAACAGATTGACCATCCTCTGTCATTTTAGCACAAACTATCGCAAAAACCACATTCAAAGTATCTCCGGGTTTCATAGGTTTGTAAGGACCTGAGGACAGCAATGTTGCCCTGTTGCCATATTGCCTGATGGTGGGAAGGATAGTATTATTAAAATCCAAACCAGTAACCGTGTTCAGCCCAACGGCTAGTTTGTTATACTTCTGAGCGGTATTTGTAGGCGAAAAATAAATAGGATCTGTTGAAGTGTTAAACTGCCATACATTGAAAAAAACTTTAGTGCCGTCAGCTTTTAAAGAATGGATACCATACTTGTCTTGTGAGCCGAGGTATTTAAACCCGAAATAACTTCTGGTAAAGGCTGTATCTCCCATTGCATCAAAGCAATAAGCTATATTGAGTGAATCGATATACCCATTACCTCCTTTATTAAAAAAAGCACTTCCTCCGGGAGGAGTGATATTTATATTACGGACTACGCCATCAAACCAATAACCAACATAAACACTGTCCAGTGTGTTTTTACCGCAATTGACAATATTGTAGTTAAGAATTACAAAATTGTTTGCGAAAGGATAGTTCCAGTTATAGGATTCAAAATGAACTTTTAAGCCAAGTGGGGTTGTATAATTCTGAATAGGGATTTTGGTTCCAGGTACGAAAAGATTGGTATCGGTAAAGTCAGATACATAATCCTGGTTGCTTATGGCTGCAGTAGAATATAAAGGGCTGCTCACCAGGCTTGAGCGCTCTGTTAGCTGAGATCCAACGGCACATGTAAAATCAAAACCCGCCTTACCGGTAGAATATCCTGATGCATCATCAACGGCCCCTGTTGTTACTATAGTCTGCCCATTAACTATTGCACCTACCCATAATCCACCCTCAAAAAGGTGTTCTATTCCCGAGCCTTTGGGGTATTGACATGATGGGGCATTGTTGAGGAGAAAGTTCCCTTTGAAGCAATTTCCGGTCAGACCATTATTTGCCACGGTTAACCCCATATTACAAGCCGATGTTACTTTCTCCTGATAGGAATCCTGAGCCTTTAAATAAGCCGGGAAGATGAAAATAAATATTGCAAAAAATTTGTACAAGATAGACCAGTGTTTGGGTTTGTTCTACTATTCATCAACGGTGCAAAATTAGCCATGACGTTTGCCCAACTCATTAGATTTATGTTACGTTATTAATAATTATAAAACATCTGTTAATCATATCTTAATGATAGTATAACATTTGGTGAGATTAGCCGGTAAAAGGAGGAATTTCAGAGTAATAATATTGTAATATATTTTACCAATCGGGCGTCTCAACATTCAACTTAATAACTGCTTATTTATTATATAACAATTATTTAATGTTAGTTAGGTAACGGCGGGACTAACTTTGCAACTGTTTTAACTGAGGTGTCCGAATTCTATGGTTTCACACGAAAATTCAATCATGGTTTATCCTCAAAATCGGTCAATTAACTTAAAAACAATTTATATGAAAAAAACAAAAAACAAACTCTTATTGAACGTATTAATTGTGTTTTTGTGCGCTGGTTTTAGCTTTAAAACCTTAGCCCAGCAAAAGCTCATTTACTACTGGAATTTCAACAACCTGAATACAGGACTCACGGCTGCTGGCAGTCCATCTTTAATTAAATCCATTCATGCAAACTGGGGTGCACTTGATTCAACGAAAGCAACCATTTCTTATACCCCGGCATACACGGTTTCCGCTCTGTATAAAACATATTGGGATAATGTGGCGGGAGATGCTTCAGATACTTTTAACGTAAGATTTGGAGGCCCAAAAGGAGCCACAGCAGGCAATAATGCATTAAGGGTTCGAAACCCGAGTGATAGTATGCAATTGTTATTTAATTTACCAACAACCAAGTATAAAAATATTACAATAAAGTTTGCAAATGAGAAGTCAAGTTTTGGTCCGACAGGTTCTGCACCGGCAAAGGAAACTTTTGATTATAGCACAGATGGTGGGAGCACCTGGAAAACCAGTGGTTTGTCCTTCCCCGATGATTCATTTAACAATGGGACCTGGAACCTTGTCGCTGTCTCTCTTGCTAACGATGCTTCAGTGAACAACAATGCAAATTTTATCTTCAGAATAAAATTCAGCACACCTAATTCTGGCACAAGCGGAAATAACCGTTTTGATAACGTAACATTGGAAGGTGATAGCATCGCTGCACCTGTGCAAAAATTAATCCATTACTGGAATTTCAACAATCTAAGCACGGGGACAACCAAAGCAGGGAGCCCGCTTTTGATTAAAGCTATCCATGCCAACTGGTCTTCTATCGATTCTACAAAGGCACTCGTATTATACGCTCCTTACTATGTAGTATCGTCAAAGTATGCAACTTATTGGGACAATGTAGCAGGTGATGCATCTGATACCATCAATGTAAGGTTTGGAGGACTGAAAGGTGCAGCAACAGGAAACAATGCTTTAAGAGCTCGCAATCCATCTGATAGCATGGCATTATATTGGTATCTCCCAACCACAAAATATAAGAATATCAATATTAAATACGCCCTTGAACTTTCCAGCTTTGGACCAACTGGTTCCGCCGGCGGAAGGGAATTATTTGACTATAGTGTTGACAGTGGTAAGACCTACAGGCAAAATGGATTATCCATAACACAGGATTCGATTGTTAATGGCACTTTTAATCTTATATCCATAAACCTTAGCGCTGATCCTGCAGTAAATAATAGTAATAAATTTATATTTAGAATAAGGACAACAAAGCCAAACTCAGGCACAAGTGGCAATCATAGATATGATAATTTCACAGTAGAAGGAGATACACTTATTACCACTCCGCCAAAAAATGTGAGAACACCACTTTACAAAATACGCCAGGTTAGAGTTCAGGATCCTGTCACAGGTGTTGCCGACTCTGTGAATAAGGCTAAAGGTTATCTGAAAGGTGTTGTAGAAAGTCCTTCTTTCAGCAAATCATATCTCCAGTTCTCTCTCCGCGACAGCACAGGCGCCATAACTATTTACTCATCTGCAGTGAAAACCTATACACCTGCAGTTGGAGACAGTATAGAAGTACATGGATATGTTACACAGTATAATGGTGTAACAGAATACACCACAGATTCTGTTTTCCTCCTCAATTCAGGCAATAAGATCGAACCACCAATTGTGGTTAGCGCTATGAGCGAAACCAATGAATCTCACCTGATAGAATTCAAAAATGTTCATGTTATCAGCGGGTGGGCTACAACCGGTTCTTCACTTACAGTAAATGTTACCAATGGTCCTGACACATTGCAGTTGTATATTACCTCTGCTACAAGCATTATCGGAACTACCATACCAATTGGAAACTTTAATGTATTTGGTATTGAATCGCAGTATAAATCCTCTTCACCTTATATCGGCGGATACCAGTTGGAGCCAAGGTTTATAGCTGATATTCAGTTGATTCCTAATTCAAAGCCTTTATATACTATTGGACAGGTTCGTCCACAGAATTTAACTACAGGAGTTGCAGATTCTTTGAATAAAGCAAAAGGATTTATTAAAGGCGTGGTCATGAGTCCTTCATTCAGCAAATCATATCTTCAGTTCTCATTAGTAGATAACACTGGTGCAATAACCATTTATTCCTCATCAGTAAAATACTATACTCCTTCAGTAGGAGACAGCATTATTGCTCATGGATATGTGACTCAGTATAATGGTGTTACAGAATATACAACAGATTCGATCATTGTACTTCCTGCAGGAACTAAACTTGAAACACCTAATGTAATAACGGCTATGAATGAAACCTATGAATCACATCTGGTTGAAATCAAAAATGTTCATATAATAAGTGGGTGGTCCGGTTCAACATCTTATACCGTAAATGTTACCAACGGGCCAGATACATTCCAGTTGTATATCACTTCCGCCACAGGTATTATTGGAACCACTGCACCAGCAGGCAATTTCAACGTGTTTGGAATTGAATCGCAATATAAATCATCTTCACCTTATATTGGAGGTTACCAGTTGGAGCCAAGATTTATCGCTGATATTCAGTTGATACCAATTAAGCCTCTTTATACAATTGCACAGGTAACTCCTTTCAATTCCACAACTGGTGTAGCGGACTCACTTGCTAATACTACTTTAGCGAAAGGGTATTTGAAAGGAGTTGTTATGAGTCCTTCTTTCAGTAAGTCATACCTGCAGTTCTCGTTAGTTGATGCAACAGGGGCTATTACGATCTATAATTCCAGTATAAAATACTATACCCCAAAAATAGGTGACAGTATTCTTGTTCATGGTTACCTTGATCAATATAATGGTGTTATGGAATATACTGTAGATACTATCGCTAAATTAACCGCAGGCACATGGCTTGAAACGCCTACTGTTTTAACTGCATTGAGTGAGAAATATGAATCACAGCTTGTTGAAATAAAAAATGTACATATTATCAGCGGATGGTCTGGTTCTACATCTTATACAGTAAATGTAACCAATGGCCCGGATACATTCCAGTTGTACATCACTTCAGCTACGGGCATTATTGGAACTGCTGCACCGAAAGGCAATTTTAATGTATTTGGTATTGAATCAGAATATAAATCCTCTGCACCTTATACCAGCGGATATCAGTTGGAGCCAAGATTTATTGCTGATATTCAACCTATCCCAGTAAAACTTTACACTATTGCCCAGGTTGAACCCTATAATGCAACTACAGGTGTTGCAGATTCAATCGGCCTGTATTGCTACCTTAAAGGCGTGGTTCAAAGCCCGAATATTACAGGATCTTCATTATTAGAAGGTTTTGCAGTGCAAGACAATACGGGTGGTATTTCAGTAGCTGGTATCGCGAATTTCGGAGGATATACCCCAAATGTTGGTGACAGCGTTGTGTTAAGAGGAACGGTTTCACAATCAAATGGATTAACTATATTTTTGATTGACTCCATCAGCAAAAGAAGTGGTGGCTCAGCAATTTCACCTGTTGTTGTTACAACACTTGGCGAAGCAACAGAATCGAAATTGGTAACCATGAAAACATATAAGCTAACCACCCCTTCTTCATGGGATGTTGCCAAAGCAGTAAACGGTTTGATTACTGTGCAAGCCACACAATTCGGCACTTCAAATACTATAACCCTTGTTATTGCAAATGGAACGAACCTTTATGCAAACAGTTCAGCCCCAACAGGATATTTTGATGTAACGGGTATTGGAAGTCAGAACGATCCGGCGGCTCCTTTCCTTTCTGACTATGTACTTATTCCTAGAAGCACTTCTGATTTCGCTCATTCTTCAGGTATTGAAAATGGAATTGATGTTAACACCCAAATATCAGTTTACCCAAATCCGGCATCTGATTTTGTAAACATCAGTTCATCGTCAACAATTTCCAGGATCACTGTAATTGATATGCTTGGGAATACTGTTGTTACTGAAATTCCTAATGCAGGTCTTGCTAAAATCAATACCTCTGGGTTCAGCAAAGGGGTCTATATTCTGAAAGTTGATAGTGAAACAGATAGCTATGTGACAAGATTTATGAAAGAATAATCCTTATTGATTTGTTTTTATTTACGAAAGCCTGCTAAGTTTAGCAGGCTTTCGTCTTTAAAGCTTATTGATATCCCCACTGCTAATCCTACGAGGATTCTAAACAACATCGTCTCTTATAATAGACAAATACTGTAAATGAGATAGTTATGGATAAAAAGTCGGAATTATTAAAATTGTTGTATCGTTTTTGACTAAAAAGAAGATAGGTTTCTTTTTATTTTGTCCTTTTTGTTATAAATCATTTACATTCAGTCATTAGTAATATTCTAAACATCTATTCTGTTTGTTTATGATCAGTCTTTGGATTTTAAATATCGGACTCAAGCCTGAATTCCATAAAAGTGACATGGACTGATACCGGACGGGCAACTCTGGTTATTATTGAAGCTAATGGTAATGGATGCAGTAATTCAGATACAGATGTGATAAGAATTGACAAATTCCCATCGAATATTTTCAATATACTCAATGTTGGCGGAAGATCTTACAAATTTTCTGTAATTGACAGCCTTTTTAATTCATACCAATGGGACCTTGGAAACGGAACGATTGTAAATGAGCCAACTGTATTTTACGACTACAACAACGATTACCCAACACTTTCCATTAGCTTAAAGGTGACAAATACTCTTGGTTGTATAGATATATTTGATACCGTACTTTCAATAAATCATCATACATCAGGTATTTACAACCATGTAAATATAGATAGCGTAAATATTTTCCCTGATCCGTTTAGCAATCAAATTAATGTTTATTCAAATCTGAATTCAAATACCACGTTCTCTATTGCCATGTATGATGCTCTAGGAAGAGAAATGATCACCCCTCAAAAATGGAGAAGAACCCAAGGAATATATCTTGATGAAGTTGTACCTGATCCAAAAAAATTAAATCCCGGGCTGTATCTGATTTGCCTCACAATTAATGAGAAAACAATTATCTACAAGGTAGTACATGCAAATTAAATTGTAAATAATGAATAATATATTGGCAATTAGAAGCGTGCAAAGTAGATAAAAATTATAGTCAACTTTTAAAGAAAAGGAGATTTATCAGAAGGAAAAATAGTGGTATTAAACTGATTGTACAAGCTGACTTAATCTGTTCGAGTATAATTTATAAATATTTTTCCTAATAATATATTCCGATCGACCTCTATGGTTGAATTTATAATGTTGTGGCCAAAGGATTTTATTCATCAGAGATGATGCTAAGGAATATGGTTCGAAGATTTCAAAACCGTAAAAAGGGAACTTCAAATCATGTTAAAAGCCATTTCAGTATGAGCGATTTATTTTGAGTTACTTTCGGCCTAAAATATTATACCTTACTGATATAGTAATTGTTCCTTTAGTTGCTCATTTTTTCACTACGATTGTAACCATATTTAATCATGAATGGCAATAACTATTTGAACAACAGGAATATTAGGGTTAAATATTTTTAAACCTTCAATCGCCGATGTTACGGATATCGGCGGGGTGATCATACCATCTGCCAATAATGCACTCGCACCAATAATTGCAGGCCAGACAAGCCATTTCCCTCGCCTTCGCACAAGAGCATATAACGAAAGAATGCCGCCTTCACCCCTGTTGTCAGCCCTTAATGTCAGTACTACATATTTTAAAGTTGTCTGAAACGTCAGCGTCCAGAACACACAGGAAATACCACCTAGAATCAGATCATGAGAAACCGCACTTTTCCCGATAATGGCATCCATTACATACAGGGGAGATGTTCCGATATCTCCGAAAACAATACCTAATGTAATGAGAACCCCTGCGGCCGTAAGCCTGTTTGTCAAGGAATTATGATTCATAATCTGAAAGCGGAAACAAAGATAAGCTGTATGTAATTATGAATGATGCAACCCTTGATATAAAAGAACCGATAAAATATTTTTTAAACCTGCTTTTCATTTCACTCGAGTGTGGAGACAAAACCTATAAAATGCAGCACAATTTGTTCTTTATCTGAATGTCTTTATCAGGTAAAAAGTAAGAAATTTTGTTAACGGATTGACTGCGGGCAAGCGACTCGGTTGCCTGTCTATATAAAAGAGTTTAGAAATATAAGTTTCGATAAATTTGCATTTTCTAAACAATTCCTGTTTCTCAGGAATGAATACTTAGCCATTACGCCTTCATCAAAGCCCCGTACATCTCTTCCCTTAGGTTATGGATGGTTTCACTTTCGAGGTAGTCGTCAAAGCTCATGCGTTTGTCGATAATACCGGATGGCGTAAGTTCGATGACCCTGTTGGCAATAGTTTGCATAAACTCATGATCATGAGAGGTAAACAACACTGTGCCTTTATAATTTTTCAAAGCATTATTAAAAGCCGTTATTGATTCAAGATCGAGGTGATTGGTTGGTTCATCAAGGATCAGCACATTGGCATTCGATTGCATCATACGTGCCATCATACAGCGTACCTTTTCGCCGCCCGACAGTACACTGGTTTTCTTCAGTGTTTCTTCACCTGAAAACAGCATTTTGCCAAGGAAACCACGGATATAAACTTCATCTTTTTCTGTAGAGTACTGGCGCAACCAGTCGATCAGGTTCAGGTCAGTTTTGAAGTAATCGGCATTTTCGTTAGGCAGAAAAGCTTTAGTAATGGTTACACCCCAGCGGAATTCACCTTTATCTGCGATTTTATCCCCATTCAGTATTTCAAAAAGTGTTGTAATGGCCAATGAATCTTTGGAATAGAATGCGACTTTGTCGCCCCTGTCAAGTTCAAAATCAACTTTTTTGAGTAACACTGTGCCGTCTTCGGCTATATTGTTCAGGTTGGTTACCTTTAGGATCTGGTCGCCAGCATCACGCTCCTGGTTAAGGATGATGGCAGGATAACGTCGTGTAGATGGTCTAATCTCATCCACATTCAGCTTTTCAAGTAGTTTTTTTCGACTTGTGGCCTGGCGGCTCTTACTGGCATTGGCGCTGAACCGGGCAATAAAATCCTGGAGTTCTTTGCGTTTATCTGCTGTCTTTTTGTTCTGATCCATTTTCTGTTTCAGCGCCAGTTGACTGCTCTCATACCAGAACGAATAGTTGCCGGTATAAAGATGTATTTTCCCAAAATCTATATCTGCAATAAACGTACAAACCGCATCGAGAAAGTGCCTGTCATGCGAAATAACAATTACAGTATTGTTAAAATTGGCGATAAAATTCTCCAACCAACCTATTGTTTCCACATCCAGGTCGTTGGTAGGCTCATCCAGCAGCAGGATATCAGGATTGCCGAACAAGGCCTGCGCCAGCAATACCCTTACTTTCTCAGAGCCATTGAGCTCGTTCATCAGTTTATAGTGCTGATCTTCTTTTACACCAAGACCGCTGAGCATACTGGCAGCATCGCTTTCGGCGTTCCATCCGTCCATTTCTGCAAACTCCCCTTCCAGCTCCGACACACGGTGACCATCCGCATCATTAAAATCAGGCTTCGCATAAATGGCATCTTTTTCTGCCATCACTTTCCAGAGCCGTTTATGCCCCATGATTACGGTATTCAATACCGAGATTTCATCAAATTCAAAGTGATCCTGTTTCAATACGGCCATACGTTCGCCAGGTGACATGCTTACCGTTCCTGTGGTAGGATCAATATCTCCGCTTAATATCTTTAGAAAAGTTGATTTTCCGGCCCCATTGGCACCAATAACGCCATAACAGTTGCCGGGTGCGAACTTAAGATTTACCTCATCAAAAAGGATTCTTTTCCCGAATCTCAGGGAAAGATTGTTTACAGAAAGCATGTGATCGGGTGTTTATTTCGATAAAAATTAGTGCAAAGGTACGCAAACCTTCATTGTTTCTCTAACCTTACCATTCATTCTCCCTGCTGATACTGTCCCTTATTCTTAAACTATCCACCCCGGGGCTAATTTTAATCAGGTTTTTAGCAGGACCGGTAATTTTTACTACCGGCCAGTATGCGCCCTGGGCTTCTACATCAAGATTTCCTCGCCTGGCCATTCTGTCAACCGTTGTAAGCGCCTTTTTCTGAAAGCTTTCTTTTAGATTCCCCTGATCATCAAACCTGTTCATAAACCCAAGGGGCTGAGGTATAATTTTAGCAAGGAAAATACTTTCATTCAGAGACAGTTGTGATGGTTTTTTATTGAAATAAAATTTTGATGCCTCTCCTATCCCGTATACATCCGGTCCCCATTCTATAATATTGAGATATACCTCGAGGATCCTGTTTTTACTGGTGATGTGCATGTTTTCAAGCAGCCAGACCAGGAAAAATTCTTCGAGTTTGCGATCAATGGTTTTTTGATGGGTAAGAAACACATTTTTAACCAATTGCATGGTTATGGTACTCCCACCCTGTCGAAACCGACCCTGCTTCAGATTTTGAAGAACTGAAACTTCAATGGCATCCGGCTCAACACCCCTGTTATAATAGAAATTCGGGTCTTCTGAATTTACAACCGCGTCAACAAGGTGTTTTGGCAAAGATGATAAAGAGGCATATTCCGGATTTGCAGAATCTACCTGAATCGGCCTTCTGCTGTTGTATGGATGATAAGTAAAGTTGCCATTTATTTTCCTGAGATCTGCAGTACCATAATTTATTATTTTTATTCCCTGGTTTATAACCCCGGCATCAATATGGCAGCTATCCTTTTTGTCTATATTCAGATAAAAATCAAGATGATAGCCCATATTTCCATCCAGCGTCATTGAATGGGTTATTTCAAAAGCACCTGAGGGCATGGCCTCAAGAATAGCTTGTGCAGGCATGGGTGCTACATATAGTTTTGCATGAATATTTGCAGGGTACATATAACTATAATCAGAACTTATCATTGCAGTAAGTCCGTTTAAATGCAATCTGCTAGTGCTGTCAAGAATTATTTTCAGATTCGTGAGTTTTATTGAAAAGTCGATGCCGCCACTATCCGCCAAAACAGTATCAGCGGATATTCTTGGATTGTAGATTTTTATATTGTGGGCGCTTAATGATCCCTTTACATTTACGTAATCGTCATTGTCCTCAATTTCATTTAAATTTATACTGTATGATCTGAAACCTATATTTGCACTGGCCAGTTTTTTGATCATGCTAAGCTGGTAAAAGCCAGTAACATTGCTTTTTACGTTGATATGTGTTTCCAGGCTGCTTTTGTCAAATGTTCCATCGGCCATCCAGGTTTGATGCTGATCTTTTATGGTAAGGGCCGACCTGGCATACAATTTCGAATCTGAATATGAAACCGAATCAATAATGCCATTGATGTTCCCGGAAGAATCTGAATATTTTATTTCAATTTTCCTTGCCATAAAATCATCAGGGATCAGGTTTGCACCATCCTGCAAAAGCTGAATATATTTCTGAGCTTTGGCGAGCTGGTTGGAATCTTTTTGCCCGGAACCATTCCCTTTTTGTCTCAATTTACTGATTTCGTTAAGGTTAAAAACACCATCTTCCATCCGCATATTTTCCAGCCTTATTTTACCTGAGATGAGCGGCCATAGTTTTATCTTTAACTGAACATGGCTTAAATACGCAATGGTATCATTTGAAACTGACCTGCAATCCACACCGTTCATAATCACTTCATTCCAACCATGTAACGCATAATTTTTTAAAGTTAATTCGACTTTGTACCTGTTTTTAAGTTTGTGCTGAACATTTCTGATGGCAACACCAAGGAACCAGTCTTTCGCAAAAAACACGACAAGCCATCCGGCCAGAATCACAAGTGCTATGTAAAAGTTAATTTTCTTTAAAGTCTTACTTTTCAATTTGTCATCCTTTTTTTATTTTCAAAACAATCCCGATTAAAAACAGTTTTCCAACCCCGGATTTCATCACGCAAAATACGACCCGGGTGCTTGAATAAAACGCGTGAAGATAAAAATTGGATAAAAAAGATATAATATATTCATTATGAATAATTTATAATAGGATTGTTCTTTGATATTTGTTAAGAGGGTGATTTATGAGACAATTATTATCTTTGCCATACCATGGCAATTGAGGAAATTTCAGATGATCTCGATATTAAAAGAGAAATAGAGCGCGGTGAGCTTAAAGAATATATTCTTCATATAGCGAAACTTCCTACCGGCAGTGTAGTCAATTTACACATTTATATATATAGAGGTAAGAAGAACGGGCCAGTACTTTTGATATCCGGAGGACTTCATGGAGATGAAGTGAATGGAGTCGAAATTATCAGACGCATGATGAAAAATGAAATGCTTCAACCATCTGCCGGTACCATTATTGCCATACCAGTATTGAATATCTATGGATTTTTGAATTTTAATCGCGAATTGCCCGACGGAAAAGACGCCAACAGAAGTTTTCCAGGTACCAAAAACGGCTCTCTGGCAAGCCGGGTTGCGTACAATGTTTCTAAAAAAATCCTTCCCTTAATTGATTACGGGGTCGATTTTCATACCGGTGGCGGCAACAGGGCAAATTATGCTCAGATAAGATGTGAATTCAGCGATGAAAAAAGTCTCATGCTCGCCAAAGGATTTGCACCTCCTTTTATTATTAATACACCATCTATCCCGAATTCCTTACGTAATGAGGCAAAGGAAATGGGGAAGACAATTATTGTATTTGAAGGGGGACAATCATTGCGGTTTGACGAACCTGCAATTGATGAAGCAATTAATGGTACCCGGCGACTTATGGTAAGCCTTGGTATGATTCCGGATCATGAATCTATAAAACCTGCGACCAAACCTATCATCCTGGATAAGACAACCTGGATTCGGGCTGAAAATGCCGGGCTATTTCATCATCATTCTTCTAATGGGGACTACTTAATGGCTGATGATTTTATTGGAACAATAACAGATCCTTTCAACAGGTATGAATTGCCAGTTATAAGTCCGGTTGAAGGTTATATTATTGGTCTTAATTATTCTCCGGTAATACATGCCGGTGACGCGTTGGTTCATATCGGGCATAGAACATAATTGCATTGCGGATATAAAAAAGGGATGTTTTCCATTCATTAAAAAATAATATTCAATCAGGCAACCCTTTATTTTATTCTTCCGTCTTACGTTTAGAAGGTATTGAATTGTTCACTTAGGCTGTTCTGATCAGCTTATAAATTCTGGGGTATGGTTGAAGGATTCAGGAAGTATCTCGAATTCAGAATAGAAGTTTCTGAAAGCGAGTTTAAAGAAATCGTCAAACTGCTTGAGCTTAAAAAGGTGCTCAAGGGAGAAAAGTTGCTTCATTCAGGAGAAACCTGCGTTCACGGATACTTTGTTTTAAAAGGTTGTCTTAGAAGCTATTGCATTTCAAATGGAAAAGAATATATGATGCAGTTTGCGCCTGAAGACTGGTGGATTGGAGACAAAAACATGCTGACAAAACCTGATATTTCAATGGTAAGCATCGACGCCATTGAAGATTCATGGGTCCTTCAGTTTGATTGCGATTTTTATGACAACATGGAAAAAATTGTTCCGCCGTTCAGATATATGATGCAGGAACTGCAGCAAAACAATTACCGCTCCCTTCAAAAAAGGATCATGACGCTGATTAGTGTGAGTGCCGAAGAACGTTATCTGCTTTTTGTAAAAACATATCCCAGCCTCATAAACCGGATTCCACTGCAGATGATTGCCTCATACCTTGGCATCACACCACAATCTCTGAGCAGGGTAAGGTCAAAAAAAAATCTAACCTCCTGAAACTACTTATTATCCTTGCTTTAATTCTATCTCCCTCCCGCAAATTAAATCTATATAAGAATCCTTATTATTTAGATTGAATCTAAATTATAATTTACTATTTCAAATCAGGTTTTAATTTGAATTATCTTCTAAATTTGCCCCTGTTTTGAGCAGGGAGAATAATTACCTGTTTTCATGGATTAATATGACACTAAAAGGGGTAAAAGGCATTTTCAGTTTATTAAGAAAAGATTATCAGAAGGATATCAACTTTTCAAAATTGCAATCAGCCGACTCTTTCTGCAAAAACCCGGGTTTTCAAACAAACGAATCTTCAAAATTTATTAATAGCTAAAGCATGGTAGCTGGGAACAATGGAGGGCTGTTTGGCCTTCCTTACGAAATTAGTATTATTGTATTAATTATACTTTTAGGGTTGCTGATTCTGGTGGCCTGGTTATTGGTGAGCGTAAGGAGCAAGGTAAGAGAATTAGGAAGAGAATCCGCCGAACCGGAAACAACCTCAAATGAACCAGGATGGTTTGGCAGGAAATGGGATTGGGCTGTAAAAAATCTCAATTTTACACTGATCATTCTTGGCATCCTTTTCATAGGTACCATAGCTTCATTCGTATTTCTTTATGAAAGAGCCCAGGATCTAGGTACAGAAATAGGTTATGCTCCTGAACAACCCATTAAGTTTAATCATAAAATTCACGCTGGCCAGTATGGCATTCAGTGCCAATATTGCCATACGGGCGTTGACAAAGCAAAAAATGCAAGCATACCTTCTTTGAGTACTTGTATGAATTGCCATGATGCCATCAACAGCGGTCCGCAATATGGAACCAAAGAAATTGCTAAAATTTACAAAGCCCTCGACTATAACCCTGACACAAGAACTTATGGCAACCACCCTACCCCGGTTCAATGGGTAAGGATTCACAATCTACCTGACCACGTATTCTTTAGTCATGCGCAACACGTGAACGCAGGGAAACTTGCCTGCGAGAATTGCCATGGCAGGGTTCAGGAAATGGAACGAGTGCAACAGGTATCAACACTTGAAATGGGATGGTGTATCAACTGCCACAGAGAAACCAAGGCAAATACAGCAAATCCATATTATACAGCAACATTTGATTTTGCTAAAAAACATAAAAACTTTACGATCGCTCAGCTTGGCGGCGTAGAATGTTCTCAATGTCATTATTAATATTTAAAGGTTTAAACCGGGATATATAATCAGGTTAGAATGGAAAACAATAATAAATACTGGAAAGGCCTCGAAGAACTTCATCATGAAGAAGCTTTTGAAAAGCAACGCTATAATGAGTTTGCAGAAAAGCTGCCACTTGGCAATGTTCTGAGCGAGCCTGAAATGGGTCTTACCGCTTCCAGGCGCGACTTTTTAAAATTCATGGGTTTCAGTGTTTCTGCCGCTACCCTGGCAGCCTGTACCAAAACCCCTGTTAAAAAAGTAATCCCCTATCTGATCAAACCGGTTGAAATTGATCCGGGTATCGCCAATTATTATGCCACTACCTGTTCGGGTTGTTCGGCAAGTTGCTCCCTGATCGTAAAAACACGTGAAGGAAGGCCGATTAAAATAGAAGGCAATGCTGAATCTGCTTTTTCAAGAGGTGGCGTTTGTTCAGTAGGACAAGGAACTGTTCTGAGCTTATATGATAGCGGAAGAATGGCCTCTCCTACTAAAGATAAGAAAGAAATTTCCTGGGAGAATTTAGACCAGGAGGTTCTGGCCAAATTAAAATCAGTTGCCGCTTCAGGTGGACAGATCAGGATCTTAACAGGAACCGTAAACAGTCCTTCTACATTGGCGATCATCAAGGATTTTACAACAAAATATCCTACTGCAAAGCATGTTGCCTATGATGCAGTATCCTATTCAGCAATTATTGAAGCAAATAACCAGGCATTCGGCAAAGCCGTGCTGCCTAACTATAAAATAGAAGAGGCCAAAGTTCTCGTAAGTTTTGGCGCAGATTTCCTCGGAACCTGGCTTTCTCCGGTCGAATTTACAAAACAATACAGCGCTGCCCGAAATACGGGCGCGGACAACAAGAAAAGCATGCTGTACCACATTCAATTTGAAAGTACGCTTTCGTTGAGTGGTTCAAATGCTGATCTCAGAGGTGTTCTGGCTCCTTCACAATATGGAGATGCACTTATCAGGCTGCACAACTATGTAGCTGATATGGCAGGCAAGCCACAGGCAGGTAGTTCAAGCCTGGAACTGATGGGCAATTCCTTACAAGCCGCAGCGAAACATCTTTGGGCTAATAAAGGAAAATCGATTGTAATCAGCGATTCCAATAATATAGATCATCAATTGATCATTGCTTCTATCAACAGCATGCTGGGTAATATCGGTACTACGGTTGATCTTACAAATCCTTCTTATCAAAAGACAGGAAGTGATAAAGATATGATCGGCCTGGTAAGCGATATGAATGCAGGTAAAGTGGGCGCTTTGTTTGTCTGGAATGTAAATCCGGCATACAACTGGCCTGAACCTCAGAAATTCAGTGACGGAGTTAAGAAAGTTGGTTTGACCGTTTCATTCAATGACAGAATTGATGAAACAGGCGAATTGGTTCAATATATGGCTCCTGACCATCATTTCCTCGAATCATGGGGAGATGCCATGCCGAAGGAAGGTTATGTAAGTCTTTCTCAGCCAACCATTCAACCTATATTTGTGACACGCCAGGGGCAGGAAAGCCTGTTGACCT
>JABDBQ010000017.1 GCA_013288555.1 Bacteroidota bacterium | reverse complement strand
TATAATGCTGATCTTGATGAAGTATTGATAAGCTCGAGGAGCCTAAGCGAAATCTGGATATTAGACCATAGCACCACTACTTCACAGGCAGCTACTCACAGCGGTGGAAAACGAAAAAAAGGCGGCGATTTACTGTATCGGTGGGGCAATCCATCAACATACGGAAGGGGAACACTGGCCAATAAAACGTTGTTCAATCAGCACAATCCGTCATGGATACCTGATGGGTACCCTGGAGCGGGTAAAATTTCCATTTTTGACAATGGGACAAATAGACCCGGGGGGAATTTTTCATCTGCTGATATCATCATCCCACCTGTTGATGCAAACGGCAATTATTACATTGGAATTGATAAAACCTATGGACCAGACAGTGCATCCTGGTCATACAGAGCCCCTAAACCAACCGATTTTTATTCTGCAACTCAAGGTGGAGTACAGCGGCTGTCGAATGGAAACGCTTTGATCTGTGAAGCCAATAAAGGCAATCTGTTTGAAATTGACTCAAATAAAAATATAGTATGGAGATACGTTGATCCTGATGGTGGATTTGGCCCAACCATTCAAACTTATAGCCCTGGATTTAATGATTGCTTCCGGGCGACTTTGTATGAGGAAAATTACTCCGGATTTAAAAACAAGATCCTGATACCCGGCAGCCCAATAGAAATCAATCCGTATGCATTTTCAACCAATTGCAAAATGCCTTATATATACTTAAAAACGCCTTTATATACTATTAAACAGTTAAAAGGATACAATAAATTAACAGGAGTTGCTGATTCACTTAACAGAGGCGTAGGTTTCATTAAAGGAATCGTAGAAAGTCCTGATCTGGGTAGCACTCTCAAAAGATTTACTATCCTTGACAGCACAGGAGCCATAAGTATCATAGCAAGTGAATCTTATTATATCCCTAAAACAGGCGACAGTATTCTTGTTGGTGGCTATATCACTCAAGCCAATGGCCTTACCGAGTATTCTATTGATACACTCTTTGTATTAATGAAGGGTAATGTAGTGAAAACGCCGGACATAATTGATAGTTTTAGTGAATCTACAGAATCTGACCTTGTGACAATTAAAAACGTCAGGCTGGTAGATAAAAATGAATGGAGTCCCTTTGGCGGAGGATTTAATGTTCATATTACAAACGGGGCTGATACTTTTATCATGCTAATCAGCGCAAAAATTGACTTGTTTAACATGAATGCACCATGGGAGCTTTTTGATGTGACTGGAATAGAAATCCAAAATCAGCCAAACTTGCCATATTTCAAGGATTATGAAATAGAGCCAAGGGGAAGTTTTGATATCCATAAAATCACGCAACTATACAATATTGAACAGATAAGAGTGCAAAATGCAATAACCGGAATTTCCGATTCGGCAGGAGGAAAATATCCCTTTTTTCTAAAAGCGATAGTACAAAGTCCGAATCTAAGTACAATTGGCCTAAATTTCTCAATAAAAGACTACACCGGGTCTGTGATGGTTGTTTCTAATTCTGATATAGATGGATATAAACCTAAAATTGGTGATAGCCTCCTATTGCGAGGTTTTGTGGTTCAAAATAATGGCCTTACGGAGGTTTCTGTAGATTCTATTTTAGTCCTCAAAAATTCCTTGCCAAATGTAAAACCAATTCCTGTAACTATTCCATCTGAATCTAATGAGGCTCAATTAATTAAGCTTTCAAAATACTACATTGCAGATACGTCAAAATGGAAACCGGTTGCAGGTGGTTTTAACATCAAAATTACAAATGGGACCGACAGTATAAATATGTTTATTAGTTCGTCCACAAATCTTTTTACAACGAATGTACTGGTTGGAACATTTAACATAACGGGTATTGAAATTCAAAATCAGCCTGCTGCACCTTTTTTTGGTAATTATTTGATTGAGCCAAGAGGAATATTCGATTTCCAAAGAATCGTTCCTCTTTATAAAATTAATAAGTTGCGGATTCAGAATGCTGTGAATGGAGTATCAGACTCAGCAGGCAGTAAAAATAATTTTTTATTGAAAGGTATCGTCCAAAGCCCTGATTTTGTGAAGACAGGATACAAGTTCTCCTTAAAAGACAATACAGGTTCCATATTTGTAAATGCCAATGTTAAAATCGATGGATATGTACCGTTTGTGGGTGATAGTATAGAAGTAAGGGGATTATTAAAGCAAATAGATGGTGTAATAACTGTTTTAATAGATTCGGTTTCAAAATTAAATAATGCTACTCCTTCTCTAAACCCCAGGGTTATAACAACATTAAGTGAACTAACGGAAGCTAACCTGATAAAATACACCAACGCAAGACTTCTTTATCCAAACCAGTGGGATACAACAGGGTCAGATTTTATTGTTGATATCAGTAATGGAACCGATACAATCCAATTGTACATCAGCAGTGCCACAAATTCATTTTATCAACCGGCACCAATAGGGAAATTTAATATAACAGGCATTGGGTCCCAGATAAAATCATCTGCGCCCTATATCGGGGGTTATATAATGATGGTTCGAAGCTATTCTGATTTTTATTTCCCCAGATACAACCTGTATAAAATCGGAGCAATCAAGGGATACAATTCAATAACTGGAATAGCTGATTCTATAAATTCATATTGTTATCTGAAAGGCGTTGCACAAAGTAATAACATTAGCGGAAGTACCAGCGAATTTTATTCATTGCAGGATTCTACAGGTGCCATAATAATCACTTCGGGCTCGATTATTAACGGATACGTACCTGTGATTGGGGATAGTCTTGAGGTGAGAGGAACTGTCTTGCAGTTTAGGGGATTAACTCATTTTACGGTAGATTCTGTTTCGGAATTATCTTCAGGGCACCAAATATCTCCGGTTATCGTAACTTCTCTTGACGAAAACTTCGAATCCAAGCTTGTTACTCTTAATGGTTTTAAGCTTGTTAACGCATCAGAATGGGACACAACAGGAGCAGCAGGAAGCTTTGAATTGAAAATATACAACGGGGTAGATACAATTATGCTTAAAATAGTAAGTGGAACTGATTTATATAGCAATGCAGCAAGACCAACAGGAACATTTAATGTTAGTGGTATTGTAAGTCAAACAGACAGCACAATACCTTATTTTTCAGGGTATTACCTAATACCACGCAATATATATGATTTTTCAGCCTACCATAGTGGATTTGTTCCCGATAATATCTCTCTTGATCAGGTTCATCTTTTCCCAAATCCAACCACAGGGATACTAAATATCAATGCTTCTTTTCCTATGTCTGAAATACAGGTCACTGATTTGCCTGGAAGATTGATAATCAGCGATTATCCCGGCAAAATGTCATCTCATATTGATATAGGTTCCTTGAAACAGGGGATTTATCTGGCAAAAATCTTCGAAGGATTAAATTTTGTAGTGGTGAAAATAGTTAAAAATTAAATTTAATTATTATATTTGAATTCAAGAATTGAAAGTTATTGACAAATTCTTTCAAAATGTTATATATAGATGGAATATTCGAAATCAGTATTATTCTTTTTTAACATTTGTTAAGAAAAAATTTAACGATTAAACTTTGAATGAGAATATCTGTCTATGAATAAAGCACCAGAGACGATAATCTGAGTACTTAGTTGGTATAGGTTTAAAAAAATAAAGTTTTCAATATGCAAAAGGGATTTACAATTCTAATGCTGGCATTCTATGCTTTTTTTTCACCGACAATAATAAAGGCACAGCAAACTGTCGGGTTATTTACAAAAAACAGCGGAGAGCAGGATGGCTATGTCTTGTTTTCTCCCAATTCCAGTAATTTTACTTATCTGATAGATAAGTGCGGCAGACTTGTACATAAATGGAATACAGTAAAGGACCCCGGACTTGATGGCTATATTTTGCCTAATGGGGAATTGCTTTTTTCAGGAAAAGTTGCCAATCCCTATTTTAACAACCCGGGGAGTGTAGGCGGCCTGGTTGAAAAACTCGACTGGAATGGAAAAGTTGTTTGGAGTTATACCATTTCGGATAGCAGACAAATGCAAAATCATGATATTTATCCAATGGCAAATGGAAACATTCTCGTTTTGGAATGGGAAAGGTTTACAGCGTCAGAGGCAATAGCCGCGGGTAGAGATTCGGCAAGTTTGAAAGGGGCCGATTTGTGGAGTATAAAAGTTCAGGAAATAAAACCGGTAAACACGGCAGATACTCAGGTTGTGTGGCAATGGAGACTGTGGGATCACCTTATACAGGATCGCGATGCAACAAAACCTAATTATGGCGTTGTAGCAAATCATCCGGAACTCTTCAACATAAATTTTGTCGACACAACAGTTATAACAAGAAATTCATCTGACTGGACACATGGTAATGCTGTGACATATAACCCCGATTTAGATCAGGTAATGTTTAGCGCCAGGAGCACAAGTGAAATATACATTATTGACCACAGCACATCCTCTGGTCAGGCTGCTTCTCATATTGGAGGAAAACATAACAAAGGGGGTGACTTTCTTTATAGATGGGGAAACCCGAGAGCCTATAACAGGGGAAATTTCTCTGATGAAAGGCTTTTTGTGCAACACAATCCTTCTTGGATACCGGATGGATATCCTGGTGCAGGGCATATTTCAGTATTTAATGATGGGACAGGCAGACCGGGTGGAAGTTTTTCCTCAGGGGATATTTTGAGTCCACCGGTAGATTCTAACGGCAATTATTATTTAGCATCTGGCAAAGCATTCGGACCGGATAGTAGCTATTGGTCATATAGAGCTCCAAATCCAAAGAGTTTCTATTCTGCCGTTGAAGGTGGTATTCAGGTCCTGTCAAATGGGAATGTGATGATATGTGAGGCTACAAAGGGTAATTTTTTTGAAGTTGACTCAAATAAGAATTTACTTTGGCGATATGTAAATCCCGATGGCGGATATGGAGCTGTAACACAAGGCCAGAACCCTCCTAATATTTCGTGCTTTAAAACACTGGAGTATACCGAAGATTATCCAGCATTCAAAAATATTACGCTGAAGCCGGGAGCTCCAATTGAGTCAAAACCGTTAGCAAATTCTTATACTTGTTTAATGCCCTACATCTATTATATAAACCCATTATATAAAATAGCTCAACTTAAGGGATTTAATAAATCTACAGGTGTTGTTGATTCATTAAACAGAGGACAAGGATTTATAAAAGGTGTTGTAGAAAGCCAGAATCTGACTACTAACCCTGTCGAATTTTCTCTAATAGATAGCACGGGTGCTATAACTGTAACAACAAATAAAACCTATTATACACCTCAAATTGGAGATAGTGTCCTTGTTGGCGGATATGTAAACCAGGTTAATGGATTAACAGAGTATACATCTGATACAATATTCGTTAAACCAACTGGAAGTTGGCAAAAAATAGCTGATGTTGTGACAACACTTGGTGAAACTACCGAATCAGATCTTGTTAAAATAAATAATGTTTGGCTTGTTGATACTTTACAATGGACCCGGAAAGCCTCCGGGTTTAGTGTGCAAATCACGAATGGTAAAGATACATTTCTTATGTATATAAATGGGAATACAGAATTGTTTAATCTAAAGTCACTTAATGAAGAATTTAATGTCACAGGTATCGAAATTCAGAATCAGCCAAACCTACCCTATTTTGGAAATTATACGATAGAACCACGTGGCATTTTCGATATTGAAAGGGTCACTCAATTATATAAAATCAGGCAGGTTCGTCATCAGAATCCTAATTCAGGTATTGCGGATTCAGTTGGAAACACAACAAAATTTTATTTGAAAGGTATTGCTCAGAGTCCGGATTTAAGTTCGAACAGCGTCAATTTCTCTTTGACAGATAGTACCGGATCTATTATGGTCTATTCAAAGAACAATATAAAAAATTATTTGCCAAAAATAGGTGATAGCATTGAATTGAGAGGGCTTATTACCCAGGTTAATGGATTAACGGAAGTTGTTGCAGACACAATTTTCAGGCTTGGAGTTGGATCGTCCAAATTGAAAGTAACTCCAATTTATAGTTTAGCAGAAAATTTCGAGGCGCAACTCGTGAAACTGAATGCTTATCAACTTACAGATACTACACAATGGAAACCCAATGGTGATGGTTTTGATGTAAACATTAGTAATGGTTACGATACATTAATCATGCACATCGGATCAGGTACTGATTTATTTAAAATGAATGCAATTCGCGGTTCATTTAATGTAACCGGAATTGAGATTCAAGATAAACCGAATGAGCCATATTTTGGAAATTATGAAATAGAACCCAGAGGATTTTTTGATATTCAGAGATATACTCCATTATATAAAATAAGCCAATTAAGAAAACAGGATCCAATTTCTGGAATAGCAGATTCAGCAGGAAGCACGCACCCTTTTTTATTGAAAGGAATTGTGCAAAGCCCTGATTTTACTACTACAGGACTTGATTTTTCAATAAAAGACAGTACCGGTTCAATTATTATTATTTCGGCAACTCATGTAAATGGATATAAGCCCGTTTTAGGGGATAGTATTGAACTCCGTGGAATTTTGACTCAATATGATGGACTTATTGAAGTAATCACAGATTCAATTTCATACCTAAAAAATTCACACCCTACCACATTACCAATACTTGTCTCTGCTTTGTCTGAGAATAACGAAGCAAGGCTTATCAAACTAAATGGATATTATCTGGTAGATACGTCACAATGGGCACAGAATGGTGACAATTTTAATGTTGACATCACGAACGGAATTGATACCATCACAATGGACATCCGAAACAATACCAACCTGTCTAAAATAAAAGCTCCTGTTGAAAAATTTAATGTTACAGGAATTGAGATCCAGGTTCAACAAACTTCTCCTTTCTTTGGGAATTACGAAATAGAACCGCGCAGAGAACTCGATCTTCAAAGGGTTGTACAACTTTATTCAATAAGCCAAGTGAGGGATCAGAGCGTAATAACTGGTGAAGCAGATTCGGCAGGAAGTAAGTATAACTTTTTATTGAAGGGTATTGTACAAAGTCCTGATTTCAGTAGTACCGGGCTTAACTTTTCAATTAAAGATAATACCGGGGCAATAATTGTAAATGCCGGAACAGATATTTACGGCTATAAACCAAAAATCGGAGACAGTGTAGAAGTAAGGGGATTGTTAACCCAATTTGAAGGGTTAACAGAAGTAAATATTGACTCTATTTCCGTTCTCCAGAATGCAAACCCTACATTAACCTCTGAACAGGTTTCAGGTTTATCAGAGTCTTCTGAAGCAAAACTTATCAAACTGAATGGATATCATCTGGCAAATTATAGCCAATGGTTGCAAAATGGTACAAGCTTTAAGACAGATATAACAAACGGGAAAGATACATTTACAATGTATATCAGCAATGCCACTAATCTTGTCAGGAAATATGCGCCTCTTGTTGAATTTGACGTCACTGGAATTGAAATTCAGGCTCAAACTACATCCCCCTATTTTGGAAATTATGAAATCGAGCCACGGGGAAGTTTTGATTTCCAGAGAGAAATTCCGTTATATAAAATCAGCCAGGTTAGGATACAAG
This sequence comes from Bacteroidota bacterium, assembly GCA_013288555.1. Classification (GTDB taxonomy): domain Bacteria; phylum Bacteroidota; class Bacteroidia; order CAILMK01; family CAILMK01; genus JABDEJ01. The sequence continues at coordinate 41,956 of JABDBQ010000017.1, read as the reverse complement.
ATCCTGCAACAGGAATTGCTGATTCGGCCGGAAGTTCCAATTCATTCCGAATCAGAGGTGTTGTTCAGAGTCCGAACTTTACATCTTCAGGCTTCGAATTCTCAATAAAAGATAATACGGGTTCAATTATTATTTTTGATTCGATTAAATTGAACAATTACATCCCATTTGTTGGGGATAGCCTTGAAGTGCGAGGATTATTAATACAAACAAACGGGCTCACTGAAGTGAGTATCGATTCATTGGGACTGCTTAATCCTTCCACTTCGAAGGTTTTACCCGAATTGACGAATTCATTAAGTGAAACAAACGAAGCAAAATTGGTTCAATTTGATCAGGCATGGTTGATAAACCCCAGCCAATGGCTTCCGGGATCGAACGGCTTTTATGCTAATATTACCAATGGGACAGATACTTTAACCCTTTTCATTAGTAGCGCTACTGATGCGAATAAAATGGCATTGCCCAAACACAAATTTAATGTCACGGGTATAGTAAGTCAGGACAAAACCGATGCCCCTTATCTGGGTAATTATTTCTTGATGCCCAGAAGTATAGAAGATTTCAAATTGATCAGCAGTCCTCATTATAAAATCAGGCAGATCAAAGGATATAACACAATTTCCGGAATTGCGGATTCTATTAATACTTATTGCTTTTTAAAAGGTATTGTGCAAAGTGCTAACCTAAGTGGGGATAACACAGAGTTCTTTGCTATCCAAGATTCTACAGGTTCTATTACAATAACTTCAAATTCTGCTGTCAATGGTTACATACCTACGGTAGGAGATAGCGTCATTACATCGGGAATGGTGTTGCAGGAAAATGGATTAACCAATTTCGAAACCGATTCTATTTCGAAAATTTCTGTTTCATCACAAATAAGCCCTGTTATTGTACCACTTTTAAATGAAAACACAGAATCTGAGCTCGTTACATTGAAAAATTACTCCCTGGTTGATCCGGCAAAATGGGATACTACCGGTGCAAATGGCAGGTTTTCGTTAAAGGCAAATAATGGATTGGATACAATTACATTAACCATAGTGAAAGGAACAGATCTCTATTCCAATACTGCAAAACCGACATGGAATGCATTTGACGTAACCGGTATTGGAAGCCAATCTGATGCAACGATGCCATATCTGTCGGGGTATTATTTAATTCCAAGAAGCATCAATGATTTTTCACACAGTTCTGCCATCAGTCTTCAGAATATTTCCGATTCTCATGTCAGAATATTTCCAAATCCTTCTTCCGGCTTTATTAATATAATTTCAACAGAAAAAATTACCAGAATTGAAATAACTGATTTATTGGGTAAAGTATTATTAACACAATTTGCGTCTCAGGTTACTGTTAGCAACGTGGATATAAGTAACTTAAAACAAGGAATTTACCTTGTTAAAGTATATAATGATGATAATTATGAAATTAATAAGATTGTGAAAAATCAGTGAGAGGTTTTGATGGAGGGATAACTGCTAATTGATTATCCGTTTACATTTTGAAAGTTTCATAAATTTAGTTGGGTCATCATCGAAGAATGGAAAAAAATAAGCAATTATGTCTGTCGCATAAAAGCGCAATAACTGTTATTTTGACTATATTTTTGATGTATAGTCCAATAGGCTCATCAGCTCAGCAAACTGTAGGATTATTTACAAAAAACAGCGGAGATCAGGAAGGATACGTCCTCTTTTCTCCAGGATCCAGCTATATCACATATTTAATAGATAAATGTGGCAAATTAGTACACAAGTGGAATAGCGGATATTTTCCAGGACTCGATGCTTATCTTTTGCCCAACGGCAATTTATTAACCACTGGGAGGTTAAAAAATCTGGATTTCAATAGTTCAGGAAGTGCGGGAGGGTTACTCCAAATATTTTCATGGAGCGGAAAATTGATCTGGAATTATGCCATATCTGATGATACAATAACTCAGAATCATGATGTATATCCAATGCCCAATGGGGATATTCTTGTTTGCGAATGGGAAAAATTTAGCGCCGCACAGGCAATAGCGGCCGGAAGAGATTCGGTAAAACTAAAAGGATCTGACGTCTGGAGCATGATGGTGCAGGAAATAAAACCCATTGGAGGTGGTAGTATCCAGGTAGTATGGCAATGGAGATTATGGGACCATCTGATACAGGACCATGACGCCACCAAACCAAATTATGGAGTAATATCCCAACATCCTGAACTTTTGAATCTGAATTATACTGATTCGATGGTAAATCAGTTTGGATCTGCGGATTGGACGCATGGCAATTCCGTAACTTATAATCCGGACCTTGATCAGATAATGATCAGTTCGCGAAATATGAATGAAATATACGTTCTGGATCACAGTACCACATCAACTGAGGCTGCCTCTCATAGTGGTGGGAACCACAAAAAAGGTGGTGATTTTTTATACAGATGGGGAAATCCGGCAGCATACAACCGCGGATCTGAAAAAGATAAGCGACTTTATGTTCAGCATGATCCCGCCTGGATACCAAAAGGATACCCCGGAGCAGGTAATATTACCGTTTTTAATAATGGAGATGGAAGACCGTCAGGTAATTATTCATCTGCAGATGTGATTGTGCCTCCGGTCGATTCGAATGGTGATTATAAATTAGACAGTGGAAAGGCTTATGGGCCAGATAGCAGTTTCTGGTCATACGCAGACCCAAAAACTTTTTATTCGACTACACAGGGAGGAGTTCAGCGATTACAGAATGGAAATACTTTGATATGTGAAGCGGACTCCGGAACTTTCATTGAAGTGGATTCCAATAAAAATGTAGTGTGGAAATATGTAAACCCAGTTGGTGCCTATGGCCCTACCATTCAAGGGTATAATCCGGGAATAAACAGCTGCTTCAAGGCTGACTTGTACATGGAAAATTTTCCGGGGTTTAAAAACATTACATTAAAGCCCTTAGATCCTATAGAATACAACGCATATTATTATTCTTGTTATATGCCATATGTATTATACATCACCCCATTGTATAAGATCAGTGAACTCAAGGGATACAACTCGAATACTGGCATTGCAGATTCGCTTAATGCCGGAATTGGCTTTATAAAAGGGGTTGTAGAAAGTCAGGATTTGGGAAATGGAATTATTCAATTTGCAATCGCAGATAGCACGGGTGCAATTACAATAATCATCAACTCATCTTCTTACAAACCTGCAATTGGCGATAGCGTTTTGGTCGGAGGTATCGTGACACAAAACAACGGTTTGACTGAATATTCAGCTGATACTATAATTGTTGAATCGAAAGGCACATGGCAAAAAAAACCAGATATCATATCCGGAATGGACGAGTCTCATGAATCTGATCTTGTAAAGATTGAAAATGTATGGATATCCGATACAATGCAATGGATCCCCTCAGGTAACGGTTTTGTTGTTCAAATTACAAATGGGATTCAGACATATAATATGTTTATCAATAAGAAAACAGATTTGTATAAAACGAAAGCTCCATTAGAGGAATTTAATGTGACAGGGGTTGAAATTCAGAATGAGCCAACAAAGCCCTATTTTGGGTTCTATGAAATAGAACCCCGTGGCAGTTATGATATAGAAAGAGTTGCACAATTATATAAAATTAAGGATATTAGAGTCCAGAATCCGAAAACCGGTATCGCCGATTCCTCTAAATCAATTTATAATTTTTATATAAAAGGAATCGTTCAAAGTCCTGATTTTACAACAAACGGGCTAAATTTTTCTGTAAAAGACAGCACAGGATCCATTATTATTTCTTCTTCTACAGATGTTAGCAGGTATACCCCAATTATTGGAGATAGCGTTGAAATTAGGGGATTACTCAGGCAGGTAAACGGTCTGACGGAGGTGGTACCTGATTCCATTTCATCTATTAAAAATGCCTATCATTCACAAAAAGCACTACTGGTTCACGGCTTTAGCGAAGATTATGAAGCCCGACTTATAAAATTGAATGGCTACTACATAAGTAATCCATCGCATTGGACAAATGCCGGAGATGGTTTTATTGTCAACATTACAAATGGTGAAGATACATTGATAATGCGAATCGCGTCTGGAACCAACTTATTTAACATGAATGCATTACAAGGCTATTTCGATGTATCAGGCATTGAAATACAAGATCAGCCCGATTCTCCTTTTTTTGGGAATTATATCATCGAACCGAGAGGCAAGTTTGATATAGAAAAATACGTTCCGCAATATACCATCAGCCAGGTAAGGCCACAAAATCCAATTACGGGAATTGCAGATTCGGCCGGAAGCATACATCCATTTTACTTAGTCGGAGTCGTGCAAAGTCCTGATTATTCATCTTATGGACTGAATTTTTCTATCAAAGACAGTACCGGTTCAATCATCGTTTATTCAGGTTCACGGGTGAATGGCTACATGCCTGAAACCGGGGACAGTATTATTCTGAGGGGGCTGCTTACACAATATGATGGTCTTACAGAAGTTATACCTGATTCTGTTGCTCTTCTGAACAAAGGTCCAAATTATTTAAATCCACAAACGGTTTCAGAACTTTCTGAAAATCTAGAAGCTAAGTTGATAAAACTGGATGGGTATTACCTCTCCAACCCTTCTCAATGGGTAAAAAATGGTAGCAATTTTAATGTGGAAATTACAAATGGAACAGATACTTTCACAATGAATGTCAGCAGTAATATTGACCTATCAAGGATGAATGCACCCAAAGAAATATTTAATGTGACTGGTGTTGAAATTCAGGCTCAGCAATCTCCACCATATTTTGGAAATTACCAGATAAAACCACGTGGAAGTTTTGATATTCAAAGAGTTACTCAATTATACAAAATCAGCCAGCTAAGACATCAGGACCCAATCACAGGAATTGCGGATTCTGCAGGCAGCCGCTATAATTTTTTTATAAAAGCTGTTGTTCAGAGTCCTGACTTGACGAGTTCCGGCCTTGATTTTTCAGTTAAAGACAGTACAGGATCGATTATGATTTTAAACGATTCTTCGTTAAATAATTATATCCCGAAAATCGGGGACAGTCTGCTGATCAGGGGACTGCTCATTCAAAACAATGGAATGACTGGCATCAAACCGGATTCCATATTAAAGTTTAACGCCCTAAATCCTATAAAAACTGAATTGATTTCGACTCTCAATGAATCATTTGAAGCTCATCTTATTCAATTAAGCGGATATTATCTTTCTGATTCATCTCAATGGTCGCCCGCAAGCATAGGATTTAGCGTAAATATTACAAATGGAACAGATACATTTAACATGTATATAAGTGCTGCTACTGATCTTTACAAGATGCATCCATTGAAAGGAATATTTAATGTAAATGGGATAGAAATTCAGGATAAAACATCTCCACCATATATAGGAAACTACCAGATAGTACCAAGGGGATTTTTTGATTTTGAAAGAAATATCCAACTTTATAAAATCCGCCAGGTCAGAGTTCAGGACCCGGTAACCGGAATTGCTGATTCTGCCGGTAGTAAGTATTCTTTCCTTTTAAAAGGTATTGTTCAAAGTCCTGATTTTTCACTAATTGGATATGATTTCTCAATAAAAGACAGTACTGGCTCTGTCTTTGTCAAAGCATCTTCAATAATCAATAATTATATTCCGAAAATTGGTGACAGTGTTGAAATCCGTGGTTTGCTTACCCAATTAAATGGCTTAACAACAGTTTCAATTGATTCGATAGCAAAAATCAATTCGGGATCCCATGTTCCTCCGCCAGAGAATATTACAGGGCTCAGCGAATCTTTAGAAGGACATCTTATCAGGTTCAATCGGGCGTGGGTTATAAATCCTGAACAATGGAAGCCCAAAGGTTCTGGATTTAACGTTGAAGTAACCAATAGTATTGATACCATTTCACTTTATGTGAGCAACGCAACAAATACATTTAAATCATCCCCCCCAAAAGGCAAATTCGATGTAACCGGTATCGTTTCTCAGAATAAAAACGGTTCACCATACATTGGAAATTATTTTTTAATGCCTAGAAATTTTGGTGATTTCCAATTAATTAATACTCCTTACTATAAAATAAGGCAAGTAAAAGGTTATAATTTACTCTCAGGAATTGCCGACTCAATCAACACATATTGCTATTTAAAAGGAATTGTACAGAGTTCTAACCTTAGTGGAAATCAAACTGAATTCTATACCCTTCAGGATTCTACTGGATCAATTACCGTGTCATCTGATACTATTGTTACTGCTTATAATCCCGTGGTAGGCGATAGCATTTTAGCATCAGGTATGGTATTGCAGGAAAATGGGTTGACCAAATTCATTACTGATTCTATTTCGAAACTATCGCATTCTTCTCAGATTAGTCCCTTAATCGTTGAATCTTTGGACGAAAATACAGAATCAGAGCTCGTTACATTAAAAAATTATACACTTGTAGACCCCGTAAAATGGGACACAACCGGCGCAAACGGTAGTTTCTCTTTAAAAGCCTTTAACGAATCTGATACGATTTTATTAACCATTGTGAAAAGAACAGATCTTTATTCTAACGCAGCAAAACCGATATGGAATGTATTTGATGTAGTGGGCATTGAAAGCCAATATGATTCAACCAGGCCATATCTATCAGGCTATTATCTAATTCCGAGAAGCATCAGCGATTTTTCACATAGCTCTGCTGTCACAGACATGAACTCGATTGAAAAAGAAATATACATTTATCCAAATCCCGCTGAAGAATATATAACTGTAGAGTCTAACGCAAACATAAGTAGCATAATGATCAGCGATATTCTTGGTAAAACATTATATTCAAAAATATACCGGCATTCTCATAAAGACAATATAAATATCAGTTTTTTAAATAAGGGCATATATTTTGTAAAAGTATATAGTGGCTTCAATTATGAAACCATTAAACTCATTAAGGAGTAGCAGTGAAGAAAGATCATTTTATCATATAAATCGAGGACAAACCAGTTTTGTTTAAGTATCTGACGAATGCTTAATACTATTAAGATGATTTTAGAGGCAGAATCTAATATGGACTGGTCTAACATGTTTGTCCATTTTTTCTTTTGGATTTTTTTCTTAATTCCGGATTATAGATTTCAATTATTTCCTGAGTTAAATTCTCAATAATTCTCGTTTAAACTTCCAAAACCAGAAGTCCTGTAGACTACATATTTTCTGTGATTTACAAACAATTACAGAATTAATTTTTATTCCCTTGCTGCGCAAGTTCCAAATTAGCAAATCATTAATAAATATTTGCTAAAAAATGAACGAAGATTAAACTCATGTCAATGATTAATGTCTAAAACCTGAAAGTTGCTATTGGGATGGAATAGTAACCGGAGTTAAAGATTTTAATCAAAAAATTACAACATGCAAAAATCAATTTCCATTCATTTAACGGCTTTCTTTGCCTTTTTTTTACCTGCTCTTACTTTCGCGCAACAAACTGTCGGTCTTTTCACCAAAAACAATGGTGGACAAGATGGCTTTGTACTTTTTTCACCAAATTCAAGTGATGTTACATATCTGATTGATAAATGCGGAAAACTTGTAAATAAATGGAATACCCATAATGACCCTGGCCTGGATGCGTTTATTCTCCCCAACGGAAATTTATTATCAACCGGGAAAGTTCAGAATCCATATTTTAACAGTGTTGGCAGTGCTGGCGGCCAGTTGCAGATTTATGACTGGAATCAGAAACTGCTTTGGAGTTATACAATTTCGGATAGTATTACACATCAGGACCATGATGTATATCCAATGCCTAACGGGAATATTCTTGTTTGTGAATGGGAAAGAATTACGAATGCAGAGGCTATTGCCGCTGGTAGAGATTCCACGAAACTGGCAGGATCAAATATTTGGAGTGCTAAAATACAGGAAATTAAACCTATCGGTGCTGATAGCGCGGAAATAGTATGGCAATGGCGATTATGGGATCACCTGGTCCAGGATAAAGACGCATTAAAACCAAATTTTGGAATTATTGCTGATCACCCGGAATTATTAAATGTCAATTATGTAGATTCAACTGAAGCCAATGCTGTACTTGGAGATTCAGACTGGATACATGCAAATTCTGTAGCATATAATCCAGATCTTGACCAGGTTGTAATAAGCAGCAGAAGCCTGAGCGAGTTCTGGATTATTGATCATAGTACCACAACTGATGAGGCAGCTACTCACAATGGAGGTAACCAAGGGCATGGGGGTGATATTCTATACAGATGGGGTAATCCGGAAGCGTACAACAGAGCTTCCTCTGGAAAAAGAACGTTGTATTTACAACATGATGTAACCTGGATACCTGATGGCTTACAAGGCAGTGGGCATATTACAGTCTTTAATAATGGGACAGGAAGACCAGGAGGTAATTTTTCTTCTGCTGAAGAAATTGAACTACCTGTGGATGAAAGCGGTGCTTACGCCATATCTGGGAATAATTCTTATGGACCAGATTCTAGTTTCTGGACGTACAAGGAACCAAAACCAACAAATTTTTATTCTGCAACGGAAGGAAGCGTTCAAAGATTGAAAAACGGAAACACCATGATTTGTGAAGCTGATTCTGGGATTTTTATTGAATTGGATCCGAATAAAAACATTGTATGGCGTTATGTAAACCCAGATGGAGGCTATGGTCCTGTTTCACAGGGAGATACACCAAAAAATAAAGCCTGTTTCCGGGCTGAACTATATATGGAAAACGATCCGGCTTTTCAGAACATTACTTTAAAGCCTGGAAACCCTATTGAACTAAATCCTCTATCATATGACTGCTATATGTCTTATGTTGTCAAAGGATATCCCATTTATCCTATTACTAAGGTTAAAACATATAATTCAACTAACGGAATAGATGACTCGCTAAATACATATTGTTACTTGAAAGGCATTGTTCAAAGCAATAACCTAAGCATCGGTAATAATGAACAATACGTTTTACAGGATTCAACAGGTGGAATTTCTATTTCATCCACTTTGTTTCTTGATGGATATAACCCCTCAGTCGGTGATAGTATTATTGTAAGAGGTATAGTAAAGCAATCCAACGGACTTACGTATTTTTCAATTGACTCCGTTTCGATGCTGACAACAGAAACGCAGATTTCGCCTATAACGGTCTCCCAGCTTGACGAAAATTCAGAATCAAAACTTGTTATTTTAAAGGGCTTTATGCTTAATAACCTAAATAAATGGGATACTACAGGGGCCAAAGGTAGTTTTATGGTGAAAGCACATAACAATTCTGGTGACACTATTGACATAAATATATTAAGTTCTACCAATCTGTATCTAAATGCTGCTAAACCATCCGGTTTTTTTGATATTATTGGTATTGGAAGCCAGTTTGATTCCACAAAGCCTTATTTAACTGGTTATTATATTATTCCCAGGAGTGTGCAGGATATTGAAGAAAGTTCTTCATTGACACCTCAAAATCTAAATTCCAACGATGTCAGTATATATCCTAACCCCACCTCAGGAACTCTGAACATTGCTGCAAATGAACTAATTACAGAGGTTCAGATAACGGATATGATTGGCAAAATCATTTTTACGCAATTCTTTGAAAAATCAAATATTATAAGTTTAAATCTGAATAATCTAAATCCGGATATATATTACATTAAAGTCCTTTGTGGGGAAAACTCCAGAATTGAAAAAATTGTGCGATTTTAAGAGATATTTAAAAAATAACCTGAAATTAACAGGACGAAGCTGCTCCTTTAACGCACTTACAAACAGCAAAACAATATCTGGATAATTACCAGGGGAAGAATCTGTACGTGTGAGGTTTACCGCTTTGTCCTTTTTTGGAACGCAATTCTAAAAATCTTCTTCGGAAATGCTCAAGTTTTTTAACATTCAATCGGTATTTAACTTAAAAAAATAGTTAAAATATGAATTTCTTATCAACTCAAGTAAAATATCTCACAATACTGGCAGCTAAACCAATAGCTATTTTAAATGTCGTCGCCTCATAGCAGTCGCATTTAACTCAATTATTAGATAAAAATAAATTATAAAGTTTAATGCTGTTAAAGAAAATCGAAACGAATAAAAGCTATTACTTAGATGAAGAATTCATTTGCCACAATCCCATGATATTTTATAAATTGCCTGACAAAACATAAAAAATGAAAAAAGGGATCTTGTTTATTATCGGAACTTTATTAGTAACTTCCTCTATATCTGTTATTTGGGCGTTTAAAACTGTGCCAGATCAGACAGGAAGTTATACTGCAGTAAATCTTTATGGTGGCCCCAGTCGCTATGCCGTTTTTGCAAATTCGGATGGGATCGCGGAGGAAATGAAATTTGACAAAGGCATATCCGACCCACAGGTTATTATTCAGATCACATCAAAAATGGAAACAAAAGGCTTTATTTTGGAGCATTATGCAATGAGCTATAGCAATTTGAATCCAATCTATTCATTTATTTTTAAAAAGAAACCATAAGATAAACGACTGTCAATAAACAGCCCGATCCATTTTTCCGATATAGTCGGAAACAATATCAGGTACAAAATTTGATATATCTCCGCCAAACTTATATATCTCACGAACTATAGTAGAAGAAATGCCCGCATAATCGGGGTTGCTGATAAAAAAAACCGTTTCAATATCAGGGTATAATTTACTGTTCATCAAGGCAATATTACGTTCATAGTCAAAATCAGTTCCTGAGCGCAATCCCCTCACTACATATTTTGCACCAAGTTTTCGACATATTTCTACCGTAAGTCCCTCATAACTTAATACTTCGACACCCGGTATGTTTACAAACACCTTGGACACGATCTCCATTCGTTTCCCAAATGGAAACAATGTTGTCTTGGTTGTATTCTGACCAATTGCTACATAAACTTTATCAAAAATTTTTGAAGCACGTTCTACAATATCAGTATGTCCGAGCGTAATAGGATCGAACGAACCGGGGAATACGGCTGATTGAGGCATCTATGTTTCAATTTCACGGCAAGTTAAATAGAAATAAACAAAACATGAATCAACTAACCTCAAATACTTTTGTAGTTCGTTTCATAATGTATTAGCTTGCATTTGATTTTATAAAAACCACCGGGAATTATGAGCAAGACAACCTCTGCCCAATCAACTAAACCAGACGCAAAAATAATGACAGGTTTTGACAGAAAGGTGCGGCTGACACATTTGATTACTTTATTGGCGATTTCTGCAGTATGCCTTTATGCTATCTTTTTTTTAATTCTGCATTTTTACATCCTGTCCGCATTTAGTTTTGGAATTGTAATAGCACTTGCGGGAGTTCAGTTATTAAATCGCTTCCACTATTTTAACGCTGCCAGAATATCTCTTTTTTTGATTGCAAACTTGTTTATTTTTTATCTCGGGTCGTCGCTCGGGCATGATTCAAATATCAGGGCTTTATACTTCCCTTTATTCATTGGCATTTTTATTCTTTTCGACTTCAAAGAGGTTTTTAAGGTCTTTATCGTATTTAATATTTCATTAGTTTTATTAATCTGGGGCGAGGCAACTCACTACAAGATATTTCTCATACCCAGCATTTTACCTGATCAGCAGTCGGTGATAAGTATAGCTACTTTTTTCGGTGCGGTTACTGCGAGTTTGCTTTTTATATATTATCTGATTACGATAAGCAGTAATTCGGAAAAGTTCCTTGAAACAGAAAGGAATAATACAAAGGCGATTATTGACAATACAAATGATGTTATCATGCTGATAAATACAAAATACGAAATACTTGCAATGAACAATGTTTTAGCGCAGGCATTTAAGAGAAGCGGAGATAAATCCAGGATTGGTTCAAACATCGTTGAGCTTATTAATGAAAATAAAGAATTACCCCAGCATTTCAAGGATTGGTCCACATTTATTGACAGGGCTTTTGCCGGGGAAAGAGTTATGGTGGAGAATAAACATATTTTACCAAACGCTGAGGTGAGGTATCTGGAAACATCATTCAATCCTGTCTTGCAAGATGGTAAAGCAAGTGGAGCAGCTATTTTTATCCATGATATTTCTGCTACCAAACTCCTTGAAGAGAAAATTTTGCGGCTAAATGCACAACAGACTGCCATCATTGAAGGCGCGAATTATTCCATTATTTCTATCGGGTTGGACGGACTCGTAAGTTCCTTTAACAGGGGTTCTGAAAAAATGCTTGGCTATACAGCAGAAGAAGCCATTGGTAAACTGGGTCCACATGATATCATATCCAAAAAACAACTTGTGGCATCGGCAAGGGCATTAAGTATGGAACTTGGAAGACCTGTTTCATCTGGTTTTGACATATTTGTTGCAAAAGCAGAAATAGGTGAAGAGGTAAACGAATGGGTTGTAACTACGAAAACCGGGAACAAACTAATCCTTTCGTCATCAATTACAGCTTTAAAAAATGACGATGGAACTGTTTTTGGTTACCTGATTATCTCTACGGATATTACAGAGAAAAAGCATGTAGAAGAGCAGCTTAATGCTGCGGCAGAAGAGGACAGAAAACGGGTTTGGATCAATACCGGAATTGCAGAAATGGGGCAGTTGTTGCGGGTGAGGGAAAATGACCATGTGAAATTCTATACTACAGTCCTGACTTTTGTCTCAAAATATGTTGGCGCCGGGCAATCAAGCCTCTTCAAAGTCATGGAAGATGAGAAAGGAATTAATTTTCTGGAGCAGGTGGCCGGATACGCTACAGAACCAGGTAAATCAAAAAGGGCCTATCAATTCGGTGAAAGCCTGGTAGGTCAGGTGGCTTTGGAACAAAAGTCAATGGAGCTCAAAGGCATTCCTGCAGATTATTTAAAGATCAATTCATCATTGGGCGAAGCAAAGCCTTCCCAGATATTAATAACGCCCCTTTTATTCCAGAATGATCTCATTGGCGTTTTGGAAATGGCTTCTTTGAAAGATTTTACGGAAACGGAAAAAGAATTTATCGAAAAAGCAAATGCAGTTTTTGCAGCATCTATTGACCTGATGAACAGGAGGGCAAAAACAGATGACCTGCTTAAAGAAACCCTTGAAATGAATGAGCGTCTGAAAACCCAGGAAGAAGAACTAAGGGTAGGCAATGAAGAACTCATGGAAAAAGGAGACCTTCTACAGGCTTCTGAGGAGGAACTAAGAGTGCAACAAGAGGAATTGATGCATACTAATGCAGAAATGGAAGAAAAAACCAATTTGCTCGAAGAACAGAATGCAGCAATGGCCTTGAGAAATGAAGAACTGGAGAGCGCCAGGGCTGCCTTGAAAATCAAAGCAGAAGAACTTGAGGTAATCAGCCGGTACAAGTCCGAGTTCCTGGCAAATATGTCACATGAACTGAGAACGCCTCTTAATAGCATCCTTATTTTATCAAAATTACTCGGTGAGAACAAAGAAAATCCTCTGACCCCAAAACAGGTTGAATTTACGAATGTAATCCAACGTTCTGGTGCTGATTTGCTCAACCTGATTAACGACATTCTTGATCTTTCTAAAATCGAATCACGGAAAATAGACCTTGAAATTGAAGCAGTTCCTATTGCTGATATTCAATACACAATGGAATCTTTGTTCCGGGAGCTGGCAAAGGAAAAAGAAATTCAGTTGAGGATAAATATAGAACCTGGCCTGGCCAGTGAATTTACAGGTGATAAGGTAAGAACGGAGCAAATACTAAAGAACCTCCTTTCAAATGCTTTTAAATTTACACCAAAGCTTGGGACAGTCGACCTGAATATTTTGCATGCCGGTAATGGATTTTCAGTTAAAAACCCATATTTAATAAAGTCGGCAAAAAATATATGCTTCCAGGTAAAAGATTCAGGAATAGGCATTTCCGAAGAAAAACAACAACTTATTTTTGAAGCATTTCGCCAGGCTGATGGTTCTACCAGCCGGAAATATGGAGGCACAGGACTAGGCTTATCTATTTCTAAAGAGCTGGCCCTCATCTTGGGTGGCGAGCTGCAATTGGAAAGTGAACCGGCAAAAGGAAGTTCATTTACTTTAATCCTGCCCATGGTTTTTGATCCCAATTCCGCAGCGTCAAATGATGTAGCAAGTAGTTTTAAGATAGAAAGTGAAGTGAGTCAGGATCAAGACATAATATCCCCCGATGTTCCAATTTTGGCTAAAGATAATGACACTTATTTCGAAAATAAAAAACCGGAAACTAAACCGATACGCCTCAAAAAGCTTATTCTTATAATAGAAGATGATATTCAATTCGGAAAAATATTAAAAAAACAGGCCCAGGAAAAAGGCTTTGATGCTAAAATTGCTACAAGAGGAGATGAAGGCCTTGAAAAAATAAGGGAATTGCTACCTGATGCCATCCTGTTGGATATCGGGTTGCCTGGTATGAACGGTTGGGAAGTAATGCAGAAAATGAAAGAAGAGCCACAGATAAAAGACATTCCAGTCCATATTATTTCGGGCAATGGTATAGAAAAGAAACTCATACAGGAATCACCTGCTGTAGAATTTCTTGAAAAACCAATTAAAACAGATCAATTGAATGCACTTTTTGAAAAAATGAGTGCCACAAAACTGGAAAAGCAACAGTTGGCATTGATAATTGAAGACAGCGAAATCCAGACCCTTGTATTGAAGAAAGCCTTTGCTAATAAAGGGATAGAATGTGTATTTGCCCGCACGGGAGAAGAAGCTTTTGAAAGAATCTCTGATAGAATACCGGATTTGATTGTGACAGATCTTAACCTACCGGATATCAGTGGAATGGATCTCATTAAAAAAATAAAACTTGACCCTGATCTGACACAAATCAATATCATTATTTACACCGGAAAAGAACTTAACCGGAAAGAAAACGAAGAACTGAGCAGGTATTCTGACGCCATCATTGTAAAATCTGCGAAATCGCAGGACAGGTTGCTTGACGAAACTACACTATTCCTAAAAAAAGTGAGGGAAGAAAAAGCATCAGAATTCCCCACTTTAAAAACCAGAAAATCGTTCACAGACCAGGCTTCATTAAAGGGAAAAAAAATATTGCTTGTGGATGATGACATGCGCAACATCTTTGCCTTATCAAAAGCATTGGAAGAATCTGAACTTATGGTAGTTGTGGCAAATGATGGAAAAGAAGCACTGAAAAAACTTTCAGAAACAGAAGGGATCGATCTTGTTTTAATGGACATAATGATGCCGGAAATGGATGGATATGAGGCCACAGCGAAAATAAAAATGCAGGATCAATACAAAAACCTTCCAATTATTGCCTTAACGGCAAAGGCCATGAAAGGTGACCGTGAAAAAAGCATTGAGGCCGGAGCATCCGACTACATATCAAAACCTGTTGATGTAAACAAATTAATGTCCTTGATCAGGGTTTGGCTATCGTGATATTTTTATCCTGATGCAACTAAAAAACCCTGATAATCATAGAACCCAAACCAAAAATGGAAATAAGTGACCCGGAAATAGATCAATTGCTGTATCAGGTAAAAAACAGGTACGGATATGATTTTACAAACTATTCGCAGGCTTCTATTAAAAGGAGGGTCATTAGGTTCTGCGAGATTCACAGAATTGAAAATTATTTCGACCTCAAGCACCATTTAATTAATGATCATATACTTTTTACGGATTTTGTATTGCAGGTCACAGTCAATATCACTGAAATGTTCCGGGATCCATCCTTTTTTAAATCGGTAAAAGAAAACTTGTTCCCTCATTTAGCCACATATCCGCATTGCAAAATATGGCATGCCGGCTGTTCAACCGGAGAAGAAGCCTATTCAATGGCAATCATGCTTGAAGAAAGTAACTTAATGAAAACCACTATTTATGCCACTGACATAAATTCTGAAGTATTAATGCAGGCCAGGGAAGGAACTTATAGTATGAAACTAATGAAAGATTATACTTCAAATTATATCAAATCAGGGGGAAATAATTCTTTTTCTGATTATTATACAGCACATTATAACATGGCAATCATAAATGCAGGCCTAAAAAAAAATATTGTTTTCTCACAACACAATCTTGTAAGTGATGGATCTTTCAATGAGTTTAACTTTATTGTTTGTCGCAATGTTTTAATATATTTCAATAAAGACTTGCAGGAACGTGTATTAAATTTGTTTTATGAAAGCCTTGTGCCGCTTGGTTATCTTGGACTTGGTTCTAAAGAAACTCTACAATTCAGCAGTTTAAGAGACAAATTTGAAGTCATTGATAAAAAAGAAAAAATTTATCGCAGGATTGAATAATTATCCACAATAACATGAAGAATACTAAAACAATATACAATCTGATTGTTGTGGGGGGCTCAAATGGTGGAATGGATGCATTTATGAAAATACTTTCCGGACTGAGTCCTGATTTTCATATTCCTATTGCATTCGTCTTACACCAGCAAAGAGGTATTCAGACACTGCTCCCTGACATTTTATCAAGACATACTAATTTAATTGTTAATGAACCTCTTGATAAGGAACAGATTTGCGACGGTCATGTTTACATCGCTCCGTCTGATTATCATCTGCTTATTGAACCTGACGGTACTTTCAGTTATAGTTATTCAGAGCCTATCAATTTTTCGAGGCCATCTATAGATATTCTTTTTGAAACGGCTGCAGAATCTTTTGGCAACCAAGTTGTTGGGATATTGCTTACTGGCGCCAATAATGATGGAGCAAAAGGGCTTTTTAAAATCCAAAATAAGGGCGGATTCTGCATTGTCCAAAGTCCAAAAACGGCCAGGTCACAGGAGATGCCACAATCAGCTATTGGCATGGGTTGTGATAAACATATTATTGACCTTGATCAGATCGCTATATATTTGAATACACTTAACATGGACAACATATTAAATCATCCGGAACAAAATGGATAATATACTCATCGTTGATGACAGGGAGGAGAACATATTTTCGCTTGAGAGTATGCTTGAGAAGGATGAAAGATTTTTTTTTAGGGCCACCTCAGGCAATGATGCATTGAAAATTGCTTTTAAAGAAAATATTGACCTTATATTAATGGACGTGCAAATGCCTGAAATGGACGGATTTGAAACGGTGGAGATATTAAAATCAAATCCAAGGACGAATAAAATTCCAATCATATTTGTCACTGCCATTAATAAAGATTCCAAGTACGTGGTAAAAGGCTTACAGGACGGAGCTATTGACTATCTGTTTAAGCCAGTGGATATTGATATCACGCGCGCCAAGGTGTCAAATATATTATTAATGATCAACCAAAAGAAAGAACTGGAAGCGAAAAACGAAGAACTATCCCGCCTTAACCAGGAAAAGAACCAACTTTTGGGCATGGCTGCCCATGATCTTCGTAATCCACTCGGCAACATACTGGTATTGAGTGATTTTATCATCGATGAAGCATCTGATAAATTATCTGGTGAAGAAAAGGGCTTTTTGGGGATGATTAAGCAATCAAGCACTTATATGATGGGCTTGATCAACAATATTCTTGATGTTTCAAAAATTGAATCAGGCAAGCTGGAAATAAAACCCGTACCAACAGATATTAACCAGCTTATTAAATCCAATATTGGGCTTAATAAGTACCTTGCTAATAAAAAGGACATCACTCTTGAGTTGGAAATACCTGAAGAAGAGATAAATGCCATGGCTGACTCCTCATATATAGAACAGGTATTGAACAACCTGGTATCCAATGCCATCAAATTCTCTTTGGGTGGTACCAAAATCATGGTCAGATTAGAAAAAATGCCTGATCATTGCATTGTTTCGGTTATTGATGAGGGTCCAGGCATTCCAGAAAACGAATTGGGCAAACTTTTCAAATTCTTTTCCCGCACCAGTGTACAAAGCACACAGGGAGAACACAGTACAGGCCTTGGGCTTGCCATATCCCGAAAAATCGTGGAGGCTCATTGCGGAACAATTACAGTTAATAGTAAAAAGGGTGCAGGCTCTACGTTTAGTTTTAGTTTGCCGATGTAAGGGACAAGATTAAATTAATAGCATGCCTATTCTTTACAATACCATTCATCCCATTGTCTGAGCAACTTTATCCTTTCTCTCAAAAAATTAGGGCCGAAAAACATATTCGACCAGTCTTCAAAGTTTTCATATTGAAAACCGAGGTAAAATACCCAGAAAGCAAATCCCAGGTAGCGGATTGATTTTAATTCATCTTCTGAGAATGGTCTTACTTCACGATATGATTTTATAAAAACAGCAAAAAGCCCGTCTGCTTCGTCTTGTGTAAATCTTTTGGTGGCAAAAACTTCTATGAAAAAGAATACATAAAATGAAGCAATATCATTAGCAAGCAACCCTTTCCCGGCAAAATCAAAATCAAAAAATGTAACATGGTTATCTTCCGTAAAATGGAAGTTTTTCGGCAGGAAATCATAATGACAATAGCCATAACTAAACTTAGTCATATCAAATTGCCTTATTTTTCCTGCAACCCTTTCAGACACTTCTTTTAAATATTCATATTCTTTCGTCAAATCTTTAAAGGCTGGTTTTAAAACATTTACCGGGTTGGTGAGTAATATATCAACATCATAACTTTTACGCTCATAACTGAGATCCAGGTTGGCTGTAATATTATGAATGACAGCTATTTCATGTGCGATGATCTTTATTTGAGCTTCACTTAAATTATATGCAACTTTCCCGGGCGCAAAAGAAAACATCACCCCACGTTTAACGCCTTCTGCGACATGAAAAAGTTGAACGTAATGCCCTTCAAGGTCTTTTAGTGCGATGGATACCCTGGCGCCTTTATCATTAAGAATATTAAGAAGTTCAATCTCTCCATTTATTTCTTCAGCTGTCCGGTGCGCATTCCGGAAAACCTTAAAAATATATTTATTATCGTCATCTTTAGATTCAACTAAATAAGTATCGCTTACATTATGGATCAGCAACCTACAGGTCGTATTTTCAAGACCATACTTCGTTGCCAGATATTTGTTTAGGCCGGCTGCTGATAAGAGAGAATATTGGGTGGGGAAGATTTCCATGATCCGGCAAAGATACAATTTCGTATATTTCACAGGTACCCAAAACAATCGGTGACCTTGCCATTTTGACAGCAAAACAGAACGGAATAAGTTTTGTTTCCCAACCCATATGGAAAAGACAATTAATTTTTTGGCAAATGATTCCCAATTGCTTGATGCCTATTCAACTGCGATAACCTCTGTAGTGTCTCAAACAGCCGATGCCGTTGTGCATGTTGAGGTTAAAAAGAAGATAGTGAATCCGCGAACCAAACTGAAAGAATTACGGGCCGGAAGTGGTTCAGGTTTTATTATTTCTTCTGATGGTTTTATCATTACAAATAATCATGTAATTGAAGAGGCTGAAAGTATTACTATAACCTTAAGTACTGGCTTAAAGCTGATTGCTGAACTAAAGGGCGCTGACCCTTCAACTGATATTGCAGTCCTTAAAGTTTATAACAAAGAATTAAGTTGTTTAAGCCTTGCAGATTCTTCAAATCTTAAGGTTGGCCAAATCGCGATCGCCATTGGTAATCCGTACGGCTTGCAGCAAACTGTGACTGCAGGCATTATTAGTGCAACCGGAAGAACTTTGCGTGCCAATAATGGTCGTTTAATTGATGATGTAATTCAAACAGATGCCGCTTTAAATCCCGGAAACAGTGGTGGCCCACTGGTAAATTCGCTGGGTGAAGTGATAGGTGTAAATACAGCCATTATCAATGAAGCACATGGGATATGTTTTGCAGTATCGTCGAACCTGGCGGGCAATGTAGCGGGGCAGATCATCCTTTATGGCAAAATCAAACGAGCCCAGTTGGGTATTGCAGGACATACCATAAATCTATCGCAACGTATGATTTCAGTCAATGGGCTTACTAAAAATACAGGAGTTTATGTTTTTGAAAAAATAGCAGATGCAGAGGCGAGTAACGGGTTTATTTTTGTTGGTGATATCATTGTAGAATTTGAAGGAAGTCCGGTTAGTAGTGTTGATGATCTTTTCAAACTTCTTAATGAAAAGACAATTGGTAAGACGATAACCATCGGTGTTTTAAGAAATGGTTTGAAAGAAAATGTATCCGTTGTTCCTGGAGAAATAAAATAAATTACCATTATTTTAGATTCCTTTTTATTTTTGGACATGAATGGAAGTCTAATGCTTACAACCAATCAATTTAATCCCAATCCATATTGGGATAAACCAATAATTGATAATCCGGAAAATATTTTTATTAATCCTGACAATCTTGGTTTATTCGATCAAAACGGATATCGTTTAACTGAATTAGAGCAATTTTTCGCAATAGCCAATGACACTGAAATTCAAAATCACCGCTATGAGATGGCCTTGAGAACAGACTGGATGTTCAACCCGGATCAGTCATTGCCATTTGATGGGCCTTACTTAAACCATGCCTTTTTATTTGAAAGAAAGGGTTACGTGGGTGAGGCTCTTTCACAATTGGAATTTTTTGCAAAAACAAATTTTTTGCTTTATAAACTCATCAATATCAGGCCTAAATGGGGAATAGATTTTTCAATGGATTATGCCGACCAATCCGGAAACACTTTCGAGATTCTGCATTACGAGTATGACAGTTTCGATTATAACGAGATAAACGACAAAAAGAAAACCTGTGAAGAAAAATTTCTGGACACAGATTGGGATTTTGCGGCACAACATCTTATGAGGCATAAGTCCGAATGGCATAACCTGGATTTCTTTGCTCAAAGCGCCTGGAAATGCAATTACTTTGGTTTGCCTGATGAAAGATTTAAAGAAGTTATTTGGGAATGATGAAGCAAGAATATATTAATCAAAGTAAAGCCTATGTCCAAGCTTATTCTTTTTAATATGATGACTGTTGACGGCCTTTTTGAAGGTCCCAATAAAGAAATTGATTGGCACAGTGTCGATCATGAGTTTAATGAATTTGCCATCGAACAACTTGACAGTGCGGGAACTCTTATTTTTGGAAGAAAAACCTATGAGATAATGGCAGGATACTGGCCAACGCCGGATTCGATAAAAGATGATCCCGAAGTTGCCAACAGAATGAATTCTATTCCAAAAATCGTTTTCTCGAGAACTCTTGAAAATGCCCCATGGAACAATACCAGATTGGTAAAAAGTGTCATTAAAGAGCAGATTGAAACCATGAAACAACAATCAGATGAAGACATATTTATTTTAGGAAGTGCAAACCTTGCGTCGAAATTTAGAGAACTTGGTCTGATTGATGAATATAGGATTATGGTGAATCCTGTTATCCTGGGTAAGGGCAATCCGTTATTTCTAGAATCTGAATCCCGTGAAAATCTAAAACTATTTAAATCAAAGACTTTTTAGAATGGGAATGTACTATTTATTTACAGAAAGGCCAAGCCCTGATTGGGGCAACAGTTACCAGCGATGGGTGTTGTCCTTCGGAAACGAGAAGAGACAGATTACCGCAACATCACCACCGGCATATCATGAGGATATACAATGCCGCCGGGCGCCAAAACACTATGAACGATTGTGCCCAGAACGGCCAATACAATGGCAAAAGCCATCAGGTTGCTAAAACCTTTCGTATTAAATCCGGAGGTGAAGGCTTCCACAATTCTCAAAACAAATATAAAAGCTATAAAACGGAGGATGAATCCCATCCCCAGCAGCCAGAAAACACCTAGTGTGGCTATGTGCAATAACCCTGTCAGAATCCAGCCAATGGTAGGATTAAGAATAGCGATCAGAAATGCAATCCATAATGCAGTTCCAAAACTACTGACTTTAATACCAGGAGTAATATATGCTGCCAGTAAAACCAATACGGCATTAAGAAGTAAGGAGACTAAAAAGTGCATATGCTGGTATTTTGTTTCGTTACACGCAAATATAATCAAGTGATTGGTCAATGATCAATGGTATATGATAAATGTTAGTAATTTTCTCCCCTACCCTTCTTAATTTTGCTGCAAATCAATAAAAACCTCAATCAGCTTGCGTTAAAATGTGTCAGGCTGCATTAATTAATACTATAATAATGGAATACAGAATCGAAAAAGACAGTATGGGCGAAGTAAAAGTGCCCGCAGATAAGTACTGGGGCGCACAAACCGAACGTTCTTTCGAAAATTTCAAGATCGGAGGTCAGATCATGCCCAAAGAAATTATTGAAGCGATGGCCATTTTGAAAAAAGCAGCTGCCATTACCAATCTTAAACTCGGGGTTCTTTCAGAAGAAAAGATGAACATGATAAGTAAAGCTGCTGATGAAATTCTGGATGGTAAAATGGATGGCCAATTCCCTTTGGTAGTATGGCAAACCGGTTCAGGAACACAGACCAATATGAATGTAAATGAAGTGATTGCCAATCGTGCCCATGTAATGAATGGTGGCAATCTGATGGATGCCAAAAAAGTGCTCCATCCAAATGATGATGTCAATAAATCACAATCATCAAACGATACCTTCCCGACAGCCATGCATATTGCAGCATATAAGTATACAGTAAACGAAACGCTACCTAAAATAAAACTGCTGAGAGATACTTTGAAAGCAAAATCTGACGCTTTTAAGGGAATCGTCAAAATCGGCAGAACACATTTTATGGACGCCACACCATTAACTTTAGGGCAGGAGTTTTCAGGTTATGTATCACAACTTGACCACAGCATTCGAGCGATAGAAAAAGCCCTGGAAGCCGTAGCTGAACTGGGTCTGGGTGGCACTGCAGTAGGAACAGGACTGAATGCTCCGAAAGGATATGATGTTCTGGTTGTAAAAACGATAGCTGAGCTCACAAAACTGCCATTTATCCCAGCCGAAAACAAGTATGAATCACTTGCAGCGCATGATGCCATGGTTGAATTATCAGGTGCTTTCAAACGTACGGCCGTTTCCATGATGAAAGTTGCAAATGACATAAGGATGCTGAGTTCTGGACCAAGATGTGGCATTGGTGAAATTTCAATCCCCGAAAACGAACCAGGTTCTTCAATTATGCCAGGAAAAGTGAACCCAACACAGTGCGAAGCAATGACCATGGTTTGCTGCCAGGTGATCGGTAATGATGTTGCGGTGACATGTGGCGGCATGAATGGTCAGTTTGAACTGAACGTCTTTAAACCTATGATTGTATTCAATGTTCTCACCTCAGCAAGGCTGATTGGAGATGCATGCGAATCATTCAATGAGCATTGTGCTGTGGGCATAGAACCAAACCTTGACAGAATTAAAATGCACCTCGACAACTCTTTGATGCTTGTAACAGCTTTAAATACGCATATTGGCTACGATAATTCAGCTAAAATTGCTAAAAAAGCCCATAAGGAAAATAAAACGCTCAAGGCAGCTGCCATTGAACTTGATTTGCTTACGGCAGAACAGTTCGATGAATGGGTAAGACCTGAAAATATGGTAGGCTAAATTATTCCTGTCAATCTCATAAATATTTGAATAAAAAACACATGGGGAATGTTACGCACAAAAAGAGCTCTGATTTTGTCAAAGACATTATTATTGGGGTATCTGATGGACTTACTGTTCCGTTCGCTCTTACGGCTGGTTTGAGTGGGGTACTTGACACCAACCATCTCGTTATCGTTTCTGGTATCGCTGAAATTGCCGCAGGTTGCATTTCTATGGGTTTAGGAGGATTTCTGTCAGGTGAATCTGAAAAAGATCATTATGATTCACTTTCAAATAATGAATATTATGAAATTGAAACAATACCGGATAGTGAATTAAAAGAGGTTGAAGATGTGTTTCTTGACCTTGGCGTTGATGACGATCTGAGCAAAAAAGTGGCACATCAGATCAGCCTGAATAAAGACAACTGGGTCGAGTTTATGATGAAGTTTGAAATTGGCCTTGAAAAACCAGTCAAGAACCGCGCTTTGCGAAGCGGAGCTACTATTGCAGGATCATATCTGGTGGGTGGCTTGATACCATTGTCACCCTATTTTTTCACGCCCAACAATCACCAGGGTCTTATCTGGTCATGCATTGTTACCATTATCGCGCTTATCTTTTTTGGTTATTTTAAAAGTAAAGTTACCGGGCAGAAACTTATCGCGGGCACTGTAAAAGTTACTCTTATCGGGATAGCAGCTGCTTCAGCCGCATATATCCTGGCCAAATTGGTAAGTTAAAAACAATTTAGAGCATCCGCATCTATTTCCATTGTATTACATTTGTGTTTGTATAACGGTGTTATCCGGATAATCTTTTCATGAAAAATATAAAAAGATCATTTTTATTAATCATTTGGCTTTTGTTGTTATGTAGTGGGATGGTTGATGCTCAGAACAATACATCAAAACCCAAACACAGAAAAGAAGCCATAGATATATTGCTGAATGATACATTCAGTTTTGTACAATTGCGGAACGATCCAGTCAATGCTGCAAACCTAAGCCTTCGGATCAATCCATTTTATTTTGAACTCGATGGCTTGAATTCAAATTTGGGCTATGATGCTTCAATCCGGTACCGGATTCATAATAAATTTGCTATTAGTGCAGAATACAGGGGCAGTTATTTTGAATCCATTGAAAAATTTGGGATTGACCAGGTGGGTAGTTTTGGCGGACCGGCAACGGGGGCCACAAATTTTGAGAATTTCTCCCTCAATGGAGACTATTATTTCAATTCTAAGTTGGATACCAATGTAGAATCCGTCAGAATTGGACGATACAGGGGATTTTGGTTAACTGAAAGGGTTACAGCCTTATATCAATTGCAATATGGTCTTCGCCTGGGATTGCAGTATTTCCAGACCTACATCTCGGGAAACCAGATTGCGTTTTCAGGTTATTATATTAACGATCCAAATAAAACCGTTGTTAATTTCGGTAATGAACCGATAGGAACCATGATGGAGGAAAATATCATAAGTATTGGATATTCAGTCACGGCCAGACATGATTTGCTCATCAGCAATAAAACCCTGGGTAAAAGCAAGGTTATGGGAGAGTCCTGTTTATACGCAGATATTCTCTATGCCCCTGCCATCACTTATACCAATGTGATCATGCCGAACTATGAATACCTCAGCGGAGAAAAGTATACAGATTTCAATGTCAACAACGGAATACCAAAATCAAGATTTGGCGCAAGGATCGGGTTTGATTACTCTGACCTCTCCATTTATGGTCTGACTTTCGGGCTTGAAACCGGCTTCCGGCCCGGGCCTACATTTACATCAGGACTTTATGTAATGGGGAAATTTGGTTTCATCTTAAACATGAAAATATAATAATGCGCTTCCAAAAGATTGTTTTGCAAGTATTTATTTTGACAGGAATCATTTTCTATGCCTCATCCTGTGTGAAGGACGGTCTTCCCCCCGATTGTAAAAAACCAGGGAAACCAACCATTCAGGCGACAAATATTTCTATCAACAATAGTGACACTTTAAAACTGAATGCATCAGGACCTTCGAACGCACAATATATTTGGTCAGGCCCGAATGGCTTTTATTCAACATCTTCCAACCCAGTACTCGCGTCTGTTTCTATTGCAAACAGTGGTATTTATTGGGTAAAAATACTGGTAGGGTATTGCTACAGTGATTCAGTCCCTACCAATGTTAATGTCATCAGTGACACCACTTGCAGCCTCGCTGACAATGGTGCCATTTTCCCCAACGGTAGTTCGGGTCCTTTTACATTAACTACCTCTTGCGCTGTAAGTTCTAATGGCAATTATCAGATCAATTCAAAAAAAGCAGACACCACGTTGTTTATTACTGTCAAATTCAGTCAAAAGCCGACAAAAGGCGCTAAGTATAGTTTAACGAACAATAGTAACCCAGGTAACGGGCAGGTTTATTTCGCACTCAAAGATCAAAACGGCATAACATATACTAACAAAAACGGCGTTGCTTATGTTAAAGTTGGTACCAACAAATTAAATGTAGTGGTATGCCAGGTAAGATTCGATAATATCGGGGTATTCAGCGCAAATATTGCTTGCAATTAATCCTCAAATCACCAACTCCGTAAACTGCAATTCATATAGTTTTCGATACAAGCCATCCTGTGCAATTAATTCCCTGTGTGTGCCTGATTCTTTGATCTTTCCTTTATCCATCACAAGGATAAGGTCCGCTTTTTGAATCGTTGCCAGCCTGTGCGCCACCACGATAGATGTTCTTCCTTTTGGCAACACTTCGGTTGCATGTTGAATCATTTCTTCGGTTTCGTGATCTATAGAAGATGTCGCTTCATCCAGGATCAGGATTTTTGGATCCTGTAACAATGCCCTGATGAATGAAATAAGCTGGCGTTGTCCCGTAGAAAGCGTGGCGCCCCGCTCCTGGACCTGGTATTCAAATCTACCGGGCAGTTTGTTAATGAATCTATCTGCCCCAACCAATTTTGCAGCCTCTTCCATTTGTTCAATGGAGATATTTTCATTGAATAATCTGATATTATTGGCAATAGTATCTGAGAATAAAAACACATCCTGCAACACAACCGCTATCTGGCTCCGCAATACATCATGTTTATAGTCCTGAACGGGTATACCATCAATAAGTATATCTCCTTTCTGATGCTCATAAAGCCTGTTAATCAAACTGGTAATAGATGTTTTCCCTGCACCGGTATGGCCTACGATAGCCAGCATTTTGCCTGGTTTGGCATCAAAAGAAACATCTTTTAGAATCCAGTCTTCATCATTATAAGCAAACCATACATTTTTAAAAGCAACCTCTCCTTTCAGTTCTTTATTTTCGACTATTCCTATATCAGGAATAGAGTCTTCCGTATCCAGCATTTTAAAAACCCGCTCCGCCGCCACCATTCCCATTTGCAGCGTGTTAAACTTATCGGCTATTTGTCGTATTGGCCGGAATAATGTATTGATGAGCAGGATAAAAAGGATCATGGTTCCGGTATCGGTTTGCATGTGCAAAACCAGGTGCGAACCTGACCAGATTATTAGTGCAATGGAAATAGCCTGAAGCACTTCAATAACCGGGAAAAATATGGAATAATATAAAACAGACCTGATATTGGCTTCTTTATGACCTTCATTAATTTTATCAAAGCGCTGCATTTCAACTTTTTGCCTGTTAAATACCTGTACAATCTGCATCCCTGTAATATGTTCCTGCAAAAAAGCGTTTAATTTGGCCACCTGTGTACGCACGTCCTGGAAAGATACTTTTACTTTCTCTTTAAAAATATAGGCTGATAACAACAAAACCGGAAATACAGCCAGGCTGTATAAACTCATCGTGAGGCTTTGCTCAAACATCAGAATAAGAATGAATATGATCTGCAGCGAATCACCCATAATGCTTATCAGTCCCTGGCTGAAAACGTCTGCTACTGCTTCCACATCCGAAATAGAACGGGTAATGAGTGTACCAACAGGAGTTTTATCATACATTTTAAGACGGAAACCCATGATATGATTGAAAATACGTTTGCGCAATTGATAAATCGCCTGCTGCCCCAGCCATTCGGTATAATAGGTCTGGAAATAAGAAAAAACGGTTTGAACTATAAGTAAGGCCAGGTAAAGTCCACAGCAAAACAGCAACCCTGCCATAATATTGCTTACGCCAAATATATTTTGTCCGAAATGAAGCATCGCCTTTGAACCACTGGAATTGTCATGCATGATAAAGGCATTGTAGGTTGTCTTTACCAGCAACGGAACAAGCGTTGCAATAGCAGATACAATTACAGTAAGTATAATCGAAATAAATACAATAAACCTGTATTTTGAAACAAGACCAAAAATCCGGCTCAATAACCTGGTATCCAATGCTTTTCCGCTAACTTTTGTGTCACTCATTTTATATTATTTTGGCGTTCAACCGCAGAGGCCGCAATGGTAACGCAAAGGGGCAAAGTTTAAAATCTAAAAAACTATTATATTTTCTTTCAATATACATTCATCCTTTCTTTGCGTTCTTTGCGATACCTCAGTTTTCTTTGCGGTTAAATTTTCCCCTATAAACCTACTTATTTATCTCAGTCATCAGTCCGTCAGGATAAATGATATCTGTTAAATAAAGTCCTTGCGCCGGAGCGGCAAACCCTGCTTTCACACGGTCTTTGCCCTCAATAAGTCTTTTAAATTCATCAATAGTCATCTCATTTTTGCCAACTTCAAGCATCGTACCAACGATAATCCGCACCATGCCCCGAAGAAAGCGATTTGCCGTTATCGTGAAAATGAGTTTGTCCCCATGCTTTTTCCACGTTGCAACATTTATATTGCAAAGATGATGTTTATTTTGAACATTTATCTTGCTCAATGCTTCAAAATCGTGATATTTCGGCAAAATTGCCGCAGCCTCTTTCATCATTTCTAAATCAAGATCAGCAAAAATATAGGCCGCATATTCCTGCAAAAAAGGATTCTTTTTCTGCGTAATGATATATTTATATGTTCTTTGCAAAGCATCCCAGCGCGTATGTGCCTCAGCAGATACAGCAAATAATTTCTGAGCCGTAATATCGGGAGGCAGAAAAATATCCAGCCTGCGCACATGCTCTCTCGTCAGTTCTTTCGAGGTATCAAAATGTAGAAAATATTTGCGTGCATGAACCCCCGTATCAGTTCTTCCGCAGCCGACGCAATAAATTTCTTCGCCAAGTTGAAGGGATAACTTTTCGTTTATAACCTGCTGTACTCCAAGGCCATTGTCCTGTACCTGCCAGCCATTATAATTGGTTCCTTTGTATGCGATTTGGAGGAAGTAGCGGTTCAAAGAAATTTGAAATTTGAAATTTGAAATTTGGGCTTACGCAAAATTAAAATCATAGAGTCCGATATAAGCCTAAACAACATTACTTTTAGTTGTTTTGGTGATGAATGCATTCAATTTTGGGCCTAATTCATTTATTATATTGACAATCTTCTCTTTATCATCATCATCGATCAGGTTGCGTCTAAAAGATTCCCTCAGCCAGCACTTCGTTTCTTCGAATGACCCCCTTGAATACAAATAAAATTTTTTCCTGTCAGGAGTTGTAAACCTTCCATACCCTTCAACAAGGTTTGCTGCAATACTATCGCATGCTCGGATTATCTGCAAACCAATAGTATACTTAGCTTTATTATCCCATTTATCATATATCTTCCAGATTATATCGGATAATGATTCTGCTAATTTATCGACATCTAATTCCTGTAGAGTTTTCATTGGCCTGCGTCAGCCCCAAATTTCAAATTTCCAATTTCACTTCTTCGCATTCATAATATCCTCTATCGCTTCCACTTCTATCGGCACATTCCCAAGAAAATCAATAGGTTCGCCACTTGTTATGAGCATATCCCCTTCAATACGAACGCCAATGCCTTCTTCTTTGATATAAATACCAGG
Organism: Bacteroidota bacterium; assembly: GCA_013288555.1. Classification (GTDB taxonomy): domain Bacteria; phylum Bacteroidota; class Bacteroidia; order CAILMK01; family CAILMK01; genus JABDEJ01. The sequence goes on along the minus strand of JABDBQ010000017.1, from coordinate 12,639 downwards.
CTCGCAGGTAAATACCATATTTTCTTTAATAGGCTTGTAATGATTGCCGATATCATGCACATCAATTCCCAAAAAGTGCGAAACGCCATGCATAAAATATTTGCGGTACAACGGATTGGCTTTATCCTGGTTCCTGATATCATCCATTGAAAACAAACCAAGGTCAACACATTCCTTTTCAATAGCCTGTTGGCATTCTGCGAGATTATCCCTCAATATCCTTCCCGGACGAAGCAGTCCCTTTACAAGGTAAAATACCCTTAAAACTGCATTGTAAACTTCTTTTTGTCGGGCTGTAAAGCGTCCATTCACCGGGAAACAGCGGGTCATATCAGAAGCATATCCTGCATACTCAGCTCCGACATCAAGTAAAACGATATCCCCGTCTTTGCAGGCCTGATCATTGGTGACATAATGCAGCACGCACGCATTTGCCCCTGATGCTACAATAGGTTCGTAAGCATGGCCGCGGGAACGGTTTCTAAGGAATTCGTGCGTGAGTTCGGCCTCTATTTCAAACTCCATCACACCCGGTTTTACAAATTTCAGGACACGTTCAAAACCTTTTTTTGTGATGCCTGCGGCATGTTTCATCAGTTCAATTTCAACAGGATGTTTTATAGACCGAAGATCATGCATAATGGGTGCAAGCCTTTGATAATCATGCAATGGAAAACGATTTGTTATTTTACGCTCATATCTAAGTTCGGCATAGTCAGCATCTGAAACATAACGGGCATGCTCGTTGGTATTGAGATAGCAATGCTGCGCCTCAAACATCATGGGCGCCAGTATTTGCTCAAATGCACTGCTCCACTGTACATTCTTGACTCCAGATACAACAGTAGCCTGTGCTTTACTAAGCTTCTCCCCTTCCCATGCCGCAATTTTTTCATTGGTCTCGCGTACAAAAAGAACTTCTTTCCATTCTTCCAAAGGTGCATCAGGAAACAATACCAGAAAGGTTTCTTCCTGGTCTACACCTGTTAAGTAAAACAAATCTGGGTTTTGTCTCCAAGGGAAAAATCCATCTCCTCCCTTTGGCATAAAATCATTTGAAACCAGTATGGCAATGGAACCGGGTTTCAGTTGTTTGGCCAGGTTTTGCCTGTTTGCTATATATAGCTTATTATCAATTGGTTCGTATCTCATAAATTCATAAATTTAAAATGAAAACAAGGTTGCAAGTTAGGGGTTTTTAGAAGAATGAGATAATTTGGCAATGTGGCAATTTGGAAATTAAATACAAATGATAAAAGTAGGGAATCCCCCTTGTAAGGGGGCAGCCTGTCCCGACTTCCTCGGGAGGGGATTTGTTCCAATTACTGCCAAAACCCCTTTTTTGATCATTCTGGCCTCCCGAATAAGTCGGGACACGTGTTTTCCCTGTTATAACAGGAAATTTCATTTTTTCAATTTTCAACTGATTGATTTTAAATATTTTACACGTAACTCATTGACAAATAACAGGCGATATCAGGAAATTATCAAGCCAGAATGTCCAAAAACGAGGATTTATCTTTTTCATATACCATTGACCATGTGCCAAAGAAGCCGTCATGCCGGGCTTGCCTGTCCCGACTTCTTCGGGGACCCGCCTGTCCCGACTTTTTCGGGGGCATCCCGTGACTAAACTACGAAGGGACTTAGAAGCATCGTTCTCGCGCCAGCCAACTCGTAATTCGTAATTAGCTCCGCTGAGCCTTCGGGTTCATAATTCGTAATTGCTTTTATGTACATATATAGTGAACTGCCAAACTGGGTGGGTACTTTTGAAAAATAATTTTTAACTTATTTTAATTGAACAAGTTATAAAGGAAAATAATTTTGAAATTGTTTCACTTTTTATCTTAAGATTAAATGGTATATTTCATTTTGCCTCCTGCTTATCGGGAATATTTATTAGAGAATGACCTTGAATCAGATTTGGGGATTACAAATCCCCGTCATCTTGTAATTTAATGATGTTTCAGAACATTGTTTGCCTTAAAGTTAATCCATAAATTCGTCTCTTATTTTATAAATCGAATAAAACCAAATTTCTAACTGATAAAAAATATGTCTAATTGATGTTACCGTGAAAACATTTATTTTGTTCATTTCAATTATAATTTTGTCGATTTCAGGCTGCAAAAAACCAAAACCGCAACCGCAAGGTTGTGGAGACGGAAACCTTGGAATTGTTCCCTTTAGTATTGAATTATTCGACAGTAGCTTAACCGACACGTCGAAATCATCTATTGCAGGTCATTCGGTAGATAGTTTAAAACTTTTTTATCAATACGTAAATGGTCTGCGACTAGATCCATTAATAATAATTAAAAGAACGGATTTACCAGCTAATGAAAAGGCTTATATAATTGGTACTAATGACGCCATTTCATTAAGTTTAAACGGAACTAAAACTTTCTATTTATACAGGTCATATAATATAACTGACACCATTTTTTATGATCTCCAAACATATACGGATAAGAATGGCTGTAGTTATGTTAAACTAAATTCTTTTAAATATAACAGCAAAGACCTGATAAACAGTAAAGAAGGTTATTTTATTGAATATCTAAAATAAAGGAATGTCCCTGATTTCTGCGATTTGTAATCACAGGGTCATCATCCACTTTTCAGGTTTATGTTTCAGAGAATGACTTTGAATCAGGCTAACGACATACAAACAAAAATCCCTTTCGAAAAAGGGATTTTGTTTTTTTATGAAGAATATTTCGGCCTATCTTCCATGACCACCATGGCCTCTCCCCTCTCCCCAATGGCCACCATGCCATCTTTCGCCACCTCTTTCTCTGCCCCAATAGCCTTTATGCCATCTTCCGGGCCTGTCGCGTTCTTCCCATCCACCTGGAACGCGTTGATAGGCACCTCCTCTCCATTCCCAGTCTTCATCGCGCCAGTAGTGGCGTGGACTAGGACGTGCAGGACGTGCTCCTACTTCAATATATGCATGTGGACGAACAACGACGATCTGCGCCTTAGCGGTGATACTGCCCGTTAGCAAAATACCTCCGACGATCATTAGTTTAAGAAAGTTCTTTTTCAAATTTGTTGTAATTATACTGCATGAGAAATATTGAGGTATAACAATCTCAAATATAAATTGTTAAAATCTATGGTTTTAATTTTTTGAAACTGGTAAACGATAAGCATTTAGACATTTTCAATTTTGGAAAGTCGTCGAGCTTGATTTCTTTTAACCATTTGAAATCATCATTGCCAAAACCCAATTTTCAAATTTCAAATTTCATAATGTCCATTTCCTGTTCCAAATCAGGTTAACCCTTTGGTTTTTTTCTGTAATTTGCGCCTTCAATTCAAAACTATGAGCGTATTAGTAAATAAACATTCCCGCGTCATTGTACAGGGATTCACAGGTAAGGAAGGAACATTTCATGCCAGCCAGATGATCGAATATGGCACCAATGTCGTAGGCGGTATTACCCCGGGCAAGGGTGGAACGTTACATCTTGACCTCCCTATCTTCAATACTGTAGCAGATGCCGTTGAAAAAGAAGACGCAAACGTTTCTATCATATTTGTTCCACCTGCCTTTGCTGCAGATGCCATAATGGAAGCTGCCGATGCCGGAATCAAACTTATTGTCGCTATAACAGAAGGTATTCCCATCGCTGATATGGTAAAAGTAAAAGAATATCTCAGTCATCATCCGGATAGCAGGCTTATCGGCCCGAATTGTCCGGGAGTTATTACCCCCGGAGAATGTAAAGTTGGCATTATGCCCGGTTTTATTCACCGTCCCGGAACCATTGGGATCATATCACGCTCAGGTACTCTTACTTATGAAGCAGTGGACCAGGTAACCAAAGCCGGACTCGGACAATCAACCTGCATTGGTATCGGTGGGGATCCTATTATTGGAACAACCACGCTGGATGCAGTGAAATTACTGATGGCTGATAAAAATACTGAAGCCATTATTATGATCGGCGAAATCGGCGGATCCATGGAAGCAGACGCAGCATACTGGATTAAAGAAAATGCCACAAAGCCAGTAATTGGATTTATTGCCGGACAAACAGCGCCTCCGGGAAGACGTATGGGTCATGCGGGCGCCATTATTGGTGGTGCCGCTGATACCGCAGCAGCTAAAATGACTATTATGCGTGAATGCGGTATTCATGTGGTTGAATCTCCTGCGAATATTGGAATCGCTGTGGTTGAAGCTCTGAAAGGGCAAAGCGTTACTGCTTAGGGAAGTTAACCGCAAAGGACTCCAGGGTCTCGCAGAGTTCGCAAAGTTTTTCTTTACCCTTTGAGAAGTCTTTACGTTCTTTGCGAAAGTCTTTGTCCCGACCCCCTTGGATAAGATTTTTTCACGCAAAGTTCGCAAAGTAAAAAAAAGCAAAGAGCGCAAAGAATAATTTAAGAATATGGAATTATTAAAAAATAAAACAGCCCTCATTACTGGTGGAACCCGCGGTATCGGATTGGGCATTGCCCGGAAATATGCCGAAAACGGTGCCAACGTCGCATTTACTTTCGTTTCCTCGGTTGAAAAAGCCCAAAAAGTAGAACAGGAATTGCAGGCTTTTGGTGTTAAAGCAAAAGCATATCAATCTGATGCCTCTGATTTTGCCCTGGCAGAAAAACTTGTAGATGATGTTGTAAATGATTTCGGTAGCCTGGATATCGTGGTAAACAATGCCGGAATCACAAGGGATAACCTGCTGATGCGCATGAGTGAACAACAATGGGATGAAGTGATGCATACCAACCTGAAATCCATATTCAACCTGAGCAAATTTGCCGTAAAGCCTATGATGAAGGCGCGCGATGGTATTATTATCAATTTAAGTTCTGTTGTGGGTGTAAACGGCAATGCCGGCCAGTCCAATTATGCGGCTTCGAAAGCAGGAATTATTGGTTTCAGCAAATCATTAGCCAAAGAACTTGGTTCGAGGAATATCCGCTGCAATGTGGTAGCTCCTGGTTTTATTATTACAGAAATGACCGGGGAACTGGATGAAAAAACACGCGAACTTTGGCAGCAAAGTATTCCACTTAAACGGGCAGGAACCACCGAAGATGTTGCCAATCTATGTCTTTTTCTCGCTTCTGACCTCGCATCTTATATCACAGGACAGGTCATAAAAATTGATGGCGGAATGATGTAAGAATCAGGTGTTAGGCATAAGGGGTAAGGCGTAAGTAAAATACATAACTAATTACTTAATCGCACCTCTAAAAACTACCTTATACCCTTCTCCTTGAGGAGAAGGACAAAGGATGAGGCGATAAAAACCATTTTTTAGAGGTGCCTTAGCCTGATTTTATCTTCTGAAATCAAAATTGTACATCAGCCTCACCAATCCATAATTTTCCTGGTAACTGTTTGATGAATAACTCAGATCTGTATAAGGAGCAATACCGGCTTCGACATCCAGTGAAAGTCCTTTTGCAAGGTTTGCAGATATCCTTGCATTATAAAGATCACGGGTAGAATAAGAACTGCCAAGCAATTCAGCCTCGTTGGAGCTGGTTATGTCGGCTCCAATAGAAATGGTAGTCCTTATTTTCCTGATTTCATAACGCAGGTGCGCGCTATAAGTATTTGATAACTGCATATTTGCCATATCTGTATTGGAATAATTCATCACTGAATAATGAAGATCAAGGCTTAAATTTAATTTCATAAGGGTCTCAGTGATACCTCCACCTATTATTGTGATGTTGTTGCTGTTGAAAGTATAAATACCATCGGTTCTGTCATCGGCAGTATAGGAAACGTGAAAACTCGTTATGTTGTCACCCAGGTGAAGATTATAATTCAGTAAACCTGTATAACTTAGCATTGCATCATTCGCAGCAACAAGATTGCTGGTATTAGCGCCAGCAGGCGTGTTTCTCGTCTGGTCGGTCACAAAAAAAGTAAGTGTTGGCAATGCCTGGGAAGGAGCTATAATAGCACTTCCATTAATTATTTGCGTTGTTAGGGTTGCCAACTCATTTGCAGCAACGTTATTTTCCTGATAGGTGGCTCCGGCTGACAAAATAATTTTCCGGTTCAGAAAACTGAATTGATCCTGAAGCGTGCCTGCCCATAGATCATTCTGAATAAGAGGATTACCAAATGAAACATATGAACTGCCAAAGTAATGATAATCTATAGTCAACAGGTTATCCGTAGCATTATCTTTACTGGTTGACCTGAAAACCGCTGTGATATAATCTGCAGTAGAGGGTTGATCCGGCTTAATAGTAGTAGCGTTGAGAATAAAGATATTTCTGAATGTAACAGGATTGAATCCAACTTTATATCCATAGAGCGAATCAATCTGATTTTCTGTTACAGGTCCGCCTTTAATATTAGCTGTGTATGCACTCAATGCAAAACCTGCATTTACCCGCATCTTGTTTCCTGCAGTAATAAAACTTTCATCCGCCCCAACAACAAGGTTATCCGATGCATTAGGCCCATAATGTATAGAACCTGAATCATCCCTGGATCTTAAAAGGTTGATGCTTACCACAGAACCTTCTATCCTGTTTCCAAATGATATTCTTGCAGCTGAAATCTCCCTTTGATATAATCCGGGGTTGACATACAGTGAGTCGGCTCCGGATCTCAGGTTTGAAGGAGCTATCGGCAGATGATTAGGTGATCTGAAGGTATCACTTAGCAATGCTCCTTCCTGTTTCTGTTGCGAAATACCATTAACTACCTGAATTTTGAATTTTGGACCCTCATAGGTAAACATCCATCCTTTCACCCGAACACCGGCCATCACCAACCTGTCAAACATTGGTGTTTGATCGCCATATAAAAATTCCAATCCATGGTACCTTATGCCGTATTGCAGATAATTCCTGGACATATTTCCCGGATAGTAATTCTGGTCTGTGGTATTAAAATATTTAAACGGGAAACTTACCTGGCCAACCCGCGCTACGACATCTGCACTGAGATCCCGAATATGGGGCACATTTGGATAGGCAAGCGCATTTTGAGCTCCTGTACCGCTGTAGTTCATTTCTTTGTCGGATCCATAAATATCACCCGAGAGCTCAAAAAAATCAGCTTTTTTGACAATTACCGAGTCTTTTCGATCCCCTGAAAATTTATTTACATAAAAAGTTGAAACGATAGGACTCAGGTAGCCTATTGAATTTGATTTGATTTTCAGCTGCAGGATATGTTTCCCCTCCGTTAATGGTAAGGTATAGAGGATTGAAATACGGTTCTCACTGAATTTTACAAAATTGGTAATGAGGTCATCATCGATATAGAATTCAAAAGTGCCTTTCAAAACCACAACACTATCCAACAGGTTGACATTGATAAACAATTCTCCGCTTTTGATGATTTCATTGTTTTTTGGGCTAACCATCTCCCAGCTTGAAGCATTGGGATATGCGGAAGCCCTGCCCACATAAATTGAAAGAAAAAGAATAACTGCAAAAACCGTTTTTATATGCTTCTTTTCCAATTTTTTATTTTTTTTGAGATTCCCCATTTGATCCTGATTTATCTTTTTAAATTTCATGAAATTATAGAATTTAACAGGTTATTTTAATCTGGGATTAAAATCAGAATCCGGTTTTTTGGGTCTTACTGTATTCTCCGGTTTGGCGTTCGGATCAGTTATATCAACGGTTGAATAATCAGAGATACCTTTATAAGTTGCAATGACTGCAACCGACCGTGCATGAATGCCTGCTGTAAAATTCCCGAGCGAATCGATATTACCACCTTCTTCCGGTACTACGGTCCATTCGGGCTTGATCTGCAATGTGTCATTTTGCAAATCAAGAGACTTAACAGTAAATTTATAAGTCTTGCCTATCGCCACTGAAGTCTGTCCGGGTACAACCCTCATTTCTGAAACAGTCTGCGTCTTTTTAGTATACGGCGTCACGGCAACTGTAAACCAGAAGAGGTCACTTGGTATTCCCACAGATCCGGCAGAAGTTGTATAATTAGCAATAATCTGCCAGGCATAAGTATGCCCTTCTTCAAGCATTGCTGCTTCCTGGGGATAAATTAGTGTGGTGTTATTAAAATATGACTGAACATAAAAGGGCCGGTTGATAATAATTTCTGGACCTGATTTTTGCCCCGGCTTAACTTCAAAAAGATTAAAGCTGAATGAATTTGCCTTGCTGAACCATTGAAAAACAGGAAACCTTGTATTCACAAGTGGCGGATCAGAAAATATTGGATTCCCCGGATTCATCAACTCGGGTTTATTTTCCTGGTCAGTTATGGTATTTGTGCCGCTGGTTGAAGTTATAACTCTGCCTGAATCGTTTAAAACCTGGACATTATAAGTATATACATCTGAAGGTATGTTCCCTGTCTTGATGGCGCCTTGAATTGCAGGAGCGTTGATATTCGCGACGGTGTACTTATCAAATTGGCGGTCATCAACTGTGGCAACGGCATTTGGAGCCATATTATTTAATTTCTTGGTGCCCGTAGCGATTAAGCCCAAATTCTGACCGGATAAAGTAACAACCAGGGTCAGATTCTGCAGAAGATTATTGTTATATACCGTTACAGTAAAAAGTAAAGGTGCATCAGCAATACTTGTAGGATTAAAATCAGCTAGTTTAATAGTTTGAACAGGGTTAACAAGGATCGTAGCACGAACAGGACCACCGAGAGCTACTATGGTAATCCCTCCAGGCTGAACGACAATCTTATTGCCACTGGCTGTTTTCGTTGTTACCGTAACATTATAATTACCTGCCAACGCAGTTGGAGATACATTTACAATGGCCTGCAATGTTGCAGAACTCTGCACAACAACACTCGTCACGGTGATATAGGGTCCCAAATCCACAATAGTTTTACCAGGCGTGAAATTTGTTCCCATACCAGATATCTTGATTGTGGCGTGTTGCTCACCCGGGAAAACGCCAGATGGTTCAATACTCGTAATAATCTGCGCCGATATACGCTCAGAGGAGTATAACAATATGGAAATTAAAATTAAAATATTTCGCAGAAATACCCTGAAATGGACATTAATTGAATTTAGATACATGGTGTGCGTTTTATTGACTGGCCAAAATTATACAAAATACTTTATCCACCTAATTTTTTTTATTTAATTGGAAGGACCGAAAGAAATTGCATTAAAAACAAGCGCTTAAGCATTCCATTCGTATCGTTAAATAATTCTATTTTTTAGAATCTGAAAATTAAGCTTAAAAGTGAATTTTTAGGAAAAAATATTCTCTTGGATTATCACTACCTCTTGAAATCAAAAGTATATATTAATCTTGCAATAGCATAATTTTCTTTATAACTGTTACCAGAGAATTGGTAATCAGTATAGGGTGCAAATCCAGCTTCGATGGTAATGGTAAAGCCACGCAAAATCCTTGAATTTATATTGAAATTAAAGTTATTTCGATCTGAATAAGAACTGCCCAGCAGCGCAAGAGCATTTGAATGCACGATTTCCGCCCCAAAGGCTAGAGTCGTTTTAATTTTCCTGATTTCATAGCGTATACGGGCATCGTAGGAATTTGACAATGAAGTAGTGCTCATTTCAGGACTGGAATAAAATGTTGTTGAATATCTTAGATCAAGCCCGAGATTGATTTTTATTAAATTCTCACTTACCTCTCCGGATGCAATCTGTATTTTGTTGCTTGTATATGTATTAATGGCATCTGTGCGGGAAGAATTTATATAGCTTGTACTGAAAGAAGTAAGTGAATTTCCCGATTTGAGGTTATAATTTAACAGACCTGTAATATTAAAGGCGTCATCATGAGCATCAACGAGATTACTTATTCCGGTGTACGGACTATTCCTGGCCTGGTTATTTACCAGAATCGTCTGTTGCGGAAGTTTAGCCGAGGGTGCAAAGAGTGCACTTCCACTTATAATCTGGGTGTTAAGTGTAGTAAGTTCCCCCGCTGAAACATTGTTCTCCTGGTATGTATACCGACCAGAAAGAACAATCTTGTGATTCAGAAAATCGATTTGATCCTGCAATGTTCCGGCCCACAAATCATTTAATACAAACGGGTTACCAAAAGAAGCATAACTGCTCCCGAAAAAATGATAGTCAACCGTTAAAAGATTATTGGTTTGCTTATCCTGGCTCGATGATTTAAATATGGCAGTAATATAATCAGCTGTAGAAGGCTGGTTAGGCTTGATAGTGGTGGCATTCAGCACAAAAATACTTTTGATAAAAAAAGGATTAATTCCAACCTTGTATCCATAGAGCGAATCTATTTGTGATTCTGTCGAAGGTCCGTCTCTGGTATCTGTGGTTAAGGCACTTACGGCAAAACCGGCATTTACTCTCATTTTATTTGCATTGGTTACGAAACTTTCGTCGGCCCCTGCAACAATATTGTCCATAGCATTTGCCCCATAATGTATCGAGTTTATCTCATCCCTCGATCTGAGCAGGTTTATACTTATTACCGATCCTTCTATAGGGCTCCCATAAGATATTCGGGCAGCAGTCAAATCTCGTTGATATATTCCCGGAACAATATACGTAGAATCTGCTCTCAAATTTGGCGGTGGGGGCATTGAAATTGAATCAGATGCATGATATTTTATTAACTGGCCTTCCTGAGCAAACTGCGATATTCCGTTTACAACCTGTATCTTGAACTTAGGCGAATTATATGTAAACATCCAGCCTTTAACGCGAATACCAGAAAGAACCAATTTATCAAATGTAGGGGTCTGATCTCCATACAAAAATTCCATGCCACCATACCTGATGCCATATTGCAGATAATTTCTGGATTGGGTACCCGGAGGATAGAGGTACTGATCGCTGGTGTTATAATATTTGAATGGGAAACTGACTTTTCCCACTCTCACAATCAAATCTGCATCAAAATCCCGGACATATGGAACATTCGGCGATACTGTTATTGCTTCTGCACCGGGACCCGAATAATTCATCTGTTTATCACTCGCATTCAAGGTGCCCGCAAATTCAAAAAAATCGGCTTTCTTAACGATGACTGAATCTTTGTTTACCCCTGAAAATTTATTAACATAAAAAGTTGAAATTATAGGATTCAGAATAATATTACTTAAAGTCCTGATATGCAATTCAATCTTATGCTTCCCTTCATGCAGGGGCACGGTGTATAAAACAGTAATATCATAAGGGGAAAACTTTACAAAATTGGTGATTAAATTATCGTCTATCAAAATCTGGAGCGATCCTTTATTGACAGTCACACTATCAAGCAATTTTATGGCTATGAATAACTCTCCGCTTTTTATTACTTTGTTTGGAGTCGGACTTATAAGTTTCCAGCTTGATGGGTTTGGAGAAGCGTTTGCAACAGTGCCATAACTGACAATACATGAAAACATGATGATCATTAAATTTATCAGGCTCGTTCTCAACGCTTTGGATTTTATTTTCAGATCAAATAATTGCCCTGCGATACTCAGACCCTAATGATCCATTTGTTTTGATTTTCAGAAATTAATTTAATTGCACTTTTACTTTTGAGGTAAGCCAAATATCTGTCTCATAGCGGCATTGACATCCCAAAGTGCGCCATTTGCCCCAATACCAGATGAAATATAAACTGTTGCATAATCCTTAATTTCACCGGATGACGCTATAATTGCCACACTGGCCTCATTATTATTTGAAGTAAATTTGCCACTATAATCAATATTGCCTCCATCGGCAGGTACCACCGTCCATGTTGGTTGAATTGAAATAGTGTCATTATTGGCGTCATATCCTTTTGCGGTAAACTTATAAGATTGCCCGGGGCCCATTGTTATCTCACTTGGACTTACAGACATTTGAGATAAAGTATGCTTGCCGATAGAATTGTTTGAATTTGAAACTGTAAACCAATTCAGATCACTTGATAGAGTTGAAGAACCGGATACGGAAGAATAATTGGCAATTATCTGCCATGCATATGTATGACCCACTTCCAGAATGGTGGCCCCGGCAGGATATAAGAAAGTAGAGCTATTGATATCTGAAATTGTGAAAGTAGGCCTGTTTAACGCGACAGCGGGAGCTGTAGTTTGACCTGGATATACCTCGTACAGATTGAGGTTTACAGAATTTGCCTGGGCAAACCACTCAAACAATGGCTGCGAAGAATGAATCAATTCCGGATCCGTTGAAAAAGAACTGCCAGGGCTGATCAAAATAGGTTTGCTTTGCTGATTTATAATAGTATTTGTGCCATCAGCATCAGCCACATCTTTACCATTGGCGTCCAGAACCTGGATATGATAATCATATACATCGGCCGGGAGTGTACCGGTTTGGATCGCTGCCTGGAGTGCTGGTGTATTGGTATTGGAAACCTGGTATTTATCAAATTGCCGGTTTGTAATAGATTCAATTTTGTCAGCAGGCTCGCTTTTGAATACTTTGGTAGCAGTAACAATCTCTCCCATTTTTTGCCCTGTAAAAGTAAAAACAACTGTAAGATCCTGAACAACTGCATCATTGTAAATCGTTGCCGTAAATAATAATGGTGCATTTGCCACATTATTCGGATCAAAATCAGAAAGATGTATGGTTTGTGCAGGGGTGACAAGGATGGTGGCTTTTACTCCGCTTCCCAATGAAAATATCTGAATAGCCCCTTGTTTTACAACAACATCTTTGCCGGTAGTAACCGTTACATCAT
>JABDBQ010000016.1 GCA_013288555.1 Bacteroidota bacterium | reverse complement strand
TTAAGCCTTGCTACAACAATCCAGGAGCATGTAACAGTCAACCTGACTGGCAAAGAACAGGTTTTGCTTGGATAACAAGATATATTCAAATTTGAATAGGATTGTTAAAAGAACCTATTTTTTTCCGACAACAATTATTGAAAATGTTCCCGGAATAATACTTGGGCGCATTTTTTCACCGGGACCTTTTGATTCAGGTGGGCCAAAATCTGCAACTGGAAGATAAACCCGGTCTAATTTTTCATCTATTGCCATGGTTCGCGCTCCTTTTTGCGTGACAACAGTAACAGGTTTAGAACATGAATCCTGATTGATCTGGCGAGCAATGGTTAATGTACCGTCGCCACATGAGGCAAAAACCATCCTGTTTACGGTATTAAATGCGGTAGCGTCTACATTTTCTCCAATAGGAATCGTACAGCGACTTCTTCCATTATTAAGGCTTACCATGCCCATTTTTTTATTCCCACAGCCTATAAATACAACGCCATAGGTAAGGTCAAATGATAAACCGCTTGGTTCATGGAGATTCGTATCAAGATCCCAGTTGTATAAAAATGAATCTTTCCGAGAGTCAATTAAGGCAATTTTGTTCTTGTCTTCCAAATTGACAATAACTTTTCCATTAAAATTGGTGACCGCAAATTCGGGTTTTCCGTCCAGCTTGATGGTTCCAATTACTTGATCTGTTTGTGCATTTATGATTGTTGTATTATTGCTCTTTCCATTAAAAGTAAAGATTTTCTTTGAATCGGGATCATATAAAATAGCATCAGGTTTTGAACCTGTTACGTTTATTTTTCGCAATACTTTCAAAGTTTTCAAATCAAATACGGTAACCGAAGAATCTTTGCCGTTGCTGGTATAGCCCTTATTAAAATCATACGCGAAAGCTATCCCATGGACACCCTCTGTGTTTGGAATTTCTCCCACTAGTTTTTCTTTATCCACATCAAGTACATCAACTTTGGTACCGTGTGAAATGAATAATCTCCTGTTTACGGTATCAAAGGCGGTATAATCCCAGCCGCCTTCACCACCAATTTTAATTTTTTTCAAAACCTTGTAGTTCATATCATAAACCTCTGAGGAGGCTTTGCCATCATCATTTGAATCCGATTTTTTTTTGCTATGATTACATGATATAATCAATCCGGGAATTAGTAGTAAAAAAGCTATTTTCTTCATATAGATAGGTTCCAATATTTGACGCAAATTAAGTGATTATTTGATGTTTTTTATAGTCATTCCTAAAATTTTCATGCCTTTCTGACTGCAAATAAATAGTGTTTCAAATTAAAGCGCGTTCTCATAATATTAATTTTTCCTACTCATAATACCTGATTTTATGCCGGGACAAATCGTCACGCAATTTACTTTATACATATTGGCATACTTTATGAATATTGTTTTCATATTTTTGAAACGGAAAAACTTAAAAAAACAGTGATATTAATATGGAAAACAATGTTATCAGAATCGGTGAAGACCAGGTCAAAACCAGGCAAAACGTCTTCATTACCAATGTATATGGGTTAATGACAGGCGCTTTGGCCATCACGGGTTTTATTGCCTGGTATGTAATGTCGAATGACAGATTGGTAGCTCAAATAGCGCCAAACTATATGATTTTACTCCTTCTGGAACTTGGAGTAGTAATGGGATTGTCATTTTTAGTAAATAAAGTATCTGTAAATGTGGCAAGACTGCTTTTTGTTGCTTATTCGGCATTAAATGGCCTTACTTTCGGTGTAATCCTCCATTTCTTCACTACAGAATCCATTGCTTCCACTTTCTTTGTAACAGCAGGTACATTTGGAGTCATGAGTTTGTATGGGTATTATACCAAACGGGATCTGACCTCTTTCGGCAGGATCCTTATCATGGCTTTAATCGGAATTATAATAGCATCAGTTGTTAATTTCTTTCTCAATAGCCCTCAGCTGTATTGGGTTGTGACTTATGTTGGTGTGCTTATATTTGTTGGATTGGTAGCATATGACACCCAGAAACTTAAAGCTTTGGCTGCGAATATCAACGGAGAAGAAATGGAGCATAAAGCTTCTATTATAGGTGCTCTTACATTATACCTTGATTTTATCAATCTCTTTTTATTGCTGTTGAGGATCATGGGCAGGAGAAGATAATATCTGCTTTTCAAGAAGGGCAAATACAAGACTTTTATTATTTATCCTCGGTGATCAATCTTTGGATTACATGTAATAAATTGCATAATCTATGCGTTTGTGCCTTCCTGTCAACTATTGTAAAGATTATATACCTTTGCGACTAATTTTTTTCAAACATAAATTTGATGATGAAACTTAAATCAAGTATTCTATTTCTATTTGTCGTGTGTAGCTTTTCAAAATTAAGTGCTCAAACTAACGACCAGACCTTATTTACCATTGGAGGTACTCCTGTAACCGTAGGAGAATTCAGGTATATTTATGAAAAGAACAATGCAAGCGATAAAAACCTTTACAATGAAAAAAGTGTAAAAGAATATCTGAATCTTTACGTCAATTTCAAATTGAAGGTAATGGAAGCTCATGCTGAAGGTCTTGATACCCTTCCAAAATTCAAATCAGAATTTCTTAAATATCGAAGCCAGTTAGCTCAGCCGTACTTAACTGACCGGGAGGTGACAAGCAATTTGCTGAATGAAGCATACAATAGAAAAAAATACGAAGTGCGTGCAAGCCATATTCTTTTCCCGGTAGGGCCGGAGGCATCTCCAAAAGATACACTTGCGGCTTATAACCAGGCCATGGCCGTCAGGGATTCAATTCTGAAAGGAGCCGATTTTGAAAAAATGGCCAGAAAATACTCAAAAGACCCTTCAGTGGCTGCCAATGGCGGAAATCTGGGATACTTTACAGTATTTCAAATGATATATCCTTTTGAAAGCGCTGTTTATAATCTTGGTGACAGTGGCAGCATTTCTATGCCTGTAAGAACTAATTTTGGATTCCATATTGTAAAAATAACCGGCAAGATGCCTTATCGGGGTGATATTCTTGTAAGGCATATATTGATAAATGCTCCGGCTACAGAATCCCAGGAAAAACAAAAATTAGCAAAGGATAAAATCGACAGCATTTATAGTTTATTAAAACGTGGCGCGTCTTTTAGTGATCTTGCCAAACAATACTCTGAAAATGCGCAATCTAAAAACAACGGTGGTGAGTTGCCCAGATTCAATGATTTTTCTCCTCAAATTCCACAGGCGTTTAAAGACCATGCATTTGCTTTAAAACATGACAATGATTTTTCAGAGCCTTTTAGATTTGAAGCCGGATGGGACATTATACAGCGTATTGATATCAAACCTATGCCTGAGCAGAAAGATGTTGAAGAAGAACTCAAGCAAAAGGTATCCAGAGATTCACGTTCTGAAAAAAGCAGGGATGCCGCTTTGGCAAAATTTAAATCTGACCTGAAATTTAAAGAAGCACACAATGCTTTATCCAAGTTCTCGAAATATGCTGATACATCTTTAATTCACGGTCATTGGATTAAAAATTCCGGGTTAAGTGCGAAAACAGTCATGTTCTCATTTGGAGGAAAAAAATACAGTCAGGCTGATTTTGCCGATTACATCTTGAAAGCCCAGGCCGCTGATAGGTTTTCAAATGTAGATTTCGCTTTGAGACAATATCTTACCAGTTACGAGAACAGGGAAATTTATAGCTTTGTAGATGCCAATCTGGAAAAAAATCACCCCGAATTTAAAAATGTGGCCAACGAATACAAAGAAGGCATACTTCTTTTTGACATCACAGATAAGAAAGTATGGGGAAAAGCGATGAGTGATACTACGGGGCTTAAGAAATTTTTCGACGATAACCGGGCAAAATATCAATGGAAAGAACGCGCGGATGCTGCTATATACGATTTACGGGATGCCGGAGATGTTCAAAATGTAAAATCAGAACTTGAAAAGGGTTTAGCAGCTGATTCAGTAGCAAGTCACCACATTCGAAAAGACCCTTTAAGCCTTAACTTTAAAACAGGTTATTTTGAAAGAGGCGAGAATAAAATCCTTGATACTGTGCCATGGACGATTGGGCTTCATGATGCGGGGCTCATTAATAAAAGATATTATCTGGTGAAAATCAAAAAACTTATACCACCGGGTGAAAAACAGTTAGCTGATGTAAAGGGAATGGTTATTGCAGATTACCAGGATTACCTTGAAAAACAATGGCTGTCAGATCTTAGAAAACAATATCCTGTTGTAGTAAACGACGCAGTAGTTTCTCAATTGATAAAGAAATGATCTGTTTTTATTGTCTTAGAATACCTCACAATATCTTTTGATATGTCAGAATGTATATTGGTGAACCAAAAATGCTGATAATCCAAATACAGGCCTTTTCTAAAATATTTGGTTTACTGAATGTTTGGATGCTTTTATTTGGTTTATCAGTCATCGTTTCCTGTAAAAATATTGAAAATAAAAAAAAAGGCCGGCTCTTGGCAAGTGTCGGAGAAAAGGAACTGTATGAAGGAGATTTAAATATCAACTTCACCGGTAACAATGACAGCTCAGGGATTAAAGACCGACTGGTAAGAGATTGGGTAAAAAAACAACTGATCTTTAATAAAGCCATGTCTACCCTCTCTGATAAAGAAAAGGATAAAGACCGGCAATTAAAAGACTACTATGAATCGCTCATCAACTATGAGTATTTTAATAAAATGACCTCAAAAAATACTGATACCTCTGTAAGTGAAGCCGAAATGGTACAATATTATATTACCAATCAAAAAAACTTTCCTTTAAAAGGCAATATTCTTCGATTGTTGTACGTAAAGGTACCTGTGAGTGTTAAACCTAACTCAAATTTGAAAAACTGGATGAGGCATCCCGATTTTAATACTATTCCTTCATTAAAAATGAACGCAGCTCAAAATGGAATAGCCGCTTCACTTGATACGGGAAAGTGGTTTGATATGTCGGAAATTAAAACAGATATTCCAGGGTTGGAATCAAATTTAAAAGAACTGAAAGGGTTTTCAGAAATAAGAGATTTAAAATACATTTACGAAATTAATATTCTGGAACATCGCTATCCGGGAGAAAATGAACCATTTATCCTTGTTAAAAATAAGGTAAGGGAAATTTTAGCAAATCAAAAAAATACCGCGAAGATCAAAAAAGCCGAGAATGATATCTATCGCGACGGTGAATCCAGGAAACTTTTTGAGATTTATGGAGACAAAACAACAAAAAAATGAAACAGATACTTCTTTCGCTGATTTTAATAATATGCATTTCAAAAGTTAATGCACAAAAAGTACTCGATGAAATAGTTGCAGTCGTTGGGAATGACGTTGTTTTACTTTCTGATGTTGAATCGCAGCTTACACAGTATAAAGATATTTATTCTACAAAAACCGCTTTTGCCAGATGCCTGGTCGTAGATCAGTTGATGCAAAAAAAACTGCTTCTTAACAGGGCGAAAGTTGACAGTCTGAAAATTACTGATGAACAGATTGAGACTGAACTAAACCGGCGGATGGAGTTTTTCGTACAACAATATGGTAGTGAAGATGCTATAGAAAAATATTATCATAAGACAATGAGGCAATTAAAAGATGATTTCAGAGATGAAGTCAAATCCCAGTTGCTTGAAGAACAGGAACAAAATAAGGTAGTAAGCGATATAGATCCTACACCTGAAGAAATAAAGAAATATTACAATGCAATACCGGCTGACAGTTTGCCTTATTATAATACAGAATTTGAAATCGGACAGATTTTGATATTTCCTGAACCGTCAAAGCAGGATAATGAAGACGTCATCAATAAATTAATAAAGATCCGGGCAGATATCTTAAGCGGTAAAGCTTCATTTGCTACTGAAGCCATTCTTTATTCAGCAGACGATGGGTCAGCGGTAAAGGGGGGTGACCTGGGGATGCAACGTTCAGATAATTTTGTCCCAGAATTTGCGGCTGCAGCACTTGCATTACGTAAAGATTCTATTTCAATGCCCATAAAAACCAAATATGGTTATCATATCATTCAAATGATCGAACGAAAAGGTGATATGATCCATGTAAGACACATTCTTATCCGGCCTACTATAAGTTTAAACTCATTGGACAGAACTAAATTAACCCTTGACAGCCTTAAATCTGAAATCTCTAAAGGGAAAAAGGATTCTCTATTTTCAGCATTCGCATATAAATATTCTGAAGACGAAAATACCAAAAACAGGGGTGGGATGATGGTTGATATGAAAACTAATTCATCGCATATTCCTGTTGATGAGCTTGATGCTGTTACCTTTGAAGGAATAGACAAATTGAAAATAGGCGGAATTTCAGCGCCTGCATTTTATAAATCAAAACTGGACGGAAAAGAAGGATATCGCCTTCTCTATCTTAAATCAAAAAATGCCCCGCATAAAGCCAACCTAAAGGATGATTACCCTAAAATTAAACAATTGGCCCAGGATGATAAAAAGGCCAAGGCACTGGATAACTGGATTAAAAAATATGTGCCTTTAACTTATATAAGAATAAACGAAAACTATAAATCCTGTAAGAATCTTGAAAAATGGCAAGCAGTATCCAACGCTTCAAAAGGTAATTAAATAATATACTCAATCACAATATAAAATATCAATCCAGAATGACAGATGCCACATTAAAATCCGATATTGAATCAATTGACGCTTTAACGGCCAAATATAAAGAATTAGCCTCTGAGATTGGTAAAATTATCATAGGTCAGGACGCTATTGTTAAAAGCGTTTTGATTTCCATTTTCAGTCGCGGACATAGTCTGTTGATCGGGGTTCCCGGGCTGGCTAAAACTTTGCTTGTACACACTATTGCTTCCGCTTTGGATCTTAAATTTAACAGGATACAATTTACCCCTGACCTTATGCCCAGTGATATTACCGGCTCAGAGATTCTTGATGAGCGTAAGGAATTCAGATTCATCAGAGGACCGGTATTCGCCAATATCATCCTGGCGGATGAAATAAACAGAACCCCGCCAAAAACCCAGGCCGCACTTCTCGAAGCCATGCAGGAAAAGAGTGTAACCGTAGGGGGCCAAATGCATACCCTGGAAGATCCTTTTTTTGTTCTCGCTACACAAAACCCAATAGAACAGGAAGGTACCTATCCCCTGCCAGAGGCTCAGCTGGACAGGTTTATGTTTAATATTGTCCTGGATTACCCAAGGTATGAAGATGAACTTCAGATTGTAAAAAACACAACGTCTGATACTAATATAAGTGTAAAAAAAGTGCTGACCGCTGCCGAAATTATTCATTTTCAAAATCTGATCAGAAAAGTACCTGTTGCAGACAATGTGCTTGAATACGCCGTAAAACTTACTGCAAAAACAAGACCCGCATCTCCAATGGCGCCGCAAATAGTGAAAGATTATATAGAATGGGGTGCAGGTCCGCGGGCTTCACAGAATTTAACAGTTGGTGCAAAATGCCACGCAGTCTTTAATGGCAAATATTCACCTGATATAGAAGATGTTCAGGCCATTGCGCATGCGGTATTACGACATAGGATCGTTAAAAACTATAAAGCTGAAGCTGAAGGAATTTCTGTTGATGATATCATCAACAAATTATTATAACATAAATTGAACTTCACTGAAGCTGTCTTCATGTTTATTTCACCGGTTTGAGCATATAATAATAGATACCGAAAGAAATAACATTATTAGCCATTCCCCCATCGTATAAGTAAAAGGCTGTAGCATTAAGTGATGGACTGAGGGCTGGGTTGGGTTTGTTAATTCCAATCAGGCTGTATGTGAACCTCCCGTATAATGATATTCTTGGTGTGAAAAAATATTGAGCCCCGATGGTGCCGCTTAATTCACCCTTGGTTACCGCATCTATATTGTTTAGCACAACATTATTGTTTTTGCCTATATAATGATTGCCAATCATTAGCGCACCTCCCAGCCCACCGCTTAGTTTTATCTTTTTGCTTAGGATACAGTTTACCATTACCGGAACTTCGATATAATCTATCCTGAATAAATCCCATATTCCATTGATGTTATTTGCAGAGGTATCAGTTGTAACCCTTGCGCTGCCTTTTTGACTGTAAAGCATTTCAAACTGCCCCTCCCAGACCTTGTTAAACTGATAGGAAGCAAAAACACCACCCACAAGACCTGCTAAATTATATCCGCTCATATTATCACCATCTATCTGGCAAAAATTACCTCCAAGCCTGAACCCTGCGTTGAAATACTGACCATTGCATATATTTGCAGTGCATATCAGCATTAAAATGAAAATAAGAATACTTTTCATGATAATCAATCTTTTAAAGAGACATGCAATATCCTGAAAAAAACAATGATTTGATCAATTTGAGTGCACTAAGAAATATAAATAAGAACATCTCCCTGTTAGTCATCATTTTGTTCTTTTCGCATTCGCTGATAAATGCGATGCCTGACTCAACCGGTGTAAAAAAAACAGATGGAAATTTGTTTATTATTTATAAGGTAGATCCGGGACAAGGTCTATATGGCCTGGCAAGGAGATATAAAACGACTGTGCCAAAAATACAGGCCGCCAATCCGGGTATGGGTTCAAGCCTTTCTGTAGGGCAGGTAATAATGATACCCTATTCAGGTTCTGATAAAAAGAATACGGCTGCAGTTGAAAGAAGCAAGCCTAAACTTTCCAGGCCAATTATAAAAGAAAACACGGCCAAATCCATCGAAAATCCTGATCAAGGAGATAACAAAGAGCCTATTTATCATAAGGTTACAAAAAAAGAAACCCTAACGCAAATAGCAGTAAATCATAATCTTACTATTGATCAACTTAAGTCATGGAATCATGAAGATATTAATTCCATCCAACCCGGTGATAAAATAATTGTTGGTTTTAAGGCAAAGAAAACCATCTCACAAAAGATAACGCCGAAAGAAAAATTAAATCCAAAAGATCAACCTGAACTGAAGACTAAAAACGTCAAAAAGAAGGATACTAAAATAAAACCAGACCTGGCTGAAAAACCGGCTTCTGATAATGGCCCTAAAAAAACAGTTACAGAAAACGGAATGGGTACCTGGGTAGATGATGGAAGTATGAGCGAAATCAGTCTAGCAATGCATAAAACAGCCCCAGCTGGTACCATTATCAGGTTGACAAATCCAATGAACGGGAAAGTTAAATATGTAAAAGTAATCGGGCAATTGCCTGACACAGATGACAATAAATCTATAATAGTTAAAATAAGTAAAAATACCGCTAATGAGCTTGGGATTATAGATAAAGACTTTCGTGTAAGACTTGATTATTCTGTGGCTGATACAACGGGTCAATAATGAAAAAAATAATTGCACTTTTGCTGCCCAACATGGCCTTTATTGGTGCAATGTTAATTTCAGCCGGTTTTATTATTGCTGAAAAAAGCCCGGCGCCTCAAAGTATCGGGGTGGTCATGATATTTCTTCATCCTTTTTTAAATGGAGGATTGAAAACCGCATTCCGGAATATCTACAAGAACAGGTATGCTGCAGCAATGGCGGTTTATTATCTGCTGATTGTATTATCAATATGGCACCTGGGAAACCTTTCCGTTTATAAACAATGGGTTGTTATGCAATTGCCACTGGTATTAGTTCCATTTGGGTTAAGTGATGAAAAATCCATTTCAAAACCACAGAGAAACATCATTTTTGCAACACTTATAGGAGTTGTAACATTGGCAGGAATTATTTCTTTTATTAATTATATCATTCATTTCCAGGCCATCCAGGAATCCATCACACATTCCAAGCCAATACCTATTGTTACAGGCATCAATCACATTTACTTCAGTGTTTTACTTGCATTTGCTGCAGGCATTTTGCAATGGGGTCTATTTATTGAAAAAATTCAACGACCTTTATATAGAAAAGCTGCATGGGCTACTTTTATTATAGTCGTTATCCTGCTCCATACCATTGCTGCACGTACGGGATTATTCTGTTTCTATGCTGAGGCTTTAACTTCTATTTTATGGCTTTTCTTCAAATCAAAAAAAATCCTGACAGGAATATTTATTGGTCTGGGTTTGGTTTCATTGGCAGTTATAACGGTAAAAATCATTCCCTCTGAATCAAACCGTTTTGATAATACCCGGCTCGATCTTCATAAATATGAATCAGGTGATAATATTAACCACTATTCGGTTTCTATGCGTTTTGAAGCCCTTAAAGTAGGATGGGCAGTTTTTATGAAGAATATGATTAACGGTGTTGGGCCTGCCAATATCACGGAAGCTATGGATCAGGAATATACACTTGAAAATTCTGATCTTATCACTATAAACCGTATCAAACCACATAATGAATTTCTTTATTCACTAGTTTCCATGGGTATTATTGGTTTCTCAGCATTATGTTTTATGATTTTTTTTCCGGTATTTAATGGGGCGGTTTTCCGAAACTATCTTTTCTTCATGTTTATCATTGTTTGCGTTATAGCATTCCAGGCTGAATATTTATTGGAGCGCCAGGTGGGGATAACTTTCTTTTGTCTCTTCTATATTTTACTAAGCAATGAACAAAAAGATATAAAATCCGGAGGCACTTCTAAATATGCAGAGATGCTTCAAACACAAGCAAATTTTAATAACCCGGCAAACCTTAATTAATGAAGATTTCAGGATTCACATTTGTCAGGAATGCCACAAAATATTATTTCCCGATTAAGGAATCCATACTTTCAATACTGCCCATTGTAGATGAATTTGTTATTGCGCTTGGAGAATGTGATCCTGACGATCGCACAGAAGCAGATATTTTATCTATAAATTCTGATAAGATCAGGATTTATAAACGGAAATGGGACGAAGACCTTTTTAAAATGGGTGCTATTTATAGCCATGAAACAAATTTCGCCCTTTCACAATGCACCGGAGACTGGTGTTTTTACATCCAGGCTGATGAAGTGGTACACGAAAAGTATCATTCCATCATAAAAAACGCATGTTTTAAATATCATTCAAACCAGAAAGTTGATGGTTTCTTATTCCATTACCGGCATTTCTGGGGAGATTATAATCATATCGTGGATGGTTTTCATGGGTGGTATTCCAAGGAAATCAGGATTATAAGGAACAATTCTTCCATTCAATCGGTAGGTGATGCGCAATCTTTCCGGAAAACGAATGGAGAAAAATTGAGTGTTATTGATATTCCGGCATATATTTACCATTACGGCTGGGTAAGACCACCAAGGCTCATGAGGGGTAAAAAGAAAGAGCAGGAATCGCAGTATTGGGGAAAAGATGCAGCAGAAGCCATGTTTAATGAAAAGCCACTTGAATTCGACTATGGAGCCCTTGGACGGATACCCGTTTTTAAAGAAACACACCCTGCTCTTATGAATGATTGGATTGCAAATCACCATTGGACCGATGAACTGAATCAGGATAAAAAGTTTGTTGAACCAGACCGGGGATTATATAAACATGAAAAATTAAAATACAGGATTCTGACTTTTATTGAAAAGAACTCTTTTAGAGGGAAAAGGCTGTTTGACTATCAGAATTGGAATGTAATCGGGAAGGAAAAGTCAATCTGAAAGCAAGTAAACCGGGTGCTTTTTTACTTATCTTTGTTAAGATCAAAAAAGCCCGGGCATGCAAATTATTATTCCACGTAAATTTTTAGGATTTTTTTTATTTTTGGCTCTGGCATTTGTTGCAAGCAAAAGTCTTGGTCAGATTATTGTTACCGACAGCAGTTCCCCGGCAGCAGGGGAAAATATTATCTATAGTCAGAGCAGGTATTCTGTTGATGTTAATTCAACTGGGCCAAATCACACGTGGGATTTTTCCGGCGTCATAAGTTATAACCAGGATACCTATAAATTTGCATCGCCTGCAAACATTAGTTCAGCATATAGTACACCATTCAATGGAGATATTGGTTTAGACCTTAAAAATCCTAATGTAGCAGGATCTTACGCTTTCTTTAAATCAAGTAGTTCAGATTTCAGGCAGGTTGGCCTGGGTATTACGGTTCCGATCATAAATCTGCCCACGCCACTACCCTATTCCTCACCTGATATCGTTTATCGTTTCCCAATGAAATATGGAAATACCGACAGCTGTATCTATGGAGGGAAAGCATCTATTTTAGGGACAAGCGCACGAATTTCAGGAAAAAGAGTAGATACGGTTGACGGTTGGGGTGTGATTATAACCCCTTATAAAACATACAATTGCCTTCGCATTAAATCTGTGGTTACAGAATTTGACACCCTTGCCGGTACACCCCAAAATAATAGTGCTATTCAATATAAATGGATTTCCAATTCCGAACACATTCCTGTTTTTCAGGCGAATGTGATTCCAAATGGCTCTGGAGGCACATCAATGCATCTTTTTTACAGTGATAGTTACAAGGACATTATGGATCCGTCTGGTCCCCAGGTTGATTTCATGGCAAACGATACGAATATCGCCCTAAAAGATACAGTATCATTTTTTGACCGAACAAAAGATACTTTAGACTCCTGGCTTTGGACCGTACTCCCCCCGAAATATAAATTCGTGGGAGGAACTGGCAATACAAGCCCAAATCCAAAAGTTCTATTCACAGATACCGGTAAATACTGGATCAGCCTAAAAGGTGGTAAATCTTCGAGTTATAATACCCGCCTCAAAATTAATTATATTACCGTGAATGAAAATTCAGGAATAAACCCTCAAAATGACATATCTCAAATATTGAAAATCTACCCGAACCCTTCTACCGGACAGTTTAAACTTCATTTCGATAACAATATTGCTGGTCAAACATATAGCATAGAAATATTCAATAGTGCCGGTGTCGTTGTTTGTTTCGAATCAGTTATTAATGATAGATCAGACCCAAAAATAGATTTAAGTAGTTTTCCTACAGGATTATATCTTATTAAATACCAGTCGAATGAAAAAGTTTATTCTGGAATGATAAACCTGATAAGATAAATTATCCCAGGTATTTGGCAACGATCGGCAATCTCCTACCCGATCCAAATGCTTTATCAGAAACCCGTAAGATAGGAGGCGCCTGGAACCTTTTGTACTCTGTCTGGTTTACCATTTTACAGATACGATAAACAAGAAGCTCATCAAATCCCTGGGCTATGATTTCGACAGGCCCTTGTCTCTTTTCAATATACTGGTACAATATCTGATCCAGGATTTCATATGGAGGTAAAGTATCAATATCTTTTTGATCCGGTCTCAACTCAGCAGATGGCGCTTTTTCAATGATATTCAAGGGGATTATGTCTCCATCAATTTCATTAATATACTTAGCCAGGTCGTAAACTTCCGTTTTATACACATCGCCCAGAACAGAAATAGCACCGATAGAATCTCCATATAAAGTACTGTATCCTACGGCAAATTCACTTTTATTTGACGTATTTAACAGAATCAGGTTCAGTTTGTTGGACAAGGCCATTAATATAGCACCCCTGATCCGGGATTGTATATTTTCTTCTGTAATATCTTCAGGAAGCCCGGCCATTGCAGGTGACAGAATTGACTCATAGGCTTTCATAGCCGCTTCTATTGGAATTGTCTGAGAATCAACTCCGGTTCTTTGTATCATTTCAATAGAATCAGAAACAGACCCTGGTGATGAATATGGCGAAGGCATCATAACAGCCATAACATTTTCTTTTCCAAGAGCCTTAGCGGCGAGTGCTAATACTACCGCTGAATCTATTCCACCTGACATGCCCAGAACTGCTTTTTTAAATCCTAATTTTTGAAAATATCCTTTTATACCCTCAATGAGTGCAAGATAGATCAATTCACTTTTGTTTTTGAGAAAATAATTTCCAAACCCTTGCCCCTGCTTCGCTTCCTCAAGGTCAAAGTATTTAATTTCTTCCTGGAAAGAGGATAGTTTAAATATTGATCCGTCCTGGCTAACAATCGTTGAACTACCATCAAAGACAAGTTCAGTTTGCGCCCCGGTATGATTCACATTGAAAAAAGGGATTTTATATTTTAATGCATTTTTCTGTAGGATGCTTGTCCTCAAAGCATCATGTGAATATGAAAATGGAGAGGCTGCTATATTCACAGCAAAATCAGGCCGCTCTTTAATAAGATGATCCATCGGGTTTTCGATATATAACGGATCATCTATGATATTCCATAAATCCTCGCAAATGGTAAGCGCTATTCTACTGCCATTCAGTTCTATACATTCAAACACCCTGTTTGGCTCAAAATAACGGTACTCATCAAAAATATCATAATTCGGAAGCAAAGTTTTATGAATGACCTGGTTAATTTTACCATCTTTCAGGAAATAAGCAGAGTTATGGAGTGCTTTACCTTTGAGGGCCGGATTAATCGATGGGCCACCCACAATAGCCGCAATATCTATACAACATCTTGCTATTTTCTCAACAGATTGTTCGCAAAGTGAAATAAAATCATTGAACTCAAGGAAATCCTTTGGAGGATAACCACAAATGGCCAGCTCTGCAAAAACAACAAGGTCCGCTTTTTTAGATTTTGCATTCCGAATACAATCAATAATCCTCGAGGTGTTTTTCCCGAAATCCCCGATACGATAATCCAACTGAGCAATTGCAATTTTCATGAAACAAAAAACCACCCCGGAAAGGGTGGTTCAAATTTATGGTTATTTTTTGGAGATGTTTTTAAAACAAAACACCAAGGTTTAAAGAGATATTTTCAACCGGTGTACTAAAATTACTGTTTGTATAAGGATCAGGATTAGACACATTTGTTGCACGGTTCCAGATATTGGTGAATCCATTATTCCAACTCAAACTAACAATTATATTTGTTGAACCACCAAGATTATATTCTGCGCCAATGCCTACGACAGAATAAAGCATAAAAAGATTTACGCTGCTGTTGACATTCAAACCGTTGTTACTGGAAACCGAATTATTGTTTCTATCATACTCATTTATATCAGCCCTGGCTCCCAGCAATATAGCAGGCATAAATCCAAACTGTGCAAAATATTTTACGTAGCCTATTTCATTTGTCCTCATTTTTAAAGTTACCGGTATTTCAAGGTATTGAAGATGCAACGTGCGATCTATACTCTGAAGTGAATCTGCATTCTTAAAATATTTGAATTCTTCATTAAAACTGGTTATTCTAAGGTTGGCTCCTATTCCATAATTATTATTGAAGAAGAAATCCCCAACTAGTCCATATGAAAAACCCAGCTTTGCGCCAGGACTTTGTATTTTATTAATATTCTGATTGTCAACTGCCGCCTGCATCCATGTTATGGCAGGACTTATCATCAAGCCACCTTTAAATTTGGGAACTTTACGAACCTGGTATGGAGGTGTAACGATTGTATTTGTTGTTTGAGCAAATGTGATTGCAACTGTGAACATAAATAAAGCTGTTAAGGCAAGCTTTTTCATACTTTTGCGTTTTATTTAAATTTAAAATCAGGGGGCAAGTTAATGATTCTCTCGTACAACAACAGATGTATCGTATATGTTTTGGCAATTGTATTATTAGCCGGATGTAGTTCAAAAAGCAGGTGGAATCCTGATGTGAGCAAAATTCATGTCGATGTAAAATTCATACGTCTTGAAAAAGAGTTTTATAGCATTGATCCTGCCCATTTCCAGGAGGGAATTCAGAAAATGATTACTGAGAATAAGGATGTTGTCAAATTTTTCATTAGCAGGATGCATAATTTTGGAAGATGGGGTGATCCATATACACTGGATAGTTTCAGGAAAGTTTATCTGCTGAACCCTTACATGCGTGATTCCTTATACCCGGATGTTGAAAAAGCATATCCGCAACCGGTTATCAATGATCTGCAGAATGATTTTGATGATGCCTTCAGGCACATAAAATACTATTATCCAAATGATTCACTTCCAAAAATTTATACCATAATCAATCCTTTCGGCTACCAGGCCTATACTTACGGGAATAATCTAATGATTGCACTCGAATTTTTCCTGGGAGAGAATTACCGTTATTACAATTCGATTGAAATGCCGGATTACAAGATGAGGACCTTTAGAAAGGAATACATCCTGCCGAATGGATTAAAAACACTTTTTCAGGCAAGATATGATGAGGACCGGCTCACCGATCCAACACTCTTAAGCAAAATGATTTACAGAGGCAAACGAATGTTTTTCCTTGATGTTATGAAGCCCGATATGGCTGATTCCCTTAAAATAGAATATACAACCAAGCAACTCAAATGGTGTGATAAATACCAGGCTGACATCTGGACGCATCTGGTTACAGATAATCTGCTTTACAATACCAATGAAGATAAAGTTGGTAAATATATAGATGAAGGTCCATTCACAAACGATGTAAATGTACCACAGGAATCATCTCCCCGACTTGGCGAATGGATAGGGTGGCAGATTGTAAAAAAATATATGGAAAAGAACCCTAAAGTAACTTTAGATGAGTTATTTAAGGATAAAGATTATCGTAAGATCTTAAAACTGTCTGAATACAAACCTTAAAACAATCAACAACCAAATAGTCATCAGACAACGATATATCTTGTTTAATATTTATCAAATGATCAAACTTTCAATAGCAAGTTGATATCCATTCAACCCCAATCCTATGATTACACCTTTACAGTAAGCTGACAAGTACGAATGATGCCGGAAAGATTCGCGTGCAAAAACATTTGATATATGAACCTCTACTACAGGGATTGAAATGGCCTGCACGGCATCGGCAATGGCAATTGATGTATGGGCATAGGCGCCCGGGTTGATAACAATCCCATCAAACTCCGTATTTGAAGCCTGTATTTTATCAATGATAGCACCCTCATGATTGCTTTGAAAATAATGGATATCGATGATCGCATATTTATCTCTGAGTAATGTAAGATATTCTTCAAAGTTTATTCCACCATATATATCTGTTTGTCGTTTTCCAAGCAGATTTAGATTTGGCCCATTGATGATGAGAATTTTATGCATACCGCAAAGTTATTCATTTATACATTCTTCTATTACTTCCCATAACAGACCGGCTGTTTTATCCCAGCTGAATTTCTGAGCCTGGATATTTCCTTTTTCGATGAGAAGTTTTCTCAATCCGGGATCACTTGCAATTTTCTCCAATCCCTCAGCTATCGAACCTATTTTGAAGGGATCCACATAATATCCAGCCTCGCCGCAAACTTCCGGTAATGAACTGGTATTGGATGTTATTACAGCAGTTCCACATCGCATGGCTTCAAGGCATGGAATACCAAAGCCCTCGAAAACAGAAATATATGTCATGGCTATGGAAGCAGAGATTAACTTGTTTACTTCATCTGTATCCTCAATTCTGCCAAGAAAATTGATATCATCTTTATGTTTTAAAGCGTTGATGGTATCATTCAGGTCATTGCCCATAAACATTTGTTTACCAATCAATAATAACTGAGCATTTGAATTCGTATCTGTCTTAAATTTATCAAAAGCCAGAAACAGGTTTTTTATATTTTTCCTGGGGTTGATACTGCCTATATATATAAAGTATGGCTTCCCTCCTGCCCACTTTTGCCTAACCGATTCAAATTCATTTTCACCTATGGGATGATAAGCTTCATTGCATCCATTATAAATGACTTTTATTTTATCAGGATTGATATAGTACTTTTTTACAAGGTCATTTTTAGAAAATTGTGAAACAGTTGCTATTTTTTTTGCCTTCCTGGCAAACCTGGGGAAATAATATTTGTAATAAGATCGTACCATGAAAGGAACGGTTTCGGGGTAATGCTCATAAGCAATGTCATGCATCACATTTATGGACTTAACATTGGTATTCAGACAAATATACCCCTCAGGTGAAAGGAAAAGATCAGGTTTTATTTTCTTTAAAACAGATGCCAGAGACCAGTTAAACCATATATACCAAAGGAAAGGATGCCTTGCGGGAGGGCCTATAACAATAGGTGTGATATTATCTGAAAAGACAAATTGCTTGTCATACGGCCTGTCGAAAATAAAATAGAAATGGTGTTCCGGGTGTTGGGTGGTAATACGTTTCAGGCATTCAAATGCAAACCAGCCTATTCCTTCAAGCTTGTTTGATAATAAAAGTCTGGTGTTGACAGCGATTTTCATCAGTTGCGAATTTCGCCGTTTCTATTGATATATGGAGATGCTAAGGTAAATCAGGCTTTTTCTTCCACAAAATCCCTGAATGAATTATCTTCAAAATAGATTGTGACGCGTTTAACCCCCGCTTCACGTTTGGCAGCTTTCACTTCGGGTACTATCTTTTGCTCTTTTGGCTCCGTTTGTTTGGGTTGTTCCGCTATTTCCTGCCTAGGTTCTGGAATATTTTGCGGTATAGCTTCAGGATTTCGATTTACATAGGTACCCGGGATGGTCGTTTTTGCCGGTTGAGCAGATGTGATGTCGTCTAAATTTAACTGGCCAATCTTTTTAGGATAGTTTACATTTGTAACCATCTTGGTTTCAAGCTCATTTTCGTTAAGTAGCATTTCACCCCGCCCTAACAAAAGCCAGTCAGAAGAAATCTGCGGAAAGCGTATCAGGACCTTTTGTAATAGTTCGAGGCCAGGATTGTTCCTCCCGCTTATAATATGGCTTATACTGGACCTTATGACGCCTATTTCATCAGCAAATATAGATGGAGAGTAGTTGAAATGCTCCATGATCTTTAATAACCGTTCGTTCATATATCTAATGTTTCTACAAAGGTAAACCAAGCTATTTACAATTCCAAACAATATGTAAACTCTTTAATTTACAAGATTAACTTTGTAAATTTACATTATTACTTTTGTAAACAGTCTATTGTTAAATGTAAATCATAAAAATAATGATACAGTTTGATAATTTAGTAGTAATCGAGTATATATATTATCATAATTTTATTATTTTACAACAAATTAACATGTATAATACGTAGCATTACTTTATATTATAATCATAATATATTTATATACAAGTATATAATATATATTTTATGTAGTATTTTTTTACAATAACTACAATTGTAAATATGGCCTTTTAGGGCGAAACTAACCACTTTCAACTCCTAAATCCGATTCCTGACCTGAAATCTTTAATAATTGAAAAGGCTCGTCTAGCTAATTCTAACTTGTCTTATCTTTGCCTCATAAATAAAGAATACTATGCAATCCAAAGAAAATAATAATCCATCACGCCGGATGATTTTCGGGCTGGTGGCCATTACACTTGTTTCAATTTTGCTACGGACAGTCTTTGCGAAGAGTATTGGTCAGTTCTGGCCGAACTTCACTCCTATTGCAGCCCTTGCCTTATTCAGTGGCGCCATGTTATGGAATCATAAATGGATGTTTATATTTCCAATCGGAGCCATGTTGATTAGTGATTCCATAAAAGAAATTATGGCGCCCGGTACCGGTTTCTATGCCGATATGGTATATGTATATGGCTCTTTCTTCGCGATTCTCTTTATAGGGACACTAATCCGCAACAATAAGAAGCCACTATTCATCATTGGTACATCTCTTTTGGGTTCAATTCTGTTTTTCCTGGTTACCAATTTCGGAGCCTGGACAAGCATTCCTGAGTACTCAAGAAATTTCAGCGGACTGATGCAATCTTATACAATGGGTTTGCCATTCTTTAAATACACCGTTCTTGGAGATCTCTTTTACAATGCCGTTTTCTTTGGTGGGTATTTTTTCCTTGTATCAAGGAAAGCAGTTCAGGCACAAAAAGCATAGTTTTCGTCATTCCCAGTAGAGACGTAATGCTTGTGTCTCCTCCCTGGCAAGGTTTGCGCCATTTAGTGTTCATACACCAAATGTCCCATTTATCTTATTGACAATCAATGTATATTTTTAGCTTGCGACTCGGAGAACCAAATTAAACCAATTCAATTAAAGATGGCCTTTTGACTTCCTAAATTTATCAGATAATTACGATAACTTATTTAATATGAAAGTATTAAATGCGTCATTAGAATTAGCAATTGGATCCCGTCAAAATGAGCTTAAAAATCTTTCCAAAAATTGAAGCCAAAACTGAGCCTCCTCATAAAATCATAATAGGAAAATCATTAGTTTTGAAACATTAATAAGAACATAAAATTCACTCATGAATATTCACGAATACCAGGGCAAACAAATTTTAAAAAGTTACGGCGTAGCCATACAGGAAGGCATTGTTGCCGATACAGCCGATGGAGCCGTTGAAGCTGCTAACGAACTTAGCAAACAAACAGGAACCAAGTTTTTTGTCATAAAGGCCCAGATTCATGCGGGTGGCCGTGGAAAAGGCGGTGGTGTAAAGCTTGCCAAATCTATCGAAGAGGTTAAAGATGTTGCCGGCCGTATCCTTGGTATGACCCTTGTAACCCATCAAACAGGCCCTGAAGGCAAGGTTGTTCATAAAGTATTGGTGGCAGAAGACGTTTATTATCCCGGTCCAACTGAAACCAAAGAATTTTACATGAGCGTATTGCTTGACCGTCAGCGTGGCGAAAATGTGATCATGTACTCTACAGAAGGCGGTATGGATATAGAAGACGTAGCTGCAAAAACGCCTGAAAGGATATATAAGGAACATGTGAGTACAGATGTAGGCTTGCAGGGTTTCCAGGCAAGAAGGATTGCATTCAACCTTGGACTGGATGGAGATGCTTTTAAGGCAATGACCAAATTCGTTGCTTCTTTATATAATGCTTATTTGGGTACGGATTCATCGATGTTTGAGATCAATCCAGTCCTGAAAACATCAGATAATAAGATTATAGCGGTTGACGCCAAAGTTAACCTTGATGATAACGCCCTCTACAGGCATCCTGATTTTGAAGCCATGCGCGACCTGAATGAGGAAGATCCATTGGAAACAGAATCCAAAAAATACAACCTGAACTTCGTGCACCTTGATGGAAATGTAGGCTGTATGGTGAATGGAGCCGGATTAGCTATGGCAACCATGGACATGATCAAGCTCAGCGGAGGAGAACCGGCCAACTTCCTGGATGTAGGCGGTACCGCAAATGCAACTACTGTAGAGGCAGGTTTCAGGATCATCCTGGAAGAACCTAATGTAAAGGCTATTTTGGTCAATATCTTCGGTGGAATCGTGCGCTGTGACCGAGTAGCGCAGGGTATCGTAGATGCATACAAGAGTATTGGTGATATTAGAGTGCCTATAATTGTCCGCCTCCAGGGCACAAATGCTGAGGAAGCACGGAAAATCATTGATGAAAGCGGACTAAAAGTTTACCCCGCTACGCTATTAAGCGAGGCTGCTGCCCTTGTTACGCAAGTATTAAACTAATGTTAAGTATTTGTTAATCAATGTTGCAATTGCGACATTGGTCTTGTAATCACCATACCCATACTCAAAACCCTGAAGGGGTTTAACAATAATAACCATGGGTGTAACCCATGGCTGATCCAATAAGCATCCATCCAACCCTGAAGGGGTTGAACCGCGACTTATCATGATCTTCTACCCCTGCAGGGTTGTAATTTGATGCATTTACTTATTCCACGGGTTTCGCCCGTGGTTATTATTATTCAACCCTTTCAGGGTTGTGGAAATGAACTTAGATTAAAGATTAGGGGTGATTATGCTTTGATTAAAGCTTTCAGCGCAGATTCCACCTTCTCAAAATCAAAAGATTTGATCGTCTGGTCCATCAATTTCCTGATCTCATTATTTCCAAGATTCCCGATACTTCCCAGATGCGTATGTGTTTTTAATAAATCAGACTCCGGTTTATCGAAACTGCCATCGGCAATCTGTGCGCCTACCTGCTTATAAGCATCGCGGAAAGGAACACCTTCGTTGACAAGGGCGTTCACTGCCTCTACGCTAAATATAAACTTATACTTCGGATCATCAAGAATATCTTTCTTTACTTCAATAGATTGCAACATGAAGTTCATCATCCGCAAACAGCTGTTCAAAACCTCAAAAGCAGGCAGATAACTTTCTTTGATCTGCTGCATATCCCTGTGATAACCGGAAGGAAGATTGGCACAGATCAATGCGAGTTCATTCGGCAAAGCCTGGAGTTTATTGCACCTCGCGCGGATCAATTCAAATACGTCCGGGTTTTTCTTGTGCGGCATAATGCTGGAGCCTGTCGTTAAATGATCGGGGAAGGAAATAAAACCAAAATTCTGGCTCATATAGAGACAAACATCAGCCGACATCCTGCCTAAGGTAGAAGCAATACTGGCCAAAGCAGCGCTCACCAACCGTTCTGTTTTGCCACGCGTCATCTGGGCGTATACCACATTATAGTTTGGGGAATCAAATCCTAACAGCTGGCTTGTATATTCACGATCTAATGGCAACGAAGATCCGAAGCCGGCTCCTGACCCCAATGGATTCCGATTGGTAACCTTATATGCTGCCTGTAGCACTGTCAGGTCATCCACCAGGCTTTCAGCATAGGCACCAAACCATAGTCCCAAAGAAGAAGGCATAGCAGCCTGGAAATGGGTATATCCCGGAAGCAGATATTCTTTGTAAGTCTCGCTCAGATTGATCAACTGATCAAACAAAACCTGGCTGTTTTGCACAATTTCCTTCATTCCGGCCCTTGAAAACAATTTCAGGTCGAGTAAAACCTGGTCATTGCGTGACCTTCCTGTATGAATTCTTTTTCCCGTTTCACCAAGCCGTTCTGTAAGAAGGTTTTCAACCTGTGAATGAACATCCTCTACCCCATCATCGATAACAAAACCATTATTTTCACTGTCATGATAAATATTCCGAAGCTCTGCACATAAGGTCCTTGTCTCGGATTCATCCAACAATCCTACTTTGCCCAGCATCATGGCATGAGCAATTGAGCCCAATATATCATAAGGAGCAAGGAGCAGATCCAGATCACGGTCATTACCGACCGTAAAAGCCTCTACTTCCGGACTTGTTTCCGTATTTTTCTGCCAGAGTTTTGTGGGTTTTTGCATTTCGGTACAAAATTACTATTTTCAGGGGACTTGTACTTTTAAGACTCTGGCTTATCTAAAATGAATCAACGTTAAGAGTTAAATCTGTCTGGTATTTAAGTCCCTTATGGCAATGTCATTAAGTTAAGGCTTCAAATTATTGTCAATTAACGATTTGTGTTATAATCCCGTAGGGATGAAATATTGGTAGAAAATTGGATTTGTGTGTTTTAGAATGCCGTAGGTATGCAATATCTCCATTTTGACAAGAGAAATATGTCATCCCCATGGGATTCTGGAAATGATCTCTTGCGTTTTTGCTACCAATATGGCATCCCTCTGGGATTAAAAGCGTCGTAAGATATTGAAAAACAATGTATATACCACTTAACTTAATGACACTGCCCGATGGGATTGAAAAGGAAACACCTGAATAGAAACAAGTTTCGACACAACAACTAAATTCATGTAATTTTGCTTAATAATGAATACTATGTCAAACGAGAAAATAAGAGCGATTGTAACCGGAGCAACCGGAATGGTGGGTGAAGGCGTTTTACACGAATGTCTTTTGCATCCTGATGTTGAAAAGGTACTGATTATCAATCGCAGACCGATTGGCATCACCCATCCCAAACTTACCGAGATCATTCACAAAGATTTTTTCGATTTCTCACCGATTGAGAATCAACTGGAAGGATATAATGCTGCTTTTCTTTGTCTTGGTGTGACGAGCCTGGGATTAAACGAAGAACAATACAGCCATGTAACGTATGATTTAACGATGCATGTTGCTGAAACACTTGTAAAACACAATCCTGGTATGACCTGTTGCTATGTTTCCGGAGCAGGAACCGGGAATGTTAAACCGGGAAATTCAAAATTAAATATGTGGGTGCGGGTAAAAAACAGAACTGAAAACGACCTGATGAAACTGCCATTCAAAAAGGCTTATATGTTTCGCCCGGGGTACATACAACCCACTAAAGGATTGAAAAACACACAAAAAGCCTATTTTGTCATTTCGTGGATGTATCCGGTTCTCAGGGCCGCTTTCCCTAAAATTGTCTGTACCCTAAAAGAAATTGGCCTTGCGATGATCAATACGGTGAATAAAGGCCCTGAAAACCCGATTCTGGAAGTGAAGGATATTGTGGAATTGGCAGCGAAGTAGAGACAAGGCACTGCCTTGTCTTATCACTGTAAAATCAAACCATCATCCGCTCCAAAATCCCCACATAAATTCCCACCCCATCTTCAATCTCTTTCAGATAGATAAACTCATCGGCGGTATGGGATCTTGAAGAATCTCCGGGGCCGATTTTGATACTCGTATAAGGAATTACGGCCTGGTCGGAGGTAGTCGGTGAACCATAAGTTGTCAGTCCTAATGCAAGTCCTGCCTGTACGATTGCATGCTCCGGAGCTATAAATGAAGGTTTTAAACGGGTAGACCGGGCTTTGACTTCAGATTGTACATGCTGCCGGATGATATCTAAAACTTCCTCGTGGGTATATTGATCCGTCATGCGCACATCCACTACAAAATGACATTCACTGGGAACCACGTTATGTTGTTCTCCGGCCTTAATGACTGTGACTGTCATTTTCATCGGTCCAACATAGGGCGATACTTTCTCAAACTTATAATTCCTGAACCATTCAATATCATCGACGGCTTTATAAATAGCGTTTTCTCCTTCTTCTCTCGCTGCATGACCCGTTTTGCCATATGCCACACAATCGAGAACCATCAATCCTTTTTCGGCAATTGCCATCTGCATTTGTGTGGGCTCTCCTACTATTACCAGATCCATGGGACCTAAATCTTCCAAAATAGATTCTATCCCATTCAGACCGGAATTTTCTTCTTCAGCTGTTGCTGCAAAAGCCAGGTTATAAGGCAGATTGGATTTGTCATAGAAATACCGGAATGCAGCCATCAAAGAAACCAGGCATCCCCCTGCATCATTGCTGCCTAGCCCATATAACATACCACCCTCAATTTCAGGATGAAAAGGATCTTTGGTCCAGCCGGGATTGGGTTTCACCGTATCGTGGTGCGAATTGAGAAGTATTGTTGGCTTTGCAGGATCAAAATGCTTGTTGTACGCCCATATATTGTTCCCTTTGCGATGAAAATCAATATCATGATCTGACAGGAATCGTCCTATTGCTCCGGCAGTGCCGTTTTCTTCTTTGCTGAAAGATGGAATGGAAATGAGTTGTTGAAGAAGCCCGATGGCTTCCTGAATTAGGGTAGATATTTCTTTATTGTCAGACATATTTGCTATTGATCTTCTTTGCGTTCTTTGCGGTTTATCTTGGCGCTCTTTGCGAGAAATATTTCATGCAAAGTTCGCAAAGGGTTTCGCAAAGAACGCAAAGAATTTTACTGACGATCCTTTATATAGTCAAATAAAGTTCAGTCCCCCTTGGTTTTGAATGATTATTGAACTCTTTTATGGCATCTGCATGAATGATTTGTACAGACTTTACCCCTTTTTTCAAAGCTTCAAATGCATTGTCCAGCTTCGGAATCATGCCCTCATTGATGATGCCATCTTTCTTTAAAACTTCATATTCTAAAGCCGAAATCGTTTCAATCAGGCTGGAATCATCATTCACATCTTTTAATACGCCTGCTTTTTCAAAGCAATAGATCAGGGATACATCATAATTGCCACTCAATGCAACTGCCAGTACACTCGCTATTGTATCTGCATTGGTATTCAGCATATTACCCTGTCCATCATGCGTTAACGGTGCGATGACTAGGCAAAGTCCATTTTCAAGAAATAAAGAAAGGGTTATTGGATTGATTTTATCCTCCTCTATATCCCCAACAAAGCCATAGTCAATGTCTTTTACCGGTCTTTTTTGTGCTGGCAGCATATTTGCATCTGTACCCGTTAGCCCAATGGCATTGCAACCCTGAGACTGCAGTTTGGCAACGATATTTTTATTAATGAGTCCACCATATACCATGGTCACGACTTTTAAAGTCTCAGCATCCGTAATGCGTCTGCCATCCAACATATTTGGCACAATGCCAAGCTCTTTGCTTATGGTACTGGCTATTTTACCACCGCCGTGGACAAGTATTTTTGCCTCATCGACCAGTGCAAATGATTTCAAAAACGAATCAAGTTTGTCAGGATCGTCAATCACGTTCCCTCCTATCTTGAGAATATAGAGTTTGGGTTTCTCCATTTTAGAAATTATCCATCAATAATTGTTTTAAAACAGCCTGTGCCGCAAATACCCTGTTTCCGGCTTCCTGGATAACAATACTATTCTGTCCATCAAGCACTTCAGAAGCCAGCTCCACATCTCTGCGAACCGGCAGGCAATGCATTACCCGGGCATTTGATGTTTTGTAAAGTTTCTTATTATTCAACATCCAGCTCTTATCTGAATTTAGGATATGGCCATAATCGGAATACGATGACCAGTTTTTAACATACACAAAATCAGCATCCTGCAGCGCTTTATCCTGATCGTAGATAATGTTTGCTCCGTTTGTAAATTCCTCGGCAAGTTCATAGCCTTCAGGATGGGTGATTACGAATTCCACATCCGATTTCAACATCCATTCTGCAAAAGAATTCGGTACAGCCTGTGGAAGTGGTTTGATATGCGGCGCCCAGGTTAAAACAACTTTTGGCTTGCGGTTCAGAAAATCCGGCGCCAATTCTGTAATGGTAACCAGGTCAGCGAGACTCTGTAACGGATGTCTTGTCGCGCTTTCCAGACTTACAACAGGCCTGCCGGAAAAATTGATCATTTTCTTCAGGATAAGCTCATTGTAATCATCATCCCTGTTGCGGAGCTGTGGAAATGAACGAATACCAATAATATCACAATACTGCCCTAAAACTGCCGCAGCTTCCCTGATATGCTCTGCTTTATTGCTATTCATGATCACGCCATCTTCGGTTTCCAAAGCCCAGCCTTCTTTATCAAGGTTCATCACCATGGTATTCATACCCAGGTTGGCAGCCGCTTTCTGTGTACTGAGACGGGTACGTAAACTTGGATTTAGAAAAATAAGTCCGAGCGTTTTATGCTTCCCAAGGTTTTCAAAAGCATACGGATCTTTTTTTATGGAAAGAGCATCCTGCACCAATGCCTGGACATTATCCACATCATGTACTGAAGTAAAATTTTTCATGATACCGGTGTTTTTTCAAGGGTTTTGCAAAATGCGGAAACGAACATATCAAGTTCCGTTTTGCCAATATTTAAAGGTGGCAATATCCGCAATGTATTTTTATTGGATGACGATCCGGTGAATATCTTATGATTAAATAAAAGCTCTTTTCGTATATCTGCACATGGGAATTCCAATTCAATACCCACCATCAAACCCAGGCCTCTCACTTCTTTGATTCCTTCTAAAGGTGAAATATTTTCAACAAGATATTTGCCCATTTCAGCAGCATTTGCAACAAGATTTTCCTTCTCTATAATATCAAGAACCGCGATACTTGCAGCACAAGCAAGATAATTTCCCCCAAAAGTGGTACCAAGCATGGAATGACGTGCCTTGATTCCCGGTTGGATCAATACGCCACCGACAGGGAATCCATTTCCCATGCCTTTCGCAACCGTGATCATATCCGGTTTGACGCCTGAATACTGGTGTGCAAAGAAATGACCTGAGCGACCGTAGCCGGATTGAACTTCGTCTAAAATCAGGATAGCTCCTGTTTTATCACAAAGTTCTCGCAGTAATTTCAAGAAAGAAACATCAGGGATCTGCACACCTCCTACACCCTGGATTCCTTCAATGATTACGGCACAGGTGTTGTCTGTAATCATTTCTCTTGCAGCATTTTCATCATTGAATGGTGCAAAAACAAAATTAGGAGAATGGTTTACCGGGGCATTAATTGATTTGTCATCAGTGGCGGCAACAGCTGCTGAAGTACGTCCATGAAAAGATCCGGAGAATGCAACGATCTGCTTGCGGCCATTGTGAAATGATGCCAGTTTGATGGCGTTTTCATTGGCTTCAGCACCGGAATTGCAAAGAAATAATTCATAGTCAGGATATCCGCTTTGTCTGCCAAGCTTCTCTGCCATTTCTTCCTGCAACGGAATTTTTACCGAATTGGAATAGAAACCGATCCTGTTCAA
This sequence comes from Bacteroidota bacterium, assembly GCA_013288555.1. Lineage (GTDB taxonomy): Bacteria > Bacteroidota > Bacteroidia > CAILMK01 > CAILMK01 > JABDEJ01. The sequence goes on along the minus strand of JABDBQ010000016.1, from coordinate 24,730 downwards.
TTGCCTGGTAAGCATTTCCACATAGTAGGGATGGCTATGGCCTACGGAAATCACCGCATGGCCGCCATACAGGTCAAGATAGGTATCACCTTTTTTATCAATGATATAAGAGCCTGTTGCACTGACCGGCTCAATATCGAAAAGAGGGTAAACGTCGAAAAGTTTCATGGATTTATAGGAATAGATTAGAATGCGATCGATTTAAAATGAAGTCCTGAGGTTTCATCCAGTCCAAACATCAGGTTCATGTTCTGAACCGCTTGTCCGGAAGCGCCTTTGAGCAGGTTATCTATAACAGTCGTAATAACCAGCCTGTCTTTGATTTTGTCCACATGAACAAAGCATTTATTGGTATTCACAACCTGTTTCAGGTCAGGCACATTATCAGTCAATGTTACAAATGGATGCTCCTGGTAATATTCTGAAAATAATGACCTCGCCTCGGCTAAACTAAGATCAGAACGGGTGTAACTCGTAACCAGGATACCCCTGCTGAAATTGCCTCGGTAAGGCACGAAATTGATATCCGGAACACCCCCCATTTGCATGGTTCCAAGGGTGTGCATGATCTCATTGAGATGCTGATGTTCCAGAACTTTATAAGAAGAAATATTATTGTTCCTCCAACTGAAATGTGTGGTTTCACTCAGGCTTTTACCTGCCCCGGTTGAACCGGTGATGCCGCTCACATGTACTTCATCCTGAAGCAATCCGGCTCTGGCCAATGGCAACAATCCCAGCTGAATACCCGTGGCAAAACAGCCGGGGTTTGCAATATTTTTTGCTGTTCTTATGGTGTTTCGATGCAATTCTGGTAGGCCGTAAATGAAATTCTTTCCTGCAAACAGATTATCTACCCTGAAATCCTGGCTCAGATCAATGATCTTAATGTCTTCAGAAATAGGGTTTGTCTCCAGATATTTCTTTGATTCTCCATGGCCCATGCAGAGGAAAAGCACATCTATTTTGGAATTGAAACCATCTGTAAATACCAGATCCGTCTCATCCGTCAGGTCAGGATGGGCAACAGAAACAGCTTTACCGACAAATGTTTTACTATGAACAAAAACGATCTCAGCTTCCGGATGAAGCAGCAATATACGCAACAGTTCTCCGCCGGTATATCCTGCGCCGCCTATAATTCCTGCCTTTATTTTACTCATCTCCGTCAATATTTTTAATGTCATTCACCATGTGGTAGATCATGGTCTGGTTGCCAAATATTTTAGAAAATCCTTTCACATCTTCACCGCTCCAGGCTTTATTTTCTTCTCCGTAATGGCCAAAATCAGAGTTCATTAAATCATGCTCAGATTCAATGCCGATGATCGAAAAATGATATGGAGACAACATCACATCTACCCTGCCGTTTACGGTCTTTTGAGTATCGCTCATAAATGCTTCAATGTTGCGCATCACCGGGTCGAGGAATTGGCCTTCATGCAGCCAGTTGCCATACCAGGAGGCGAGATTATCTTTCCAATAAAGCTGCCATTTGGTCAATACATGTTTTTCAAGGGCATGATGGGCTTTGATGATAATGATCGGTGCGGAAGCTTCAAACCCTACCCTGCCTTTTATCCCGATAATGGTATCACCCACATGGATATCCCTACCAATAGCATAAGGGGCCGCGATACCATACAACGCATGAATGGCATCGACAGGATTCATATTAATATATGATTCAATACCAACAAATTCACCATTATTAAAATACAGGCTTATCTTTTTTGGCTCTGTTTTGGTGAGTCGGGTTGGGTAGGCTTCTTCAGGCAAAGAAAGATCTGATGTCAGTGTTTCCTTACCTCCTATCGACGTACCCCAAAGACCTTTATTGATCGAGTATTTTGCTTTCTCATAATTGTATTCAACACCCTTTGCTTTAAGGAATGCGATCTCTTCTTCCCTTGAAAGTTTATTATCCCTGATGGGTGTTAAAATCTTGATTCCCGGGATCATGATATTGAATATCATATCGAAACGAACCTGGTCGTTACCGGCGCCCGTACTGCCATGGGCTACAAAATCCGCATTGATTTTTTTGGCAAACCGTGCCACTGCCATTGCCTGTGAAACACGCTCAGCACTAACAGAAAGTGGATAAGTCCCGTTTTTCAGCACATTGCCAAATATGAGATATTTGATACAGGATTGATAGTATTGATCCGTTTCATCAATTGTCTTATGCGCCTTTGCACCAAGACTTAATGCTCTATTTTCAATTTCTTTGAGCTCTTTTTCGTCAAAGCCTCCTGTGTTTATGGTTATGGTATATACATCCAGGCCCAGTTCATCGCACAGGTACTTCACACAATAAGAAGTATCCAGTCCGCCACTGAATGCCAGCGCTACTTTTTTCTTTTCGTTGCTCATTTCTGCATCCTGTTTTTTATCGCTTTGATCCATTTGCTTGATTTCCAGGCTGGTTTTGCTTTAATTGAATGTCCGTTTACTTTCAAATTATTGATCTCTTTCTGTATTCCCTCTTTCTCTTTCTCTTTCTGATCTGCAGGATCATAAAGCATGGCCGTACACAAACAGTTCTTGCGCTCTTTGCTCATGAGGATCTCAAAGTTCACACAACTCTGGCAGCCTGCCCAAAACTGGTTATCATCGGTGAGCTCTGAATAGGTAACCGGTTCATAACCAAGTTCTGAATTGATCTTCATCACAGCCAATCCGGTAGTGAGGCCAAATATCTTGGCTTCAGGATATTTGCTGCGCGAAAGCTCAAATATCTTTGACTTGATACGTTTGGCAAGGCCTTCTTTACGGAACTCAGGAGACACGATAAGGCCTGAATTGGCTACATATTTCCCGTCTTCCCAAGTTTCTATATAGCAGAACCCTGCCCACCTGCCGTCTTCATGCTGGGCAATGACGGCTTTTGCTTCATGCATTTTCTGGATGATGTAATCAGGGGATCGTTTGGCAATACCGGTACCACGTGCTTTGGCAGATGACTCCATCTCAGCACAGATCTGGTTTGCGTATTTTATATCATTATCCGTCGCTAAACGGACTATAAACTGGCTTTCGCTCATTTGATGATTAGAAAAAAAATTGAAAAAGGTTAAAAAAAACAGTTCTGAGGAAACCGGTCTCCCGACCGATGCATCCCGGAATGTAATCATATCCGGGAGCAGAAAAACCGTCTTCGGTCTTTCCTGGAAATGATACGGCAAATAAGTAATGATGCCATTTCTGTTTTTAAATCAATGGATAAGGTCATAAAAGGCGCAATTTAAGGAAAAACTATGGAATAGAGTGAATAGAGGTGTGTTAAGTTTTGCGGAGGGGGGCGTATTCCTCCCTGACCAATGGTTCACGTTGCCACTAAGAAGTGAAACAGACAACTTAACCTGCATTATTTTCTCAAAACCTTGGTGTTATGAAATTAACTTACGAACATTGGGTTTTAAACACCATAAATCAATAAAATATATGGCTTTTGCTAATAATTATCAATTGTGGTCCTTTATTGCTGTATGTGTTTTCACCGTTACGGCAATTACACTTTCATATACGACCAATATTCTTAAAGATGTAAGCCTGGTTAAAAATAAGCCCTATAGCTATTCGCGGGTACAAATGATGTTTTGGCTGGTAATCATTGTCGATGCCTATATGCTAGCCTATGGCTGGCATGAAGACATTGTGGCTTTAAATTCATCTTGTCTGGTGCTGCTTGGCATCAGTGCAGGTACAGCAGCGGCAGGCAGGGTCATTGACAACTCCCGTTCTGATGACGACAATGCCGTGATGCAAAACCAACCTTCGGAAGGGTTTTTGAAAGATATACTTTCAGATCAAAGCGGCATCAGTATTCACCGTTTTCAATCTGTTGTTTTCAACATCATTTTCGGGGTTATTTTTATTGTAAAGTTCTTAGCATCTTTAAAAGCATCTCCTGCTTATCCCTTATTTAATGATACAGACCTGGCACTTATGGGAATCAGTTCGGCAACCTATATAGGCATGAAAATTGGTGAAAACGGAAGCCTGGCGACAACAACACCCGCTCCAGCACAAGTGCAACAAACCACAGCTCCCGCCCCGGCACCTGCTCCTGCACAGGTTCAACAGAGTACACCACCCGATCCTATACCCGCACCTGCAGCTCCGCAAAGTTCAGGAACGGAAACCCAAACCGTGGCAACTGCCTGATGAATGGGAAGGAGGTTTAACTTCCAGCCATAATCATCAATTTATAATTTCAGTTGTGGGGTCATATTCGCAGCATTAGAATACTTGACTTTCTAAAAGTCAACGACTCTGTATATTGAAAATTTATTCATTGCCATTCAAAAACTTATCATCAGATTTGGCAAAGTATTCTTGAAACCTAAAAATTATAATCATGGCAACACCAACACTAAATGTAAACTATGGTCAATATGACAGCAATGGTAATCTTTTGAGCTCTCTTCAATTTACCAGCGCTACAATGTGGACAATGAACACCAACCCTGCCACCAACCAGCCATATCCATTAAATACTGGAGTATTATATGTTAATGTAACCGCTGTTTCACCTGCGGATGCTCAGTATGATTGTGGCTGGGCCATATTTGGTACCACGGCTTCAGGCTATTCAATTGATTCAGGGGCTTCTGCCGAATGTATACTTGGGCCTGACACCTATGGTAACTATTGTATCAATTTTAACAATATTACTTATGATCCACAGCCTAACCCAAATCCGATTTTTGATTTCTACGTTTATAGAATTAACACAACCAGTACCCTTATTTATGCCCTCTTCGAGGTAGTAGCAGGTGTAACACCAATACCCGGGCAAACGGACGTTATTTTGAATCCGCAGAGTATAAAACATTACTAAAACAAACGATGTTCATTATCGGTTTGGTCAAAAGTGAATAGTGATTTTTTGCTCAAATTGAAGATTTATGCAATTTCCATTGCAAAAAAATACAGTATCTTCGAGAAAAATGTCGCTTAAAAATAACAATCGGGCGCTTTGTTCTGCATGATAAAATCAAGGAAAATCAGGTTTTGGCTGTTATTCTCTATTTTTCTCATAGGTATACAGGTCGGCAGTTTATCAGCTCAAATGGAAGATGTTTATTTGAGCAAAAAACTGGATTCGATAGTCAATCTTAAACACATTGATACCCAGAGTATAAACCTCTTATGGAAGACTGCTCTTAAATATCAGGCAATTAATGCCCAGAAAACAAAAAGATATCTTCACATTGCTGAAAATCTGGCGGAAAATGCGCATTATGAATTAGGGCTTATTGAGATTTATGACAGGCTTGGAAATATTTGTTATGATTCAGATGAGTATGATTCTGCGGTATATTTCAATTTGAAATGCTTAAAACTTAGAGAAAAAAAGCATGATAATGCCGGAATTTCAAAATCTTTAGGCAATCTTGGGATATTGTATGTCACTCTTAAAGACAGTGCCAAAGCTATTTATTACCTCCAAAAAGCTCTCGAGATTGCAACAAAGCATAATAATATCATCGAGCAAGGGGAAGATTGTATTAATCTCGGGAATTTTTATCTAAAATATCAGAAAGTAGGGATTGCACGTGACTTGTTTGTAAAAGCACTATCCATTTTCAAGACTGGAGATAATAAGGAAGACATGGCTACCGCCTATGAAAATATTGGTATAACCTATTATAATGAAGGTTATTATAAAAAAACTCTTTCCTATTTTCTCTTGGCTGCCAAAATATATGAGGCCGAAAAAAACGAACTTATGCTTGCAAATTTATATGACAATATTGGTGCGGTTTATACGAATGTAAATATGGACAGCGCTTATTATTATCTAAACAAAGCGCTGCGTATTGCCAACAAAACCGGGGCAGCTACTTCAAGGATGTTAATTTATCATAACCTCAGTGATTATTATGATTCTACTGGCGATGTTAAGAATGCTTATAAAGCTTTCAGAATTTATAAAACAATAGAAGACAGCATCTTTAGTGTAGATAAAAGCAAAGCCATTGCGGAGCTGCAAACCAAATATGATACGGAGAAGGACCATGAGAAAATAGCTACACTTACTGGTGAACAAAAATTCTCCAAGCTGCTGCGTAACTCTTTGATCGTTATTATTTTATTGATTTTTATCATCATTCTCGTCCTCATCAACCGGTACCGGCATCAGCAAAGTGCCATGAAAACGATCAGTGCCGAAAAGAGCCGGTCTGATGAATTGCTGCTCAATATCCTCCCATCAGAAACGGCTGAAGAGTTGAAGAAATATGGCAAAACCACTGCCCATGGCTATGAAGAAATAAGTGTGCTATTTGCAGATATAAAAGGGTTTACCAATATCTCTGAACAGATGTCGGCCACGGATCTTGTCGCTGATCTGGACATGTATTTTGGCAGCTTCGACCTGATCATGGAGCAGTATGGGCTTGAAAAAATCAAAACCATTGGGGATGCTTACCTGGCAGCAGGTGGACTTCCCAATCCGGATAAAGGAACTCCAAAGGAAGTCATATCTGCAGCCCTTGAAATGCAGCGATATGTAAAAGAAATGAAAAATGAAAAATCTGAACAAAATCTTCCATTCTTTGAATTAAGGATAGGAATACACACAGGACCGGTTGTGGCAGGTGTGGTGGGGATTAAAAAATTCGCCTATGATATATGGGGAGATACGGTAAACACAGCGGCACGTATCCAGCAAAACAGTGAAACCGGCAAGGTGAATATTTCAGCCACTACCTATGAAAAAATAAAGGATTATTTCGATTGCACCCCACGAGGTTACATCGAAGCCAAGAACAAGGGCCTGCTTGAAATGTATTTTGTAGATGGGGTGAAGGAAGACAGTTAATTCCGCATCAATAGCTCCTTAGCGCTCTCAACAGCCGCCGCACCAGGAACATGTCCTCCAATCATTTTGGCAATCTCTTCGATGCGCTCGTTGCTTTGCAGTTGGCGGATATGGGTAGCAGTACGCTCCCTGCCCGGAACTTTATATACGACATAATGATGATCTCCCATGGCCGCCACCTGTGGCAGGTGCGTGATGCAGAGTACCTGGCGGCCGGAAGATAGTTTTTTTATCATCTGCCCTACCTTAATGGCAACTTCACCGGATACGCCTGAATCTATTTCATCAAAAATAACAGTAGGCAGAAATATACTATCGGCAAGAATGTATTTGAAACAAAGCATGAGTCTTGAAAGCTCGCCACCTGATGCTACGGCACCTACTTCCATAGGCCGCGAGCCTTTGTTGGCACTGAAGAGTACCTTTATATTATCTTTCCCAAATTCATTTAGCAACTCTGAATCTTTCAGGGATATCTGTATGGCCGCTTCAGGGATACCAACCTGCCGCAGCAGTGTAACAAGTTGTTTTTCAAGAGGCTCAACCTGCTTATGGCGGTTTGATGAAATTTCATCAGCCATCATATTCAGTTCAGAATTCAGCACCGTAAGATGCTTTTGCATTTGCTCAATATCCTGAGACAGCGATTCTGTGCTTTTTATCTTTTCACGAAGCTCATCGGCATAATTCAGGAGTTCTGTTTCAGTTTTAAACTGGTGCTTGACCAGCAGGTTATTGATAACCCTGATGCGGTTGTTCACCTGTTCCAATCGTTCCTGGTCTATATTCACAGACTCATACATTTCTGCAATCTCACCGCTAATGTCTTTGGTTTCGATAAGTACATCCTCCAGTCGTTTCTGGATCAGCAACAACCGTGAATTCAATGAGGAAATAGCTGAAAATTGTTTATCCAGACCGGCTATCCGGTTGTTCAGGCTTTCATCCCCGTCGGAGATTTCATACATAGCTGTCTGCAGGACCAGTTTTATTTTTTCCGCATTGCTCAGCAGCATCAACTCTTCATCGAGCGATTCAAGTTCAAGAGGTTGTATGTTTGCTTCCTCCAGTTCATGAACCTGGAAACTGAAATAATCATATTCCTTTTTTGCATTCAGTTCTTTTTCTTTCAGAAGGTTTAAGTCTGATTCCATTTTTCTCAGAACCCTGTATTTGTCACCATACTGAACCAACAAAGCTTTATGCCCGGCCACAGCATCCAATAAGGACAGCTGGTATCGTGAATCGACGAGTTTCTGCGTTTGAAACTGGCTATGGATATCTACCAGCTGGTCTGCAAATTCCTTTAATAATGAGAGATTTACAGGCGTATCATTGATAAAAGCCCTTGATTTTCCGGCAGGACTTATCTCGCGCCTGATGATGGTATTTTCATCCCAGTCAAGGTCATTGTCTTTAAAGAAATCTACGAATTGGGAACCGGGAATTTGAAACTTGCCTTCGATGACACATTTTGTATCCGGCTCCATTAAAGAACTTGTATCAGCCCGAGAACCAAGGATCAAACCCAGGGCACCGAGTATAATTGACTTTCCTGTTCCGGTCTCACCCGTTATGATATCAAGACCACTAAAGAAGTCAATTTCAAGGGATTGAACGAGGGCAAAATTTTGTATCTTCAGGGATGAAAGCATGGTTGTTTTATCCCGATAAAGGTAATAAAATTTTTACTGTAATTTGTCATTATACTTCTCCGTATTAAGCGGATCGAGGCTTTTGAGAAGGTCCCGAGCAGTGCCTTTTTTATCTGAAGGCGCTGAGGCAAAAAGATCTATAAGTTCATTAGTTTTCGCCAGAAAAAACAAATTCAGAGAATACGAAGAATTGAAATTCTGTTTCACTTCGTTCAACAGCTGTAAACTTTTGATGATATTATCTGTCCCTTTTCCATTATCCTGTGACATATTATCGAGCCCCAAACGGTGATAATCATATATGGCCTCATGAAATGATTTAAATCTATCATCATTCAGTTCATTTGCAAGGAAATAACGGTTGTGATCATCTTTTTCTGTAGAACCCCATCCAACAACGCCACTTCCTTGCGCAGAATTTACAATACTCTGGGCTTTTTGAAAATACAGTGAACCACCGAACTTGGAAAATGAATCATAGTCATAACCTAACATGATATAGGCATAATACCCCAGGATTGAAGTCATTTCTGATATATATGTATTTTCCTGGTATTCAAAAGGTTGAAATATAACATAACTGACGTTAAAATTTTTATCCAAACAATTAAATAATGAAGTGGAATAATTTGTTCCATAAACCGGTCTGCTGGATACGACCTGCATCGTTCCGGAATAATTATTTGCGTTATAGCCTCCAATAATTATTGAAATACTGCAATCAATACGCTCAGAGGCCGAAAAATTATCATTTGTCCAATGTCGGGTATTCATGAATTCCTTGATCTGAGATTCCATATTTTTACACAGGTCCCTATTGGCAAGCTGCAAGGTAGGTGCTGTTACACTTACACTGCAATTAAACTCCTGAGCCTTTATAATAAGTGCATTACCAAATAAAATGAGGCAAATGAAAATATATTTAGACAATTTATGCATATTCATTTCTTTTTGATGCGTCAAAAATACCTAGTTATTATAAAATCTACAATATCCCATGCCACTTCATTTTTACTTTTTTTCGGATATTCAATTGTTTCGCCTTCAGAAGTTATAATGCTTATCCGGTTTGTGTCCAATCCAAAACCAGCACCCTCATTTTTTAAAGAGTTCATAATAATGAAATCGCAATTTTTTCTCTTCAGCTTTTCTATTGCATACTGGGCTTCATTATGTGTTTCAAGACTGAACCCAACTAATAACTGATTTTTGGTTTTAATATTACCTAAGGCAGCGAGTATATCTTTATTTTTAACAAGATTCAAAGTAAGCACATCGGCATCAATTTCTGTCTTTTTTATCTTTAAAGGACTTATATCTACGGTTCTGTAATCAGCAACTGCTGCAGATAATATGGCGCCACTGCATTTCGGGAATACCGATAAACATGCATGATACATTTCTTCGGCGGTATTTACCCGGGTGATGTTTATCAGTGAATTAGATGTAGAAAGGTTTACCGGTCCAGATACAAGTTCCACATTTGCACCCACCTCAGCAAGCTGTTCTGCTATTGCAAACCCCATTTTTCCTGAAGAATGATTTCCTATAAATCGGACAGGATCAATAGGCTCGTGGGTTGGCCCTGCGGTAACCAGGTAGGTCTTACCTTTTAAGCGGCCTTTTTCAGGATTTTTTTTTTTACTTCAGCAAAGATTTCTTCCGGCTCAGCCATGCGCCCTATTCCTTCCAGTCCGCTGGCAAGCTCACCATCCGCAGGCGGAATAATGATATTCCCCCTTGAGGAAAGAAGCTTGATATTTTGCTGGGTGGCCTGGTGCTTATACATATCAAGATCCATGGCCGGAGCAAAAAAAATGGGGCAAACGGCTGAAAAATAAGTAGTAAGCAATAAATTATCGCAGATGCCATTTGCCATCTTGGCTAATGTATTTGCTGAAACCGGTGCAATGATGAAAACATCAGCCCAATGTGCCAGTGCGACATGGTTTACCCATTCACCTGTGGACTTATCAAAGAGTTCTGATAAAACAGGGTTTTTGGATAAGGTGCTTAATGTAAGGGGCGTAATGAAATGCCGGGCGCTATCAGTCATGATAATTTTTACCTCATGCCCGTCCTTTATCAAAAGACGGGTTAATAGTGCCGATTTATAGGCGGCGATACTACCGGTAACCCCTAAAAGAATTTTCAAAACGATTATTTTTCGCCTTCAACAACCTCGGTAACAGGCATTCTAAAGTATACCTTATTCGCGATAAACTCCTCAGTAGCTACGATAGTAGTCTTCGGAAGTTTTTCATAATAAGTGGATATTTCAATTTGTTCCCTGTTTTCAAAAACTTCCTCCAGATTATCTGTACTTGGTGCAAACTCAGCAAGTTTATCATGTAGTTCTTCTTTCTGTTCCAGTGACAACTGGTTGGCTCTTTTGCCAATAATTGCAATGGATTGGTAGATATTCATTGTTGATGCTTCAAGGTTCCTGAGATCGCGGGAAATAACTTCTGATGGGATCTGATTGTTGACACTCATATCTTATTTTTTAGTTAATTGCTTAATATTTAGGTTACATTCTTTTACAATTCCGTCCAGTTCCGGATCATATTCAGATTTCGGAAATTTTTCTTTAAAGTCACCATAATAGGCAAGTGTTGAAGTAAAACGTTCTATTTTCTTTTCTTCAACACTGTTTAAAGCATATAAATACGATGATTTAACAACGAGGTATGACAAATGTTCGCGGTCTTTGGTGGCAGGATAATCTTCCAGTGCGTTTCTTATAGCCCAAACGGCAGCTTTGTACTGCTCTATTTTATAATAGAGGACAGCATTATTTACTTCTTTCTTTTCAAGCTTATTGGCCAGCAAGTCTATATTCTTGTTGCACTCATCTACCCTTTTGCTGGATGGATATTTGTCAACAAATAACTGGAAAGCTTCAATGGCACTTTTGGTACTACCCTGATCCAATTCACTTTCAGGGGAATCGAGAAACAGGCAGTAAGCATAATAATAACTGGCATCTTCGGTGTATTTACTTAATGGATAGCCCTCAGCAAATGTTTTAAACTGAAATGCACCCAATGAGTACTCGCCTACTTTATAATAACTGTATGCCAGATCATAACTTACCGTTTCAGCTTGCGAAGTACCAATATAAAATTTGTACACATCTTCCAGCAAAGGTAAAGCCTGGCCATAATTCCCCTTATCGAAAAACTCAATGGCGGCCCTGTACTTCAAAGTTACATCATTGCTTTTCAGGAGTTTATCGTAAGAATTACATCCCGATAAAACCAAAAAACATGAAAATATAGAAATAAGGAAAAAACTTTTCTTGTATGTCATAAGAAAATAATCAGCAAAGATAACACAATAATGGGAAATAAATTACATTTGGCAAGTGAAATATAATCTTAATGCCAAAATTTTGAAAATACGAAGGATTTGCCTTAGTTTTGCGACGTTTCTGTACTAAAACAACTAACAAGGATGGATATATTTGAAAAAATATTAATGAATAGAGGCCCATTGGGTCAACATGCAAAGCAGGTTCATGGTTATTTTACATTTCCAAAACTGGAAGGTGAAATCGGAGCCAGAATGAAATTCAGAGGCAAAGAAAAACTGGTATGGAGCCTTAACAATTATCTGGGTCTTGCCAATCACCCTGAAGTAAGAAGAGTAGATGCTGAGGCTGCTGCCAGATTTGGACTCGCTGCACCAATGGGTGCACGTATGATGAGTGGCAACAGCGATTACCATGAACAACTTGAAGCCGAGCTTTCTGAATTTACCCATAAAGAAGATACCTATTTATTAAACTATGGTTACCAGGGAATGGTATCAATCATTGATGCCCTTCTTACAAGGCATGATATTGTTATCTATGATTCTGAATCGCATGCATGTATTATTGACGGTGTGAGACTCCACCAGGGAAAGAGATACACCTATCATCATAATGATATTAATGATCTTGAAAAACAGCTCAAAAGAGCTCAAAATCTTATCGACCCTAAAGTGGGTGGTTTGCTGGTTATTACCGAAGGTGTATTTGGCATGAGAGGTACGCAGGGAAAACTTGCAGAAATAGCAGAACTTAAGAAAAAATACGATTTCAGGCTTCTTGTTGATGATGCACATGGATTTGGCAGTATGGGACCAACCGGTGCAGGTACCGGCGAAGCCCAGGGTGCACAGGATGGTATTGACCTGTACTTCTCAACTTTTGCCAAAAGTATGGCTAGCATTGGTGCCTTTATTTCAGGCGACAAGCAGGTTATCGAATTTCTTAAATATAACATGCGTTCACAGATTTTTGCAAAGTCATTGCCAATGCCATTGGTACTTGGTGACCTTAAGAGACTGGAACTTCTTCGCAACACACCAAAAATGCGTGAGGACCTATGGACAATTGTAGACGCTTTGCAGGGTGGCCTGAGACAAAGAGGATTCAATATTGGTGAAACATCCACCATGGTGACTCCTGTATTTTTAGGTGGAAGTACAAACGAGGCAGCAAACCTGATTATCGATCTAAGAGAAAACTTTGACATCTTTTGCTCAGTTGTTGTGTATCCTGTTGTTCCTAAGGATGTTATCATGATAAGACTTATTCCTACGGCAGCACACTCACTTGCCGATGTAGAAGAAACACTCAGTGCATTTTCTAATATATCAGTCAAATTAAAAGACAAAAAATACGAATTAGTCAGCATGCCAACCCTTTAAAACAAAAAAAAACAGGAGATTGCTTGTTTGGTTCAAAAAAGAAAATGTAATTTTATCGCGTGAACTCAAAAAACATATAAACTAAAAAATTTTAACAGCTATGAACAGATTTTCAGAAGTTAGAGACCTCGTATTGGGAATGGAAGATGATTTCCAGAAATTTTACGACAAAAGCAACAAAGCAGCAGGTACCAGAATCAGGAAAGGGATGCAAGATTTGAAAACACTTGCTCAAGACATTCGCCTTACCGTACAAGCCGCTAAAAATGGTGAGCCGGTAGCTAAAGCTAAAGGCAAAAAATAATTTCAATTCTCATTGAAAAAAAAATCCCGCACTGCGGGATTTTTTTTTGTCCTTTACCGAAACTTTATTCTCAAATTAATCCCTGGTTAACACATTCTTTTTTAGTAAGTTAATTAATATTTACCATTCAGGCAATTGGCTTTCGTTATTCCTTTATTTTAACTGACGCAAATACATTCCAATTGTGTTCTCGAGTCCGAAATACAGGGCATCACAAACCAACGCATGACCAATAGATACTTCTAAGAGATGTGGAACATGCGCCTTGAAATAATGTAGGTTATCCAGGTTCAGATCATGACCTGCATTAATACCAAGTCCACATTTTTGTGCTTCAACAGCAGTTTCAATATATGGTTTGATATATTTTTCACGATCGTGATCGTAATGTGTTGCATAAGGTTCGGTATACAGTTCAATCCTGTCGCAACCTGTAGCAGCTGCATTCTCAACAAGGTAAGGTTCTGCATTCAGGAAAATGGAAACACGGCATCCCATTGATTTGATTTCACTTACAACACCTGTTAAAAATATCTTTTCTTTCAAAGTGTCCCATCCGGTATTGGATGTCAATGCATCCGGAGGATCCGGAACTAAGGTTACCTGGTCTGGTTTTGCTTTACGGATCAATTCGAGGAATTTTTCATCAGGGTAGCCTTCAACATTCAGCTCTGTGGATATTACGTCCTTAAGGTCCAAAACATCCTGGTATTTGATGTGTCTCTGATCGGGACGCGGGTGCACCGTTATGCCCATAGCACCAAATCTTTCGCAATCTTTTGCAACTTTAAGGATATCAGGATTATTGGCCCCCCTGGCATTTCGGATCAGGGCTATTTTATTGATATTGACACTTAGTTTGGTCATATAATTTCTAAACTTGGTTTCAATGGCCAAAGCTACAAGAATCGGTCAAACTTTTATTCATAATAATAGTTAATAAAACAAATGCCTGGCACATTGGGCGCAATTTTAATTTAACTTTGAAGCTGATAATTATCATTAAATAAAAATAATTTTTAAACAGATGGATAACAGGTATTTAAAGTATGTGAATCTAAATGTGCTTATGGAAATGTACCTGAGTGAAAAAAGGGCTTTGGCTGCTAAAAAAGAAGCCTTTGAGTATGAAGAGATTAAAGGAATATTCCCGGGATTCCGGCTGGATACTCTACGTAAAGGATACGAAGAGAGCAAATTACTAATCCGCTGGCTTGAGAAATACCTTTTGAGTATATGCCCCTCACTTGAAGAACTTAAAATAGATCTTGGGTTTAAATAGCTTATTATCTTCCATTTAGTGTTAAATTAATTCATAAAACCCGTTCATTAATTCATTTTCATGTGGAACAAAACATCAGGCCTTAACCAGTTCTATAATGATCGTGGAAACGAGGATGGAATTCCGGTAATATTTATCCATGGATTTCCTTTTGATTCTTCAACCTGGGAAAACCAGGTAGTGGCTCTTCCATCCAATTTCAGGCCAGTGGTATATGATGTTCGTGGACATGGACAAAGTGAGGTGGGCGATATCCCATATAGTCTTGAATTTTTAGTAGACGACCTTTTTGCCCTTATAGAAAAACTTGAACTGCAACAACCGATTCTTTGTGGTTTATCAATGGGCGGATATATTGCATTGCGTGCATATGAAAAATGGCCCGGCTTATTTAAAGCATTGATATTGTGCGACACCCGGGCCGAAGGCGATAGCAATACTGCTAAAATAAACAGAGCACATGCAATCAAAACCATCTGGAACGGTGGTATTAAAAAATATGCTGAAGATTCGGTGAAGAACCTGTTCTGGTCAGAAAATATCCTGAGTAAAATTCCCGAGATAGTACAGATTAAATCAATCATTGAAAAGACCTCACCTGATGCGCTGTGTGCTGCATTAATGGCGCTTGCAGCACGGACAGATTCAACTGAAATATTGACCGGTATTAATATCCCTACTTTAATAATAGTTGGTGAACATGATAAGATTACCCCACCTATCGCAGCTGAATTTCTACACGAAAACATAAATGGTTCAGAACTGGTCATTATCAAAAAAGCCGGGCATCTTTCCAATCTTGAAAACCCGGAAGAATTCAACAAAGCATTGCTTCATTTTTTAGAAAATATGCAATAGTCCCGGTATCGCTTTCAGGAAATTATGAAAGACACCGGGAAATAAAATCACTGTGAAGAAAAAGCCTGCCAATCCGCCCCAGAGGTGCGCATCGTGATTGATATTGGTTTGCCTGCTTTTGCCTGCCAATACACTGAAAATCACAAACAATATTGCGAAAAATGGTGCAGGAATACCTGGCATGAAGAAAAAGCTGAGCCTGCTGCCTGGAGCAAATAAAATAAAACTAAAAACCACCCCGGTTATTGCCCCCGAAGCTCCGAGAGAGTTATATTTGGGATTGTCTTTCTGTTTAATAATGGTTGAAATATCTCCCAATGCCATGGATGCAAAATAGATGAGCCCGAAATAAAGATGCCCGATCGGTCCCACTGAATTCACCATCAGGTATTCCAATGGAATACCATCACTTACATCCAGTGCAAAATAATAAAAGCTCAACGTATTAAATATCAGGTGCATCCAATCTGCATGGATAAAACCACTGCTAATCACCTGGAAATATTTTTTTTGGTGAACCAGACTGTAAGGGTTCAACATCCATTTGGCAGCGAGATCTTGTCTTTGAAATGCAATCAAAGAACTAATAACCGATGCGAGAAAAATAAAAGACGCTACAGGTGAAATTAATATGATTTGCTGGATGTTCATTCAGGATATTTTTGCAAAACTAAGGATAAGGTCGGCCAGTTGACCCGGGTATGGAAATAGTTTTGTAGTTTTGAGCTCTAATTTATATTATAATACAATGGGCAAAGGCGATAAAAAAACAAAAAAAGGCAAAATCAAACAAGGCAGTCATGGCAAATCAAGACCAAAAAATCATGTGCCTGCTTACAAACCTGCAGGCGAGACTGTAAAGAAAGCCTGATTATTTCCTGATCAGGGAGCTATTCTTTGAATAGCCCAGCTATTCCCGGTTTTTTGATATACTATTCTGTCATGCAACCTGCTCGGGCGCCCCTGCCAGAACTCAATCATTTCAGGTACAATAATATACCCACCCCAATAAGGTGGCCTGGGTACTGTTGTACCATTATATTTCTGTTCAAATTCTCTCTGATTGTCCAATAATTCCCTCTTACTTATAGGCTGACTCTGCGGCGATGTCCACGCACCAATTTTGCTGCCTTCAGGCCTGAGTTCAAAATACAGGTCTGAATCCCGTTGCGGTATTTTTTCAACCTTTCCCTCAATTCGAACTTGTCTTTCGAGTCCATGCCAGAAAAAAGTAATGGCCGCCTGAGGGTTTTGTGAGATATCTGTTCCTTTCTTACTCAAATAGTTGGTAAAGAATACAAAACCTTCTGTATCAAATCCTTTCAATAATACAATCCTGCATGAGGGTTTCCCTTTTTCATCCACAGTTGCCAGCGCCATCGCATTCGGCTCATTCATTTCACTGTCAAGCGCTTCATTGAACCATGTTTCAAATTGTATAATCGGATCCGGATTGACGTCTGATTCAGAGAGTTCCCGTTTTGAATATTCTTTTCTAAGGTCGGTGATGTTCATATCTTAAATTGGTAAGTTGGTGAATTGGTGATTTTGTGGTCGATATAAAATCGTAATTCGTAATTGCTATCGCGAGCCGTCGGGTTCATAATTCGTAATTATTCAGATGATCTGTTCAGTGTGATTCTTAGTGTCAACCTTATCAATAATCTTTTCGATCTTGCCTTTTTCGTCTATCAGGAAAGTAGTGCGCACCGTACCCATATACTTACGGCCATACATGCTTTTTTCTGCCCATACACCATAGTCTTCTACGATTTTCTTATCGGTATCTGCCAGGAGTGTAAAGGGCAGGTCATATTTTTTCACAAACTTATCGTGGCTTTTTACGGAGTCAATGCTCACCCCAACCACCTCATATCCTTTGGCTTTCAGGTCACTGTAATTATCTCTAAGGTTACAGGCTTCAGCTGTACAGCCGCTGGTATCATCCTTTGGGTAAAAATACAATACGACCTTTTTGCCTTTAAAATCACTCAGTTTTACGGTTTTGCCATCCTGGTTTTCAGCGGTAAAATCAGGGGCTTTATCTCCGGGTTTTAATGTTGACATGGTTTTATGTTTTTGATTTTTTCACTTCAAAGTTAGGGAATCGATGTGTTGATATGATAATGTGATGATATGATAATTTATTTGACAACATTTTACTGATTGTCCGTGGTCGGCGTCCCCGCCGACCACTAATTGGAATTTCAATTAATTTACTGCATAGAAAACCGCAACAGGTCGGCGGGGACGCCGACCTGGGACAGAAAACAGCTTTTTTACCTATTCCTATTGATCCCGAGTGCTCGGGATTGTTTTTATTGATAATTTATTTTTTGAGTCTTATAATTAATTGACAATCTTATATTTAATAGCTAACTCATTGACAAGTATCAATAGTTAACAATAAAAGAACAATCCAAAATAGTCAAAAATGCGGTTTTCTTCATTGCCGAACCAAAGTCAAAATAGGGATTCCCCCTTTTATTGGGATTTGGTACGATTGTCGACAAAGTACCCTTTCCAACGTTCTGGCCTCTTTTCCCTGATATAACAGGGAAATTCATTTTTTCATTTTTTAACATATTGATATTTAGTTTCTTACACGTAACTTGTTGACAAGTATCAGGGATTATCAGGGAAAATACAGGCCAGAATGGGTAAAAAGGCCGGTTTATCTTTCTTTGCCCGCCGAAGCATTTGCGAAGTCGGGTCACTGCGCATTTCCAATTTGCACCTGAAAAATTGTCTAAACTTCCAAATGAGTCGGGACAAGCCTGATTTTTTTGATTAAATGATTTCATAATTTTCTTGCGCCAGTCAATTCGTAATTTGTAATTAGCTCAGCTGAGCCTTCGGGTTCATAATTCGTAATTAGCCTCCGCCTTTTATATACATATATAGCGAAGTGTCCAAGTGGGTGGATGTTTTGAAAAAATATTTTTTAACTTGAATCATTTCAATACATTACAAGGGAAAATATTTTCAAAAATGTTTTACTTTTTTGATGGTGTCTGCCACGCCGCCGCTCGCATCTTGCGAGTGGCTGTATCCCCGGCGTCCCGCAGCTTTTTGTATTCTTAACATTCAGCCAGAGGCTGTAGAAAGCCCCACTCGCCAGAAGCGAGCGGATGCGGGTTTATCAGGGAACTTTCAAGGATCAATACCAGTTCATTTCGTGAAACAATCTCAAAGCATTATACTTGAAACCAATAAATCCATACGACAATGAAAGTGGTACATGAAATCAGCGAAAGGAAGGTGGATTTTATATTAAACCTGTTAAAAAAATATTCCTTTGTGAAAGTTAAGGAAATTAAAAAGCCTAAAGAGGAACTTGTACGGGATATTCAAACGGCAGTTGAAGAAATGAAACTAATCAAAGTTGGCAAACTTAAAGCGCGTCCAGTATCGGAATTACTTGATGAAATATGAATTAATGAACGCTTTTTACTTACTTCGGAACGTAAATATGAGATTGCGGCTTGCAGTCTTCTCGTTCCTCGAATTCTTTGCTGCAATGACGGCAATCAATGGTCTTGGTTATTTGCGCCAGCCCATTTTCAAATTTTCAAATTCCCAAATAGTTCAATCCTCCAAATCCTCCAGCGCCATCTTTAACTCATTCTCCGTTTTCCGGTCTTTCTGGGTTTGGGCGAGGCTGATTCCTTTTTCTAAAAGGGCATTTGCATTTTCATTATCCCCCATTTTGGAACTCAGCAACCCCGCCTGGTAATAGACCGGCAGGTAGTCGGGATGCCTGTCCAATACCGTTGTATAATAATCCATGGCCCGTTCCACTTCGCCAATAGCTTCATATTCAATACCCACGGCATAGATCAGGAAGGGATCATCGGGTTGTTTTCCCAACATTTCCAGCAATTTATCGAGGCGACTGTTTGGCATATAAATTTTTGTAATTTTGCACTATAATTCGAGAGCCAGAATGAAGATTTTACTTTGCGCCAGCAAAACCCCTGATACAACCACAAAAATAAACTTTACTGCCGATAAAAAGTCCCTCGACAATACAGGTGTTCAGTTTATCCTCAACCCAAATGATGATCATGGCCTCGCAGGGGCTATGGACCTCAAAGAAAAACACAATGCTCAACTGACAGTGATCCATGTAGGCGATATGTCAGTCGAGCCGATATTGAGGCGTTGTCTTGCGATCGGAGCTGATGAAGCTATCCTTGTTAACACCCCTCCTACCGATGCCTATTATGTAGCCATGCAGATTGCCGAAGCCGTGCGAAATGAAAATTTCGACCTGGTCATCTGTGGCCGCGAATCCATTGATTTTAACGGTAACGAAGTTGGAGACATGCTGGGTGAAGCGCTGGGCATTCCCTCAGTCGCTTATGTCGGTGGCATTGTAATTGATGGCAATACTGCTACACTGAATCGTTTTATTGATGGCGGTATGGAAAATTTAAAGGTTAATCTTCCATTGGTGATTACGGCTACCAAGGAGCTTGCCGAACCACGTATCGCCAATATGCGCGGCATTATGCAGTCACGTGCTAAGACCATAAAAACCCTTGAACCTGCTGCCATAGATCATCTTACAGAACTTGTTGAACTGGAACCACCTGTAAAAAAATCAGGCGTTGTTCTTATTGATATTGCAGAAGCCGGGAAACTGATGGATATCCTGCACGAAAAAGAAAAACTAATCTAAAACCAAACCAGAATAATACAAACATGCCAGTTTTAGTTTTTGCTGAAAATATAGAAGGAAAATTTCACAAGCCTGCCTTTGAGGTTTTGACCTATGCCGCAGATGTGGCGAAGATGCTGAATACGACAGTGACCGCACTAACTATAGGAGATGCAGCAGATGATGAGATATCAAAACTTTCCAAATACGGTGTTGCCCATATTTTAAAAGCGAGTGATGCCCGCCTGAAAGACTTTAACAGTACAGCTTATGCAAATATCTGCAAGCAGGCTGCCGAAAAAATAAATGCAGACGTTATCATTATGAGTGGCAGCTTTAATGTGAAAGCATTGGCGCCACGCTTGTCTGCAAAAATGAAAGCCGGGCTGATAACCCAGGTAAATGATCTTCCTAAAACTGAAAATGGTTTTGTGGTTCGGAAATCAGTTTATTCCGGAAAAGGTTTTGGTGAATTTAATATCAAGACTCCGGTTAAAATCATTACGATAAATATAAACGCATATCATATTACCGAGAACCCGGTTCAGGCTCAGATCGAAGCATTTACGCCTCAATTATCTGATTCGGATTTCCCGGTAACGGTTTTGGAAGATATACGCCAGAAAGGCAAGATTTCACTTACCGAAGCTGAAATAGTGGTATCAGGCGGACGTGGTATGAAAGGTCCCGAAAACTGGGGCATGATCGAAGAACTTGCCAATATACTGGGTGCCGCCACGGCCTGTTCCAAACCGGTAGCTGATGTCGGCTGGAGGCCTCATAGCGAACACGTAGGCCAGACAGGTCTTGCTATCGGTCCGAACCTGTATATTGCCATTGGTATCAGCGGTGCCATTCAGCATCTTGCGGGTGTAAGTTCCAGCAAGGTTATTGTTGTGATTAATAAAGACCCGGAAGCACCATTCTTCAAAGCGGCTGACTATGGAATCGTCGGCGACGCTTTTGAAGCATTACCGAAACTAATTGAAGCTGCAAAACGTATTAAGTCTGTTCAATAATATTGTGAATTATAAAATGATAAATAATTACACATATAGAACTTTACTTTTCTCCCTCGGGAGAAATTTGAATGAGGCCGAAAAAGAAACTATGTGTAATTATTTATCCCTCAACAAGTAAATCACATATGGATAAAATTCAACTCCAGATATTAGGAATATCCTCAGGGCATACTTCGACCTCATATACCCTTATCCTGGAAGAAATGAACGGGCAGAGGAAGTTGCCGGTGATTATCGGGGCTTTTGAAGCTCAGGCTATTGCCATCGAGATCGAAAAGATTGTTCCGGTACGGCCAATGACGCATGACCTGATCAAAGCCTTTGCGGATACTTTTCATATTACCATCAAAGAAGTACTGATTCATAAACTGCAGGAAGGTGTATTTTATGCCAGCATCATTTGCTCCGGTAATGGAGATGTGCAGCATATTGATGCCCGCACTTCTGACGCTATTGCAATTGCATTGCGTTTTAAATGTCCTATTTATACCTATGAAAACATTATGCTTGAAGCAGGTATTATCTTGAACGAACTGGAAGGCGAAATGCGCCCGATATCAGAAACCGAGGAAGAAAAAAAGCCACGTTCCAAAGCAGATCTATCAGGATATAAAACCGAAGAGCTGGAAAAAATGCTCGAAGAAGCCCTGGAGCTTGAAAACTATGTTCACGCCGCCAAGATCAGGGACGAGATCAAGAAGAGAGGATAGGTTCAATGTGCCTGATGTGCTAATATGCAAATGTGCAAATTGGCTGACGCATGATTTTGAATTAGCGCATAACCGCATTGTCATATTAACACATTGTATTCCGGTAATTCCTCAATTCTCACAAATTCACTATCTTTTTTTTGATAATACTGATGTTCCAATCCATTGGTGAGGCAGATGTATTTTACATGTATTTGGGATTGATAAGTTACTGCCTGGAATAAAACATCGTCATTGATTTCGATATGGCTGGCTTTACATTCAACCAGCAACAAGGGCTTTAATTCATTATCATATACGAGAATATCTGTCCGTTTTGTAAGGCTGTTGTATTGGTGCCCCTGTTCTAAAGAAATATGAGAAACCGGGATATTTTTGATTTCAATAAGATAATTGACAAAATGCTGCCGAACCCATTCTTCCGGTTGAAGGATAATATATTTCTTCCGGGTACGGTCCCAGATCAAAAGCTTCCCATCTCTTTTTTTGAGTTTGTATTCGTAAGAAGGGAGATTTAGTTCAAGCATAGGCAATATTAGAGAAAATAGTCTGAACGGGGATTTATGGGATTAACTGGATTTTGGAGAAACTTGTGATAAAAATCCTTTAATCCCCAAAATCTAATAAATCCCTGTTCAGACAATTTTCACGTTCTTTG
Source organism: Bacteroidota bacterium (assembly GCA_013288555.1). Classification (GTDB taxonomy): domain Bacteria; phylum Bacteroidota; class Bacteroidia; order CAILMK01; family CAILMK01; genus JABDEJ01. Next base: position 2,048 of record JABDBQ010000016.1, on the reverse strand, counting down.
CGTGAGAATTCATTATGGCATCCATCACATACGACAAACTAATCCAATCGCTACAGGAAAAGAAATTTCAGCCTGTATATTACCTGCATGGCACTGAACCGTATTTTATTGATCATATCTCCGATTATATTGAAGAACATGCACTTAATGAAAGTGAAAAGAGCTTCAACCAGGTGGTTTTTTATGGCAAGGATACAGATGCCAATACCCTATTGAATGCCGTAACCCGCTACCCAATGATGGCACAATTTCAGGTAGTGATTGTGAAGGAAGCCCAGGATTTTAAGAACCTGGCTGCCCTGGAAAACTATTTTGAAAAACCTGTACCGTCTACCATCCTGGTGATGTGCCACAAATACAAATCGCTCGATAAAAGGCTTAAAGTAACCAAGGTCCTTGAGCAAAAGGCTGTTCTCTTTGAATCGAAACCTATCCCCGAAGCCAAAGTGCCTGACTGGATTGAAAAATACCTTGATGCCTCCGGATACAAAAGCACCAACCAGGCAAGATACCTGCTTACCGAATATGTAGGAAGTAACCTGGAAAATCTTACCAATGCACTTGTAAAAATTACCAGCGCTCTTGATAAAGGCAGTATCATAGATGAAGGAGATATAAAAGCCAATGTAGGTATCAGCAAGGATTACAATGCTTTTGAATTATCAGGAGCCATTGTGAATAATGACATTGCCAAAGTAACCCGCCTGGTCAATTATATCAACGAAAATCCTAAAGAATTCCCCATCCAGGTGATGATCGTGGTGCTTTATAATTTCTTTTCCAAAGCAACGGCATTGTATATTACCGGCAAAAACGACAAAGAAACTTTAAAAAGCCTTGGTATTATGGAATGGCTTTCGAGGGATTTTCAAAAAGCTGTCCAGACTTATGGCAGGAAATTAATAGCTATTTCGAAACTGATCCAGGAATTCGATCTTCGTTCCAAAGGGGTAAATGATACCGGAACGGATTCATCTGAACTTATGAAAGAACTGGTTTACAGGATTGTATACATCTAAAAATTATCAATCCGTCAATGATCAATAAAATTTAAGCTGATTCAAAACCAAATTTCAAATTTCCAATTTCAAGTTTCCAAACCATATCATCATCATCTGAAGGCATTTACAAAGAAAAAGGCAGCCGGTTTATTGCAATAGCTTATCCTGTAAATTCTGAAGAAGAAATCAAAGAAATTCTTACAGTTCTTAAAAAAGAACATCCCAAAGCAAGGCATATTTGCTATGCCTACAGGCTTGGTGCGGATAAATCGAACTATAAATATTCAGATGACGGAGAACCCCACAATTCTGCAGGATTCCCGATTTTTGGCCAGGTAAAAAGTTTTGACCTGACAAATATTCTCGTGGCAGTGGTCCGGTATTTTGGCGGAACGAAGCTGGGCGTGAGCGGATTGACAGCCGCTTATAAAGACGCGGCACATGATGCCCTTAAAAACGCAGTAATTACTGAAGATGTAGAAAGGGAAACGATCACAGTAAAAACAGATTATGCAAAGCTGGGTGACCTGATGGATTTTATTAAAGAACAGAATATCAGGATTGTGGAACAGGATTTATCTTCTGAATGCAGGATTATTATTTCAGTTCCCAAAGAGCACATAAATATCATAAAAAACAGGTTAGAAAAAACAGGTATCCTGCCTTTGAGGATGTAAGGTTATAAAATTCTTGTAGGTTAGCGGCCCAAATTTCAAATCACAAATTTCAAATCACCACATCTTTTAATTAGTTTTGGTGAATATTAACCGTCAATTAAAATACAATGAAGAAATATCTTTTAGCTGTCTTATGTCTGTCATTATTAGCTCAAAGCTGTCTTAAAAAAAAGAATCCTTTTTCTAATACGCCACTCCCCCACAGGCAAAATCTGTCTGCAGCGGTATTATGGAAATTAGGCCGTGTATCCGATCCAAGGATTTCACCTGACGGCAAATGGGTCCTTTTCGGTGTTAAAACTGCCAACATAGCTGCGAACAAGACGCATAACATTATATATAAGATGGAGATCAATGGCGGCACTCCAAT
>JABDBQ010000015.1:54656-55535 GCA_013288555.1 Bacteroidota bacterium | reverse complement strand
ACTGTTGGCCCAAATATTACAAGCTATACCGACATTAATCTTGACACCCATGACTGGCCTTATGATTACAAAATAATAGCATTGGACAGTTGTGGTAATCATAGTATTGATAACGATATATATCATAGGACAGTCTATCTTAAGGCTACGCCTGAAAACCAGATGATTGGATTAAACTGGAATACTTATTGGGGTTTCCCTGTCAACCAATATGAGTTATTTAGAAACGGAAAATACTATAAAACTTTCGACAGTACAGTTCTGCATTTTACAGATAGCTCAACTATTTGTCCAAATGCTTATAATTATGTAATTAAAGCTATTGGAACAGACACATCTTCATTTTCAAACAGGGACAGTGCTGCACCCTCTGATACAACCCCTCCTTTGCCTCCTTATATCAGGAGTGCCAGTGTTAAAATCCCAAACAGTTCTGTAGATATTACCTGGTCCCCTTCTGTAAGCAATGATGCAATGGGATATAAAATTTACAGGTCAATGGCATTGGAACAAAATCAGATTATTTTTCAAAAAAATGCACCCGATTCAACATACTCAGACACAATCCAGTTGAATGACAATCCCGTATGCTATCAGCTTGTTTCTTATGATCATTGTGGAAATTCAAGTTTGCCGAGTAACGCTGGCTGCATAATAAATCTCGAAGGGAATGTTAACCCCCTTGAAAATGACCTGAAATGGAATAAATACTCTGAGTGGACTGACAGTGTGCAGGAATATAATATTTACCGTAAGGAGGATGATGGAGGATGGATATTCCTGGCCCGGATTCCTGCAAATAAGATTCAATATGCGGATCAGGATCTTGCCAGTATAACAAGAACCTTTTGTTACAGGGTGGAAGCTGTAGAAAATCCA
>JABDBQ010000015.1:1180-54646 GCA_013288555.1 Bacteroidota bacterium | reverse complement strand
CTACAGCTTCCACCCTGTAACAAAAGGTTCTTGTTATACTGGCAAGATCCTGATCCGCATATTGAATCTTATTTGCATTTACTCCAAATTACTCATTTAACCTTAACGATTTTTTTGGTCCGTTGGGCTCATATTTCTCAGAATATGATATGAAAATATTTAACAGGTGGGGAGAGCTGGTTTATGAAACCAGTTCCGGAAAACCATGGAACGGATATTACAAGGGAGTACCTGCTGCCCCCGGACTCTACCAGTATCAGATGGATATAATGGGATATAATGGCAATACGTATCAGTTTAAAGGAACCGTTGATATTGTGAACTGAGCTAACCAGGTATTTTTACCCTTCTTTCTATAATCGCTAAGCTGATGTTCCGTAATTAGCAATTGTTTCCCTTATCAATTCTTCTTTTTCGATAGGAACTACACCAACTTTTTCGCATACAAGTCCACCGGCAAGGGAGGAGTAGTTTTGAAAGCTGTTGCGGTATCAGTATTGGAAAACGCACTATCAACGCGACTGTTTTTATTACGCACCAGTATTTGATAAGTATATAGCTTGTTACAATAAATACTTGAATCGGAATAATTAACAATATTATCATCCAAAACAGCGATTTTGTTCCAGATTAGAGTAGCTGATCTTCGATATATAACGTATTCTGAATTTGAAAATCCTTTATACGAATTCCATGAAATAAGATTTTTCCCGTTTTGTGGAAATACGGAAATATGAACTGTTGTATGCGTATCTCCGGGAGTAGCAATATTTCCGCAGCTGTCGAAACTTTCAAAATAATAAGAATATGTATTTTTTATGGTATTCAAACCATTGTCAAAATACTGGTAGATTCCTTTTCCCAGGTAAAAAAATGTGTCTATTTCCTTATATGAACCTCCATTTGCAGATCGGAAAATGATATATCCTTTAAGATATTTGTCGTTTACAGTGTTAAAATTGATCAAAACTTCTCCTTTCACGGCGTCAGTATACATCACAGAAGCAGATCTTAATAACGTGGAAGAGGGGAGTACAGTGTCACAACCTGAGACCGGCATTGGATTTTGCCCTGAATTTGCTTGCGGGTTATTGTTCTTTATAGAATAAAATCCTTCGGCAGAGGATTTCTGAAAGACTGAGAAAGCCATTAACATTGCTAAGAGCAGGTTGATCAACTGCTTTCCCATGACTGATTTTTAACGGGGTAAAATTAATGTTGTAAAATTACGGGTTTTCCAAACCATTTTTGGGCTGTTTGGTGTTATGTGAACAAAATGTTTCAAATTTGTCGGCCAAACAAATCCTTATTGGTTTGGTTTCCGTTTATTTGCAAATACCATGATAGGATACCGTTTTTCAGATTATATACCCGATGATAAAGAAGGCAATCCTTTTGAACGACTGTTAAAGTTGTTTATGCAATTGCTTGTTTATACATCCGGCGATGCGGCTGAAGCATTGCAATGGATGAATGAACTGGATAAAGAGTATCAGATTACCGATGATAGTTATGGTATGGGCGATTTTATCCAGGAACTCAAGGACAAAGGATATATCAGAGATGAAAATAATGATGGCCTTTTTTCACTGACCGCTAAATCCGAACAAAGTATCCGCCAACGGTCTCTCGAAGAAATTTTCGGCAAACTTAAAAAGACAGGACAAGGAAACCATCGAACTTCTTTTTCGGGCACTGGCGATGAAGTGAGTTCAGATACAAGACCATACCAGTTTGGTGATCGGCTGGAAAATATTGAAATGACCGATTCACTCCGGAATGCACAGATTAATCACGGGATAAACGATCTCAGGCTTACAGAAGATGATCTGGAAGTGATGGAAACGGAATACAAAACCCAGACTTCTACTGTTTTGATGATTGATATTTCACATTCTATGATTTTGTACGGTGAGGACAGAATAACTCCTGCTAAAAAGGTTGCCATGGCGCTTTCCGAACTCATAACTACCAAATATCCCAAGGACACCCTTGATATTATAGTATTTGGCGATGATGCATGGCCGATTGAAATAAAAGATTTACCCTACCTTAAGGTTGGACCTTATCATACAAATACTGTTGCCGGTCTGGAATTGGCAATGGATATTCTGCGCCGAAGAAAAAATGCCAACAAGCAGATATTTATGATTACTGATGGAAAACCCACATGCCTCAAGGAAGGAATTAAATATTACAAGAACAGTTTCGGTCTTGATCGAAAAATTTTAAACCGTACTTTAAATCTTGCAGGTCAATGCCGTCGATTAGGAATAAAAGTGACAACTTTTATGGTAGCATCTGATCCATATCTACAAAAATTTGTCCAGGAATTTACAGAAGAAAACAACGGCAAAGCATTCTATACCAGTCTGCAGGGATTGGGTGATTATGTTTTTGAAGATTATGAGAAAAACAGGAGACGCAGGGTGAAGTAAAAACTATTTTGGAATTTGTCCCGAGCATTTGGGATAAAAATTGGCTGACGCAATCCTGCTTAATAATAACTATTGAATACTTACCACTTATCCTTTCCACTTACAACAAACGATTAACAAACAAAATGATAATAAAGGACATAACTACTTTAGGCCTTCTTAAAAAATCAGGATATAAAAGTAAAAGCGTTAAAGAAGAACTCAGGATCAATCTTGTTGAAAAACTTAAAGGTAGGAAGGAGATTTTTAAAGGGATCATCGGATTTGAAGAAACGGTCATTCCTGATCTGCAACGGGCCATCTTATCAAGGCATAATATCATCTTGCTTGGCTTACGCGGCCAGGCCAAAACCCGCATAGCCAGGTTAATGACAGATTTACTGGATGAATATATCCCTGTCGTAACCGGATCAGAATTAAATGACGATCCATTAAACCCTATCTCATATTATTCCAGAAGTCTGATAGCAGAACAAGGTGATGATACTCCTGTTACCTGGATGCACCGGAGCGAAAGATACACTGAAAAACTTGCAACACCTGATGTAAGCATTGCTGATCTTATTGGAGATGCTGACCCGATTAAAGCGGCAAATTTAAAGCTGCCCTATTCAGATGAACGTGTCATACATTTCGGCTTGGTACCCCGTTCACATCGGGGTATTTTTGTTATTAATGAACTTCCTGATCTTCAGGCCAGAATACAGGTTGCTCTTTTCAATATTCTGCAAGAAGGTGATATACAGATTCGTGGATTTAAACTGAGGCTACCTTTGGATATTCAATTTGTATTTACTGCCAACCCTGAAGATTATACCAACCGTGGGAGTATTGTTACGCCATTAAAAGATCGGATTCAAAGCCAGATATTGACGCATTATCCTAAATCAATTCTTCATTCCAAAGAGATAACAAAACAGGAAGCAAACCTGATTGCCGAACAATTACGTACAGTAAAAATGCAGCCGCTTGCTGAAGACCTGATTGAGCAGATTGCTTTTGAAGCGCGTGGTAGTGAGTACGTTGATTCAAAAAGTGGTGTTTCAGCGAGGCTTACCATTTCTGCCTATGAAAACCTGATCAGCGCTGCAGAAAGACGTGCTTTAATGAATAGTGAGAAAAAAACATCTGTCAGGCTCGGAGATTTCTGGGGAGTAGTACCATCCATAACAGGTAAAATAGAGCTTGTATACGAAGGAGAACAGGAAGGCCCGGCCAATGTGGCTCAAATTCTTATTGGAAAAGCGATAAGGACATTATTTGTGGATTATTTTCCCAATCCTGAAACCAGCAAAAAAGCAAAAAGTCATAGCCCATATACCGATATAACACACTGGTTTGGACAGGGAAATAAACTTGACCTGATGAATGATATTTCAGATACGGAATACAGAAAAAGACTTGATGAAATTCCGGGCCTTGGAGCTCTTGTTACAAAATATCATAAAGATGCCGGGGCAGATGAAAAGTTGTTCCTGATGGAATTTGCCTTACATGGCCTTGCGGAATTCTCCATGCTGAGTAAAGCCAGGTTGGAAAGAGGGGTAGAATTTAAAGACCTGCTCAGTGGCATGTTTACCATGAGCAATAAAGATATGGACGAGGATGAATTTTAAGAATTTTTAATTTTTAATTTTCTCAACCTTATATAATATTGGAAATGAATACCCTACTGTAAACTGCCAGTTATTGATTTTAAAATCATCATCAACGTACTGGTAATTGAAAATAAAATCAACATCATTATATCTGTTAGCAGCATTTACAATTGGGGATAATCCCAATAAATATCTGACATTCACTGTGATCCATCCAACACCTGCGTGATAAGTCAGGCCGGCACCATACAGTATGCTTGTGTTTTCAGGATTTCTTCTGCTTTTTGGGTTTATTGAAGTATTATTGGTGTTTCCGGTGCTGTTATCGGTATTTACAATATTTGCGTTAGCTGTTGATAGAAAATCAAATGATGCTCCTGCTTCTATGTACGGGCGGAGTAGAACTTCATTATTCAGGAAATAATACCTGGCTGAAATGGGTATATGCCAGTAGGTCAGGTTTTCTGTATATTGCTGTCTCCATCCTGCAACACTATCAAAATTATGCTGATACTGACAGCTCATGGAATAGAATCCGGCAGTAAGATGAAGTCCCTTAATTATTCCATAATCCCCCTCTACACCAAATTGAAATGCAGTTAAAGGCTGATAGGATGCACTCGAATTGGTTACTGCTTTATTTGAAGTAAGATTTAAATTAGCAAAGTTAGGGCCTATGACTCCGCCAATTTTTAACACCGAGTTAACATCATAAGTATTAATTATTTTGGTAAGACTGGCAGGGTCGTTAAGATATAGAGGAAATAACTTGTAACTGTGCTTATATTTAAGAAGATTTTTGACGGCAGTATCAGCTTTCTCCGGCTGGTTAAGATAAATATAATCCAGGGCAAGAAGCCGGTATCCCTCATATTTCTCATCATGATTAAATCCTGATTTAAGACAAGGCAATAACCTCGCCGCAGATTTTGCAAAATCGCCCGCTTCATAACTTTTATTGGCTTCATACAATGCATTTGCACAACTGCTCTGGCCATTCGAAAATTTTGGAGATAATAATAAGGCCGCAAGTATAATGAGTATGTTAATTTTTTTCATCAAAGTCGTTTTAAAATTTCTCGAATTAGCTTCATTTTTGTCTGATTACCTTATAATTAAGGTTACGGATAACCCCTATTGTAAAAAGACCATTGCTGATTTTTAGATCATCATCCTGATAAAAATAATTGGAAACAAGATCCTGATCTGCCTGGCGGTTTGTAACGTTAACAATATTTGTAAGACCGTATGTATATCTAAACTCGACAAACAATTGCCATGCAGGATCCAGCTTCAAATTAAGGCCTACTGATCCAAGTAATCCGAAATCTGTGCTGTTCCTACGATCTTTGTTATTAACACCATTATCAGTATAATTAGTCTTATCAGCTTGATATGCAGCACTAAAATCGGAAGTTGCATTAAGAAGGAAATCTTCGTATGCTCCTAGTCTTACGAATGGCCTGATTCTTCTTTTGCCATAAGTATATGTAACATAAAGAGGAACTTCAAGAAAAGTCAGATGTTCATTATCTGTTATGTTGAAATCATTGGTTGAATAATTAAGAGAATAGTTCTTAAATGCCGTATTCAAGTCTATCCCAACTTCTAGTTTGCCTGAAATATTATATTCAAGTGCCAGGCCATACTGATTGCCAATTTTACTTAAATATTTTTTGGTAAAATTTGACACATTATATTGCTGTATAACATTTACATAGGTATTATTAATGCCGGCAGCACCAGCCAATCCAAGAGAGAATTTTGGAATAACGGCGATAGAATTTACAAGTTCAATAAAATTCTTTGGGTCTTTTAAACGGCTTGTTTTATATAATGGATTTTGCTCCAGCATATTCTCAGTCGCTTTGCGTGCATCAGCAGGATCATTAAGTGCCAGGTATGAAAGGGTAAGAAGACGGTATCCTTCTACCTTCTGGTCTTTGTTAAAGCCCGACTTAAGGCATGGGGTTAGTTGAGTTACTGATTTTGCAAAATCGCCGGCCTCATAACTCTTATTGGCTTCATAAAGCGTATTTGCACAACTGCCCTGGCCGAATGCATTAAACTTTAAGGCAAATATTAATGGAACGATCGATATGTAAATAAATTTCCCCATTCGTCTTTTTATTCCCTGATTACCTTATAATTAATATATTTTACAATTCCTATTGTAAAAAGGCCGTTGCTGATTTTCATGTCGTCGTCAAGGTAAAAATAATTAAATATCAGGTTTTGGTCAGCATATCGGTTGCCGTCATTTACAATATTAGAAATACCATAATTGTATCTGAACTCAACAAATAAATGCGCTCCGGGGTTAAACTTATAACTGAAACCAATGCCTCCCATTAATCCCGTCGATGTTTTATTCCTTCGGTCACTGCTGTTTACATTATTGTCAGAATAACTGGTATTATCCGGATTGTACTTAGCGCTGAAATCAGAAGTAGCACTTAAAAGAAAATCTTCATATCCTCCTAGCTTAATAAATGGCCTTAGTCGTCCTTTGCCATAACTGTACGTAACATACAGAGGGACTTCAACATATGAAAGATGCTCGTTATCAGTCACATTAAAATTGTTTGTCTGATAAGATATCCCATAGTTTTTTGACGATGAATATAAATCAACTCCCAATTCGAAATTCCTGGAGATATTATATCCCCAAATTACGCCGAACTGTTCCCCAATCTGACTTTTGTAATTTTTACTGAAATTAGATACATTATATTGCTGGGTGACATCTACATAAGTATTATTAATCCCTGCACCACCGGCAATGCCCAGTGAAAATTTTGGAATAACTGTAATGGAATTAATAAGATCAACAAAATCTTTAGGGTCCTTGATGAGGCTTGGGAGAAATTGCGGGTTCAGTTCCATAAGATTTTCACCGGCTTTGCGGGCATCTACTGGATCATTTAGAGTCAGATAGCAAAGAGCAAGGATTTCATAGCCTTTCCACAGATTGGTCCTGTCGAGGCTATTCGTCAGGCAGGGTGTTAATCCATCTATCGCCTCACGCAATTTCCCCTGGTCATATAGTGCCTTGGCATTTACAATAGCCCCACCGCAATTTTCCTGGGCGTAAATTTTAAATACAGGCGTTGTCATCAAAAGGAACAAAAACGCAAAAAATGCAGACTTTTTAATCATAATGCAAATTTTTAATACTCTTAGATTTACCCCAATTGCTTTCTAATGACAAAACTATACATTTATATATAGAAACAAAACTTTTTTTAAAATGAATTGCCTAAGGTTCAATAACCTGCTTTTGATAATTTATCCCATCTTTGGTTCGAATGGCCAATAGGTATATTCCCGGTTTCAATCCCGAAACATCAAGTTCTCTTTTATTGTCTTCGTTTTTTATGAGTCGTCCGTTCATGTTGTAAATCCCGATCATCGCATCTTCTGAAATATAAATTTTATCTTTTGCAGGGTTTGGATAAATGGATATATTACTGTTGGTTACGGGGCTTATGCCGGCAATGCCACCGGGTTTGTCATTGGCTAGAGTTGATATATCACTGGGAGAAAGCACTTTGTTGTAAAGTCTGATATCATCAAGGCAAACATAGCCATTCTCGGCCATCTGGAGGTCCCCGGTCGTTGGAGCAAGGAATTTCGGGGTGACTATGGAGTCGCCGGCTACATAGGTGCCATTAAAATAGGCCTTGGTGGTAATGAGAAATTCTGTGGCGTTCTTGCTTTTATAAGAACATGTAAGGATAAAATTGTTCCATTGTGCATCTGTGAACCAGCGGGTAGGCTGAGAACTAATCTGGGGTGCCCCGCCGAATTGGGCAAAGAGTTGCCATATATTTGGCGAAACCCAGACAAAATATGCGTTCAGCCACTGGTTTGTACCATTTTGATTAAATACCTGTACATAATTATTGTCGGTAGAAGTAGCATTGAACCAGAAAGAAACGGAACATGCGGAATAGAAAAGAGCGGTGTTTATCGTATCTACTGAGAATCCCGGTGAATTTTGGGAATAAAAGAAATACGCGCTGTTTGCTTTGCCAAACCTGTCTGGTATACAAGTTGACAGCGTGTCATATACCCCGGCATATGCTATATAAGTGGGCTCAATTTTTCCATTAAACCCATGACCCGTAGCGTCAAGCCCATTATGATTGAATGGATAGTACGCTACCAGATGGTCATTGATCTGCGCCTCGCCTGCCATCGCCGTTAATAAACTTATAATCAATAACAAATTCAGCTTCATTGTTTTATCTTTTTATTTCTCCCTGCACTACTTATCACTTACTCCTAACCCCTGATTCATTGATTACCGTTCTCATCCACTACCATAAAAGTTATCTGAATCCCGTTTGCCCCTTTCCCAAAGGCGGGGGTAGTCATCCCCATCAGGAATCCGCCATTATTGTATGGAATCACTGTGCCTGAGTTCAGGTCATAATATCCTCCGTAGGTTTTAGTAAACTTAGAGTTGAAACCGGCGTCATATTTGGCAATGATCAGGTTGTTTTTCGATACAATACCTTTTATTGTTGTGTTTGTACCGATATAAAATCCGTTATCAGGCGTCATGCCAAAATTTGCACCTGAAATGCCGCCTCCATTATTTTCAATAGGCAGGTTCAGGTTTTTTACACTCATACCATTTCCATTTTTATCACAAACAGCAGCAAACATATAAGTAGCCTGGCCAAACTTAGCGCTTGCACCAATGCCAAATACGAGGTGGCCATCAGCAGTTTCGCACCCCCCGGTGCTGGTACAGGCACTGATACTGCCCGTGAAACTAAAAGCAGCCTGGCAATCGGCTGGCCCTACGGTGTCATTCCACATCACATTGCCAGCCGGGTCTACCCGGGTTATAAGAACATGATTAAATGGGTTAGGGCTATTACCATAAAAAGCAAACCCATCATCCCTGGTAAAAAAGCCTGAGGAAGTGGTATTATCAAATTGTGCGTCCCAGGGGAACTGCGAAAATTCTTTTTGCCAGATTACTTTACCATTTAAATCACTTTTGACAGCATAAGGTAAAAAGAAGTTATATTTCAAATCAAGCCAGGATCCATATAACATATAATCCTGGTTAGGTCCTACAGAAATATTTGAAACCTGGAAAAATGGCAACGTTTTTGTCCAGAGAACATTGCCATCATAGTCCATTTTGCTCTCTAATATAAATCTGCTGCTGTACTGGCCCGACCTACCTGTATCAATAATGAGAAGGAGTCCATCGCCGATATCATGAATTATGAAACCAGAGATATGCATTTGAGGATAAGCCAACCCTTTTCGCCAAACAGGGTTTCCATTGGGGCTAACTTTCCTGATCAAAACCGAATCGGAATCAGACTTGTTCTCCATGGTATAGATGTTGCCGTTTTTGTCAGATGTAATCCCATTGAAAGTGGCATTTGGGTCTAAATTATAGACTCGTATCGGAAGACCAGGAGTCGGCGTCTCACTGACTTTATTGCAACCTGAACCAAGTGCCATCAAAATAAGAATGGCACTATTTAACCAAAAGTATTTCGCAAGAGCTTTGATCATATTTATTCCAGGTATTTATTATTATTTTACAGGTTGGCCGTTTTGATCAAGTTCCAGGGTAAATATTGTGCTGAAATCGGATAAAGGATTCAAAGAAGTACCGCTCACCACGATGTCGTTATTGGAATTAAAATAAAGTCCGCAAGGGGTACCGGGATAAGTTTTATTAGTAACGACCACCCCCTGACTGTTCTTTTTAGTAAAGCTGAATGTCCCCTCGTTCTGGCCATAGCTAATATATGGCTTCCCTTGTACAAGTTCATAAATGTTTCCCGCATTATCATTCAGAAAAAAAATATTGCTGCTTGTTGTTGCAGTATCCAAAACATGTGACGAAAGAACATTAAAATTTTTATAAATGGTTATATTATTACATTGGTTTGCTATGGCAGGCGGCGAAGTGCTAACCGTTTTTACCATACTGAAGCTGAGGTTGTAGTTGCCAGATGCATCAATGGTCATAGGACTGCGGAACTGGCCCGGGCTATAGCCTGCAGGGAATGAAAATACATTTCTATATGACCTTGAATTTCCTGCACTATCAAAACGGGCCATGTAAAAACTGGTACCTGCTACATAATTCACCTCGGCAGACAAGCAACAGACCAGGGATCCGTCTACATCGCATATCATCGAATATACTGGAGTGTACATAGCACCTGGGGCTATTCCGTTTAATTGTATAGTTCTTAACCATAATGAATCTCCATTACCGTTGGCCTTATAAATAAAATTAGACCACATACCATTCACGTTCTGGTTACCAACCGTATAGATTGCCCCATCTTTGCCTACACATAAGCCTGTCATGTTAAAATTACCTAAATTGTTCAATACGGGCTTTAACCAAACCTCTTTTCCCCCTTCGTCTGTTTTTAGCAAATAATTTGTATATCCAAATATACCTGAACCAATCTGGAAATTGCCCCCGGTAAATAAGACAAAACCGCCATCGGTAGCTTCAGAAATACCGAAGATGACACCCTGGTTATTATAGTCTTTAAACCAGGATTCATTTCCAGACTTATCAAATCTCATGAGAAATATATCGGAGCCACCAAAGCCTCCCCCTGAGGTAAGGGACTGTGCGGAACCGTAAACCACGAAACCTCCATCTTTCGTAGCCAAAGTGCCTGCAATACCAAATGAAGACGTAACAGCGAGGTTACTGGTTCCATTATGAAAATGAATTGGGCTGGTAGCGCTATTTGGGGCAACATTCGTTTTTAGACACGAACCTGAAACCAAGACAAGAAACAGGGCAAAAAATAGCCCTTTAAAGTAAAAAAGCAGTTTTTTCATGGTGTCTCCCAGACTCTAATTAATTGGGAGACAATTCTAAAAATAAAATTTTATTCCTGCAAATAAAATTTTATTAAAAAATTATTTATTCGTGTTTTAATGATTATAGGGCATTAATTGCCAGCCGGTCATAACTTCCCGGAACCCAAATTATTAAAATAAAGAACAACAGATTATTCCATGCTCAACTCGCTCAATGCAAGCCATGCCATCATACCCATTCCTGTTTTGAGTGCGTTTTCATCAATATCAAAAAATGGAGAATGGACAGGGGCATTTATTCCTTTTTCAGAATTCCCTACGCCCAGTCTGTAAAAGCAGCAGGATGCATAATGGGTATAAAATGCAAAATCTTCTCCCGTGGTCCTGAGGTCCAAGTCGATAACATTCTCTTTGCCAAGATAATTTATAGCAGCATTTTGGAGATGTTTTGTAAGGTCCTCATCATTTTTCAGAAAGGGATATCCGGGCATGATATTAAACTCCACAGTACCACCCATGCTTTCTACAAGCCCTTTTGCAAGAGTTTTCATTTTTTCATGTGCTGACCTGCGCCATTCCTCATCAAAGGTGCGGAAGGTGCCTTCAATTTTTACTTCGTCAGGAATCACATTTGTTGCGCCATCGGCCTCTACTTTGCCAAATGATAAAACGGTTGGTATTGAAGGTTTTGCCCAGCGGCTTACCACTTGTTGCAGCGCAACGATAAGATGTGCGGAGATCAATACCGGGTCAATATTTTGGTGTGGCATGGCGCCGTGGCCACCTTTGCCTTTAACTGTTATATATATTTCATCGGTTGATGCCATGTACAAACCGGGTCTGAATCCGACTTTGCCCACTTCAAGTTCAGGCATAACGTGCTGACCAATAATGGCGTCTGGCCTGGGATTTAATACGCCTTCCTTGATAAGAATGCTTGCCCCACCAGGTAGCTTTTCCTCACCGGGTTGAAATACAAGCTTGACAGTGCCTTCAAAATCACCTTTAAGTTCATTCAAAATTTTCGCCGCTCCCAGCAGGCTCGATGTATGAACATCATGACCGCAGGCATGCATAACACCCTCGTTTAATGACCTGTATTCTGATATTACTTTCTCATGAATAGGCAATGCGTCCAGGTCTGCCCTGAGCATTACTGTTTTTTTACCAGAGTTTTTGCCTTCGATATATGCAACGATTCCTGTGCCGCCAATAACAGTTGGGTTTATACCCCATTCACTCAGTTTCTGAGCAACATAGGCGCTGGTTTTAAATTCTTCAAAAGATAACTCGGGGTGAGAATGGATATGCCTCCTGATTGCTTTGATTTCCTCGAAATAAGCCTCGGATTTTTGTTTTATGATGTTTTCTAGTATCAAAATATTGTTTTTTAGCCACAAAGACCCGAAGACACTAAGTTTACTTTTTATTTACTTTTCTTTGAGTCTTTGGGTCTTCGCGGCTTTATTGTTCTGGCTACAAAGAACGCAAAGTTTTTTCGCAAAGAATGCAAAGTATTCTAAAGTCAAATTAGAAAATTAAAAGAAAATGCTAAAACTGCTACTTTAATTCAGGAAGATTAATAAGCCCCGGGACGAGTAAGATGCTTGTATATTTCTGCTTTAGGGTATGGAACATCTGCTGGGCTTCCATTCTGCTCCTGAAATCACCTACCCTTATCTTAAAATAAGGGGATTCATATATCATATATGTGCGAACCCCATAATTAATGGCAATTTCATTTTTAAGTTTCTGGGCTGTTTCTCTTTCAGTTCCAGCATATACCTGGATCCGATATCCGGACATCTGTGGACCATCATCACCGGGTACAGATGGTTTTATATCGTGAACCAACTGGGTATCAGCTATGATGCGAACAACCCCTTTTTTTTGATTGGATGCATCTTTGCCCTCATCTTGTGCATGAACTCCAAAAGTCAGGCAGATCAAAACAGATAATATATACCAGGTTTTTTTAGGCATCAATATTATTGCTCGTCTTTGCCATGACAGTTTTTGTACTTTTTGCCACTGCCGCAAGGGCATGGATCATTCCGACCCACTTTTTCTCCGACTTTCACAGGTTCCGGTTTTGGCTCATTGCCAGCTAAAACTGCGTTACCATTATCACCACCGCCGTTATAGATATCATCGCGACTTGTTCTTAATTTTGGCTGGTTTTGAGGTTTGGGCATTTTTCTTGACTCGCGTGGCGGTTCCTGTTCCTGATTTTCGATATGCCCTTTAAATAATGCCGTCAATACATCTTTGGAAATCCGGGAAAGCATGTCTCCAAAGAGCTTGAATGATTCAAATTTATAAATCAAAAGCGGGTCTTTCTGTTCGTATGATGCATTTTGAACCGATTGACGCAATTCATCCAATTCTCTTAAATGTTCTTTCCATGCGTCATCAATCAATGAAAGTGTAATAATTTTTTCGTAAGCTTTAATCAGCTCTTTGCCACCACTTTCATAAGCTTTTTTCAATGGAACAACTACATGTGCCTGTCGTACAGAATCGGTAAAAGGAACGACAATATTTTCGACAGTTTTGCCTTGTTCATTATAGATCTGTGATATCACAGGCATGGATCTTTCTGCAATAGAGGCTGATTTGCGTTTATAGTGAGCAAGTAAATGCTCATAAAGGGTATCAGACAACTCTTCTGCCTTCCCATTCATGAATTCCTTATCGTCAAAGGGTAAATCTGCTGCGAGAAATCTCAATAAATCAAGTTCCAAACTCTGGAAATCTCCTGCAGGATGATATTGGGAAACAAGTTCACTTACAAAGTCTTCCAGCATCTGGTCAATGTCCAGTTCGAGTCTTTCACCATACAGTGCATTCCTCCTGCGCTTGTAAATGATTTCGCGTTGTGAATTCATGACATCATCAAACTCAAGCAGCCTTTTACGTATACCGAAATTGTTTTGCTCTACTTTTTTCTGTGCTCTTTCAATGGATTTGGTGATCATGGAATGCTGGATCACATCGCCTTCTTTGTATCCAAAACTATCCATTGCTTTTGCCATCCTGTCCGATCCGAACAAACGCATCAGGTTGTCTTCGAGGGAAACATAGAACTGTGAACTTCCCGGGTCTCCCTGCCTTCCTGCACGACCGCGCAACTGCCTATCAACACGTCTTGATTCGTGACGTTCCGTACCTACAATTGCAAGTCCACCGGCATCTTTTACACCAGGTCCGAGTTTGATATCCGTACCACGACCGGCCATGTTGGTTGCAATGGTTACTGTTCCAGCCTGTCCAGCCTCCTGAACGATTTCAGCCTCTCTCTGGTGCTGTTTCGCGTTGAGTACATTATGTTTAATACCTCTTTGACGTAACATCCTGCTCAGCAATTCTGAAATTTCTACTGAGGTGGTACCTACAAGAACCGGGCGCCCTTTGGTAATAAGGTCATTAATCTCTGTTATTACCGCATTGTATTTTTCACGTGTGGTTTTGTAAACGAGATCCTGCCTGTCTTCACGAATGATATCTTTATTGGTTGGAACTGTTACTACGTCCAGTTTATAGATGTTCCAGAGTTCCGCGGCTTCCGTTTCTGCTGTACCTGTCATACCACACAGTTTGTGATACATCCTGAAATAGTTCTGAAGGGTAACTGTTGCATAAGTCTGTGTTGCAGCTTCAATAGTAACATTTTCCTTAGCTTCAATGGCTTGATGAAGTCCGTCTGAATATCTTCTGCCATCAAGGATACGGCCGGTTTGCTCATCTACGATCTTGATTTTCCCTTCTGAAACAATGTATTCCACATCTATTTCAAAAAGGGTATAAGCTTTTAACAATTGGTTTACGGTATGGATGCGTTCTGATTTTACTGCAAAATCCTGCATCAATTCATCCTTAAGTTCCAGTTTCTTTTGTGGGGTTGCTTCTATCTTTTCAATGTCTGCGATTCTGCCTCCTACATCTGGCATAATGAAGAAATCATGATCTTCACCTGAGGAACTGATCAGCTCAATTCCTTTTTCAGCAAGCTCAATGCTGTTGTTTTTTTCATCAATTACAAAATACAATTCCTTGTCTGCTTCAGGCATATATTTGCTTTGTTCCTGCATATAGTAGTTTTCCCATTTCTGGAGAAAAGCCCTATTGCCTGTTTCACTCAGGAATTTTATGAGCGCTTTATTTTTCGGAAGCCCTCTGAAACATTGCAAAAGCAATGTGCCGGCTTCTTTTTCTTCGTCTTTTGAAAGTTTTTCGACTCTCGAAAGCATTTCCTTGCATTTAGCTAATGCTTTATTTACATATTGTTTTTGGGCATTTACCAGTTTCTCCACAAAGGGTTTCATTTCAAAAAACTGGTGAATATCTCCTTTAGGCGTAGGCCCCGAAATAATAAGCGGCGTACGTGCATCGTCAATCAAAACGGAGTCAACCTCATCGACCATGGCAAAATGGTGTGCCCGTTGTACAATTTCTTCCGGCTCACGTGCCATATTGTCGCGCAGGTAATCGAAACCAAATTCATTATTGGTTCCGTAGGTGATATCGGCAAGATATGCCTGCTTTCTTTCTTCAGAATTCGGCTCGTAATATTCAATACAATCAACCCTGATACCCAGGAATTCATAGATTGGCGCCATCCATTCGCAGTCACGACGGGCAAGGAAATCATTCACAGTTACGATATGAACCCCTTGGCCGGCAAGAGCATTTAGATAGGCTGGCAGCGTAGAAACCAGCGTTTTCCCTTCACCAGTAGCCATCTCCGCAATTTTACCCTGGTGCAATACCATACCCCCGATCAACTGTACATCGAAATGTACCATGTCCCAGGTAATGGTAATGCCTGCTGCTTCCCATGAATTATGATAAACAGCTTCATCGCCTTCGATGTCTACAAAATCCTGGTCTACAGCCAATTCACGGTCGCGGGCTGTGGCCGTGGAACGGATGTCTTTGTTTTCAGTAAACCTTTTGGCAGTTTCTTTCATTACCGCAAAAGCCTCAGGAAGAATCTCATCTAATTCTTTCTCAAGGCTTTCGTTCCTTTTTTTCTTTAGGTCATCCAGCTGTTTAAATAAAGCGTCTTTTTCAACAGGATCCATATCAGGCTCTTTGTCGAGTTGTTCCTGTATTTTTTCTTTCTCAGCATCAATACTTTGCAGTGCTTCGGCAATAGATTTCCGGAATCCGGCTGACCTGGCGCGCAATGCGTCGTTGCTTAAAGTGTGCAGCTCATCATATATGGCAAGAATGGCCGGAACCCGTGGATTAAGGGTTTTCATGTCCCTGCCTGACTTATTGCCGAGTATTTTATTCAGAAATTCAAACATATATATCTATCTAAAAATATTAAATTCAAAAAACAAGTTGTGGTCATTGCGGCTTGCAATAACTTTGCCAAGGCAAAAGTAGGGAAAAAATGGCGGAAAATCAGGGGAAAGGGGTAAGTGGTAAGGGATAAGTGGTCTGAGAATAGTCAGGCATCAATTGACAAAGCCTTTTTGTCAGTTAAGTGTCAGATGGAATACAAATCAAGTTTTGACCCGATTTAAGCATCGGAATAGGATTTAAAACCTATGAGCGTTGATTTAAAAATCACTAGATTTGTTAATAGAAAATCCATATCTGTGCAAAATTCATTACTTAAATTCTGTATTTCTCTCAATATACTTATCTGTGTTAACTTTCAAATTGTTTTTGCGCAAAAAATAGTATGGAAAAATACGATTCATGCTACTCAAAACCTGGAGGGAAAGCAGATTTGTACAGACAAAAACAACAATGTTTATATCATATGTAATTACAATTATGGGCTCAAGCTTTCACCAAATGACAGTATTATTGATTCATCAAAAAAAGTGGTCGGTTGTCTTGTAAGTTATAATTCCAAAGGAAAGTTCAGGTGGGCGTTAAATTCATCTGGAGGATTACTGTTCAATACCATAAATAATAATGCTAATTATGGACTTAACTATTTGAATTTTGTATCGGTTGTATCGGACGGTAACGATAATATCACAATTGCCGGATTTACGGGCGGGCCATTACGGGTAGGCAATATTTTAATTGACAGTAATCAGACCTTTATATTAAGGATAGATACTGCCGGCAACATTAAATGGGTAAAAGAATTCAGCAACTCCATTATCTTACAAGAACTATCTCCATGGATAAATAAAGGCATTTGCTTCAGTGCTATGTTTAAAGGGAATAGTGCAAATTTGGGAGGAGTAACATTGGCGAAAGGCCCCATGAATAATACAGGGTTTATTGCTACCCTTGATTCACAAGGGAATATAAAATGGGCAAAGCCTTTTACCTCTTTCAACATGTTCACTGATTTTCTTTGCCTAACCTCAGATGTTTCCGGTTTTATTTATCAGGATATTCAAATTTCGGATACCAGCTATATAGACAATGAACTTTGCCCTGATAGCTTTTATTATCGGACCTATCTTGTGAAATTAAACCCATCAGGAAATATTTCATGGTTAAAAAAAACCTCTTTCTATAAAGACTTTTATACAAGCTATACAATTATAGCAACTGACGTAGGAGGTAATCTATATTATCCTGTATATGCCAGTAAAAGAGATATTTATCAAAATCCGTCCTTAGACAGCACTTTTTTTTACTATGCTCTAGTTAAAGCGGATTCAAGTGGCAAGGCTATATGGGATGCTCAATTTCGTTATCTCTCATGGGATAGCTTTTATAGTTTTCACGGAGTTGACTTTCAGAGTTGCGAAATTGTTGTAGGGCCGGATAATATCATTTATCTTTCATATCAGAATTACGAAAGTGGTGGATTCTCAGGGCAGGCTTGGAAATGTATTGCAGCCTTTAACCAACTGGGGCATGAAAACTGGATTGATACGCTTGATAATATTGGCTTCGATGATACATCACCATCAAGTCCCGGAAATATATCATTAACACCTTCTGTTGGAGGAGTGTATTTTACCGGGTGGTCAGGTGATGGAGAATTTCCGTGGGATGATACCACTCTCGAGGCGCTTAGCTGGGTTGATTTATATACAGGTAAAATTGTAAATACAGATACTACAAGCGTAATTAACGCCATACAAAATCATCAAAACATGTCAAACATAATGAGTATTTATCCAAATCCCGCAGAATCATATTTGAATTTGAAATTCACTGGAAATGAGGAGAAAATTTATTTGATAACGATTACAGACATAACAGGAAAGCAGATGATAGTTTCCCAATATTCACAATCAAACCCAATTATAAATATCGAAAACCTTGATCCCGGCATTTATATTCTCAATCTCCTGGGTGAAAAGGAAATAGACAGAATAAAATTTGTAAAAGAATGATGAATGTAAAGATTAATGACACAAACTTCAGAAGTGTTTAATAAGACAGAATTGCTCTTTGCTTATTATCTGTAATTTTGTAGCTTTAATTCATATCATGAATATACTTATTATCGGATCAGGAGGCAGGGAACATGCCATTGCCTGGAAAGTAAAACAGAGTCCGCTTTGCAAAAGTCTTTTTTTTACACCCGGGAATGCAGGGACCTTTGCTTTGGGCAAAAATATACCCGTAAAAGCACTTGATTTTGAAGGAATAAAGGAAGCTGTACTGGCAGAACATATTGATTTCGTGATTGTTGGACCTGATGATCCATTGGCTCTCGGTATCGTTGATTATTTTAAGAAAGATTCTGAAATATCTAATATTCCAATTCTTGGCCCCAACGCCAAAGCGGCGCAACTTGAAAGCAGTAAAGATTTTGCCAAGGCTTTTATGATGCGGCATAACATTCCAACCGCTTTATACAGGTCCTTTTCTATAAATGAAAAAGAAGAAGCTTATAATTATATTCATAACCATAATCTACCTGTTGTCATAAAGGCTGACGGATTGGCAGCCGGTAAAGGTGTTGCCGTGTGCACAACTGCGGAAGAAGCCATTCAGTTTGTTGATGAAATATGGGGCGATCACAAGTTTGGATCTGCGGGGGATAAGATCGTGGTGGAGCAATTTCTAAGTGGAATTGAGCTTTCGGTTTTCATTTTGACAGATGGGAATAAATATATCCTCCTGCCCGAAGCCAAAGATTATAAAAGAATAGGAGAGGGTGATACCGGACCTAATACAGGAGGAATGGGGTCTATTTCTCCGGTTCCTTTTGCTGATTCTGTTTTCATGAAAAAAGTAACAGAACGCATCATTGAACCCACGCTTGCAGGACTCCGAAATGAAAATATTATTTTCCAGGGATTTATATTTTTTGGATTGATCAAAGTGAATGGCGATCCATTTGTGATAGAGTACAATGCAAGGTTAGGAGACCCCGAAACCCAGGTCGTTTTTCCGAGAATTATATCCGATATTGTTCCTCAATTGCTCCAGGTAGCAAATGGTTCGCTTGAGGATACGACCATAAAAATTACTCATGAATCTGCTGCCTCTGTAATTGCCGTATCTGAAGGATATCCGGGAGATTATAATACTGGATTTAAAATAGAAGGATTGAACCAGATTCAAAATAGCATCGTGTTTCATGCAGGTACTAAAAATGGTGCTGATCATGAAGTTTTAACTTCGGGAGGACGAGTGCTGGCTGTAACTACTTTGGCAGATAGTTTGGAAGACGCATTGGAAGGAAGTTACGAAAATATTAAGCTCTTAACTTTTAAAAACATGACTTACCGGAAGGATATTGGAAAAGATGTACTTGGAAATGGATAAAATATCATGGGCCAATTTTTAAATCTTTTAATCTTTCAATTTTTTAATTTTATTTCTCATGAATCCAAAAAAATCATTTGCATCACGGATCATCGGTTATTTCCTGAGAGGGGTGGCCGTTTTGCTTCCTGTTGGTCTTACCGTATTGATGATTGTGGGAGCTATAAACTGGGTTGATCAGATTATCTATTCCGTTTTTCCGCAGGTAGTCATTCCCGGACTAGGACTTGTTTTGGTTTTAGTGGGTATTACGCTAATAGGAATTATATTCAGCGGTTTTATTGGAAAAACCCTTTTCGGCTGGCTCGATGAACTTCTGACACGTACACCACTGGTAAAAATAATATATTCATCTTTAAAAGATCTGATTGACGCATTTGTAGGTGAAAAAAAGAAATTTAATGAACCCGTATTGATTACCACTGATACTATCGGAACACAAATGATGGGTTTTATAACAAGGAAAGACCTGGAATCCTTAGGAATCAAAGATAAAGTAGCTGTATATTGTCCTTATTCTTATGCCTTGTCGGGCAGGGTATTGATCGTCAATCAATCGCAGATTACAATACTTGACATTAATGCAACCGAAGCCATGAAATTTATTGTCTCCGGAGGCGTTACCGGTTTGATGGATTAGAAATAATAATAATAATGGCAGGAGCAATTCAATTATACACAGATGGCGCATCAACAGGCAATCCAGGACCTGGAGGTTTTGGAGCGATCCTGGTTTATGGAAAACATGAAAAGGAAATATCAGCGGGATATAGGTTAACAACAAATAACAGAATGGAGTTAACGGCTGTGATTGAGGGGCTTAAGGCAATTAAAAACCCCGAAATACCGGTAGAAATATTTTCAGACTCAAAATATGTAGTAGATGCCATCTCCAAGGGATGGGTTTTCAACTGGAACAAAACGGGGTTTAAAGGAAAGAAAAATAAAGATCTGTGGATCATATTCTTAAGGCTTTATCCTAATTATAAAATAAAAATGCATTGGGTCCGAGGACATGCCGGGCATTTTCAGAATGAACGATGTGATGTATTGGCTACTACGGCCGCACGAAATCCTGATTTTGTAGATGAAGGCTACGAGAAGGGATGGGGGGAATGAGAGCGAAGAGCGAGAAAGGAGAGCGACCCTTAGACAAGCTCAGGGACCGAAAAAGGGGAGAGTAGTACAGAGAGCGATAGCCCTGAAAGGGCACAATATATCAGCGAGGGGTGCAGCCCCTCGAGAGAGCGAATGAAGAAAGAGAGAAAATGAAAACAGGTTTAATGAGAATACAGCGTTTGTCAATTTTTGCGGGATTGGTTTGTTTTGTGATCATCTTGAGTGCAGGTTGCCGAAGGCCATTTGATAACACAAATAATGTGCAGAAAGCAGATAGCCTTGAGCAACTTATCACTGGAATTGACAACCAGTTGATCCTGGATGAGAATGTCTTTAAACTGCGTGATGACAGTATGATTGTAAAGCTTAACCTGATCCATTCTAAAATGCCCCAGATTAATGATGGAGATACCAGCGAATCCGTTTTGAGATTTGAAGGAATTGAGAAAAACTATTCTCAATTATTGAAGAATTACCCCGTAATGGAATATGACCAGTCTGTGTACAGGAAATCTGTGGATGCCATTAAACAAAAGGTTGTCGACCAAAAAATTTCACAAACAGAATTTGATGATTATTATATCAAAACAAAACCCTTACTTTCAGATCTGTATAAGCGTGCAAAAACGCTGACTTATGACAATCTCTCCATTGAACATGATTACGAGAGGACTGATGAAGTTGTAAATGCTTTATATGATAAATTGAATTCAAAGTGAGCTGGTCAGAAAAGAAATTAAATATTAATTTCCAACACGCAATCCCCTCAAAATCTTCTCAACGTCTTCTCTATAGGTACTTCCAATTGGGATTTCCTGATTTTTAATCTTTATAGTATTCCTATCCAATTCAGATACATACTGGATATTAATAATATAGGATTTGTGTACCCTTATAAACCGGGAATGATTCACCAACAAATCCTGCAGGTTTTTCATGGTGGTGTGTACTATTATTTTGGAATCATTAATTCTCAAAACAACATAATCTTTCAAACCCTCTGCAAGCCATAGCTGGGCAAGATCAATCCGTACAAGTTTGCCTTCTGATTTAAAAAAAAGGGTATCGTCAGAATTGGGGTCCATTTTTTGGTCCGTAACAGGAACCTGAAGGTTTTTAATAACCTTATCCAGGGCTTTCGTAAATCTTTCAAAAGAGATCGGTTTCAGGAGATAATCTATGGCATTGTGGTCATAGCTTTCTGCGGCAAATTCTGAATAAGCGGTTGTAAAAATGACCAATGGCGGATTTTTAAGGCTCTTTAAAAAATGCATCCCACTTATTTCAGGCATATTGATATCCAGGAGCATCAGGTCAATCGGTTCTTTATTAATCATGTTAAATGCTTCAAGTGCATTCCCGCATTTGGCAATCATTTCAAAATCCGGGCTCTTTAACAGGTATGTTTCAAGTATCTGTTGCGCAATAGGCTCATCATCAACTATTAATGTCCTTATTTTTTTCATGCTATACCAGGTTGATATTCATTTCAGTATGATAATAATCTGCATCCCCCCAGTTTTTTAAACTGAATTTGTTGGGGTAGAGCAGGGTTAACCTTTTTTCAAGATTCTGCAACCCGATTCCTCCATTTTTTCCGGTTGTAGAAAGATCATTTGTAGCTTGTTTATAGTTGTTTTTAGAGAAGATATGGATGGAATTTTCAGAGACTTTGTATTTGTATTCGATATAATAACTGTTTGCAATAACCCTTGTGGCGTGTTTGAAAATATTTTCAAGTATGGGTAACCATAATAGAGGGGGAACGGGTTTCCCCGTGTCAGAAGATATGTCAATTTCAAGATGGTCAACTTGTTTAAGGCGCAATAGTTCAAGTGAAATATAGGCTTCCATCACTTCTTTTTCTTTTTCAAAGTCCACTTTTTCTGCCACAGAATCATATAGGAGGTACCTGAGAATAGAAGATAGTTTCAGGATAATTTCCGGGGTATTCTCTGACTTATTGAGCGCCAGACCGTATAAGTTATTTAAAGTATTAAATAAGAAATGGGGATTCATCTGGCTTTTCAGGAAGTTGAGTTCTGCTTCCATTTGCTTTTTCCGGGCTTGCTCAATTGATTTTTGCTGTTTGGCGAATTCTGACATATACCAGGCCATGGTAAATGTGGCGATCCATTCCACCATGAAATAAAAATAGTTTAAGGTGCCTTCACTCAGCGCTTTCCAGGTATAACCAAGAGGTACGTCTGTTGTAATAAAACTGACATCCTCAATCTTCATACCCGGGAACATTAACATCATGGTATCGAATGAAATGTCAATGGCAAATGCGATGGCATAAGTGAGTATTATTACTGAGAAGAAATAGAACCAGTATTTCTTTTTTACAAGTAACTTAGGTATAAGAAACAGGTTATTTGTGTAAGAATAGATGATCATTAAACCAAACATGATGGTCCTGAAAAGGATATATCTTTCAGGATGATCCGTCTTAGGAATCGGAACATTATAGAGCCATTCGCCAATAAAAAAAATCCAGAAGATCAGGTTGCGCCCCAGCCTGCTCCAGAATATCCTGAAAAGTTGATCTCTAATTTTTTTAAGCTTTTGCATACACTTGATTTTCTATACAAAGAAAAGTCTAATTTATTTTGTCGAAACCATGTCTTCGACGAAAACATCTTATTTTTCGACGAAATGATAATTCAGGTCATTTTTAAAAAGTCGTCGAAAAATTGGACCTCTTCGTCTAATATAATTTACGAGCTTTCAGGGATACTATTCCTTTGCATCATTATTTGAACCCAAAAAATCTGAAAAAAAATGAAAAAGCTATTCTTCCTTCTTTTATTATTTGTTGCTTCAAAAGGCTTTGGCCAGGTTAACACAATACCTGACAGTGTTTCACATAAGATAGACTCAGTGATAAATGCCCAAATGACCAAAAAGCACATCGTGGGCGCATCAATAGCAATAATAGATCATGGTAAAATGGTTTATGCCAGGGGATATGGCTATGCCGATAATCGCAAGAAAATTAAGGCAACTGAAAAAACTGTGTTCTGTATTGGGTCTATTACCAAGACATTTACAGCAATGGCCATAATGAAATTGCGTGATGAAGGAAAAATTGACCTCGACAAACCGGCTTCTTATTATCTCCCCGAACTCAAAATTAAATCTGTTTCAGAAACCGGAGATATTTTGAAGATCAGAAACCTGCTTTCGCATACTTCGGGTTTAACAGATGGGTTTATGAATAACGATGCCTGTGACAAAGAGCAGGATATGAACGGTATTATCGGCGATCTTAACCAGGAAGAACTGGTAAATAAAACAAACTGGAAATGGAGCTATTCAAATTCAGGATACGATATCCTCGGATGTATTGTGGAGCGTGTTTCAGGTGTAAAATATATGGATTACATCCGTCAGAATTTCCTTCAAAAAATGGATATGAAATCCTCAGATTTTTTCGACAGGCCAAATGATACCTTGTATTCGAAAGGATATCTGAACGATACGGATCAGACCGCTGAGCCATATATGCGTGATATTGCTGCCGGTGCTATCTTTTGTTCTGCCTCGGATATGGGTAATTTTATGAAAGCCATTCAGAATAAAGGTTTTTATGAGACAACGCCAATCATTTCACAGGCTTCAATAACAGAAATGCAGACAGATCACACAGCTCAGACAATTATTCCAAACGACATAAAATATGGGTACGCTACCTTTATACTACCTATGGAATTTAAGGAAGATAGCCTATATGGGGATGCCGTAGGTCATGGTGGTGATACGCACACATTTCATTCCGCTTATTTTGTCTTCCCTAAAATGGATTTTGGGATGGTCTTACTGACCAATTCTGAAAATGGACATTCATTTTGTAATGCCGGATTTGCCAATGTCTTTAAAGCATGGATGAAATATAAAAAGGGGGTCAAACTGCATCCTGCCGGAAGCAAATTAAAACCAATTGACCTGGCTTCACAGCTGACCACTCGCGAAATAACGGGAGACTACGCGACGGGTGAGGATGTTATGTTAAAGATAAGGAGAATAAATGATCATAAACTGCTTATGATACAGGGTAGCCAGCGGTTTGTACTCAAAAAACAGGAAAACGGCACCTATTCTGCAACCCTTAAAATTGCACTGTTATATCCATTTAAGATCAAAGGGCTAGGCATGGGTTTTGATAAAATAAATGGGAAAATATATTTAAAAGAAATAAATACCGGAAATGGCAGTAGCGAATATGTTGCAATTAAAGATAGTGCACCGAAATTGCCCGATACCTGGAAGAAAATGGCAGGAAAGTATAAACTTTTGAATTCATGTGAAGGGAACCAGCAGGGTATGCCACAGCAGATTATTATTCATGGAAATAAGATTTGGGTGAAAGTTAAATTCAGTCCAAAAGAGACAGCGATCTTTTCATTCAGTGCACTTGATGATACTTACGCTGCCATGGATGGTTTGGATCGGAGAAGTGGAGAAATTATTAAGATATTGCCAAATGGACACGTTTATTTCTCGGGTTATGAGATGGAAAAACAGTAACGCTATTTGCTTTTATGTAAAATAATTTCATTTTGATTGGGATTTTTCAGTCTTTTGATATCTTTGATATCTGTGAGAATTCATTAATCCAATAATTGAAGATCGATTTGAAAAATTATACCCTACTGTTTTTTATCATTTTACCTGGAATAATTAGTCTAAACGCTTGTGTTAAAAAGGATAATAATTCATCACCCCTCGTGACTGTTAAAACCTGGAAAATGTCAGCAACCATAGCCGGTAAGTTATGGCAGACAGATTCGACCGGTGGATCAATAAGTACAGATTCGGGAGTGTCTACAATTGTTATTGACGGAGCAACTAAAGGTGACAGTGCTATAGCCATTGGTTTGCCCGATGGAGTACAACCCGGGACTTATGATCTGGGTCAGGGGAGAGGTTTTAACCTTGCTTTTGTGGTACCAGGGGCAAATTATGTTGTCTCAACCGGTACTTTATCCGTTAGTACCAATTCAAACAATCTTATTGTCGGCACATTTAATGGAACGGTGACAGAAATTGTCGGGACATCCATCGGTAATAATGTTATTATGACGAATGGGGTATTTAGGATTTCTTATTAATTATCAATAAGTTAATTCCATTTTAATTTGTTCATTTAGGGCGATTTGAAAATCTGTCACTGGTCACTTGTTGCTGAGGGTAAAATCAACTCGATATTTCGCCCTATCTTTACTGCTTCAAAAACCACATCCATGAAAAAATACTGTTATTTGCCCGTGGTTTTCGGGCTATTCGTTGCCAATCAATTATTTGCCCAATCAGATGATCCCAAAGCGATCATGAAAAGCTTATATAGTGAATCATTAAGCAATGGACAGAGCTATAAAATGCTGGATTATTTGTCCAATAAAATAGGTGCCCGGGTTTCCGGTTCTCCCCAGGCTGCAGAAGCCGTGGAGTGGGGAAAGCAACAAATGGAAATATTGGGAGCTGATTCTGTAATCATGCAGGAAGTTATGGTGCCACACTGGGTTCGGGGAAATAAAGAGAAGGGTGATATTCTTTCAGATAAAATACCCGGCGGAGCTCAGCATGTACCTGTCTGTGCATTAGGTGGTTCTATTGGTACAGGAGAATTTGGAATCAAGGCTGAAGTGGTGGAGGTTCATAGTTTTGATGAACTTAAAAAGCTAGGCCGGAAAAATGTCGAAGGGAAAATTGTTTTTTTTAACCGCCCCATGGATCCGACATTAATTAATGCTTTTGAGGCTTACAGTGGTGCCGTAGATCAGCGAGGCAGTGGCGCTGTTGAAGCTGCAAAACTGGGGGCCGTTGCTGTCATCGTCCGTTCCATGACCCTGAATCACGATGATAATCCGCATACGGGTGGCATGCATTATGCGAATGATGTTGAAAAAATTCCGGCGGCGGCTATAAGTACTAATGGGGCGGATCTTCTAAGCAAATTCATTAAGGAGGATTCCAAAACCGGGTTTTATCTTAAAATGAGTTGCCAGACACTACCTGATGAAAAATCTTATAATGTAATTGGTGTGATTAAAGGATCTGAATTGTCAAATGAAATAGTTACAGTAGGCGGACATCTTGATTCCTGGGATCTTGGAAAAGGCGCCAGCGATGACGGAACAGGAGTTGTTCAGTCTCTGGAAATATTACGGATGTTTAAAACGCTCGGCATCAAGCCGAAACGCACAGTTCATATTGTTTTATTTATGAACGAGGAAAACGGATTAAGGGGTGGTACAAAATATTTTGAAGAAGCGCAAAAAGATGCATCTCATAAATATATTGCTGCCGTGGAATCAGACGCCGGCGGGTTTTCGCCAAGAGGTTTTAATATTGATACCGATCAGGTTGCTGTTAATAAGATCAATGATTGGAAGCCTTTATTTGAACCTTATGGTGTTTATGATTTGAAAAAAGGAGGCTCTGGTGCTGATGTATACCAGATGAAGAAAATTAAAGCAATTACGATGGAACTGGCGCCCGATTCACAACGCTATTTCGATATACATCATAATGTGAATGATGTTTTGGAAAAAGTGAATCCCCGTGAACTGGAAATGGGTGCAGCAACTTTAGCATCAATGGTTTATCTGCTGGCAAACTTTGGAACAGGAAATTAAATATATGACAATTAGCGAAAAAATAAAGAATTTTAATCCGGACGAAAACGGCCTCAGAGAAGATGGCGTTTTCGGACTGCCTTTTGATGTAGAAGAATCACAGATCATATTGGTTCCTGTTCCATGGGAAGCGACTGTCTCATACAGAGAAGGGACCGCAAAGGGTCCAGAGGCTATTTTAAAAGCCTCTCATCAGATCGATTTATACAGCGAATTATATCAGAACGGTTGGAAATCAGGTTTTGCAATGGATAAAATCCCGCAACATATTATCGATGCTAATTCAATATGCAGGGCACGCGCCAGCCTTTATCTCAATAACTATGGTAATGATGAAATTATTCCACAGGAAAAGGAAATGCTGCATGATATTAATGCCATGACACACCAGTTGAAGGAATATGTAAAAAACAAAACCTCAGGCTTTTTGGACCAGGATAAATTTGTTGGCCTGGTGGGAGGGGATCATTCAACGCCACTGGGGTATATGGAAGCACTTGCGGAAAGAATGGAATACGGTATCCTACAGATTGATGCTCATGCAGACCTGCGGGATGCCTATGAATGCTTTGAACATTCTCATGCATCCATAATGTATAATGCTATGAAAATAAAGAACATTACCAAACTGGTTCAGGTTGGTATCCGTGATTATAGTGAGGGAGAAAATGATGTAGTAATAAATTCCGGAGGTAGAATAGTGATGTTTACGGATTCGGAAATTAAAAGTTCTATCTATAAAGGATCAAACTGGAATAGCATTTGCGATACAATTATATCACAACTTCCTCAAAACGTATACATCAGTTTTGATATCGATGGGTTACAACCCTGGCTGTGTCCGAATACGGGTACACCCGTTGCGGGAGGTTTTCATTTGGAAGAAGTAATTTATCTTTTTGAAAAACTAGCTGATTCGGGGAAAAAAATTATTGGTTTTGATCTTTGCGAAGTGGCCCCTGGCTATGATGAATGGGACGGGAATGTTGGCAGCAGGGTACTATATTCGATGTGTCTTTTAGTGGCTAAAAATCGGAATTTTGCAAGAAACTGATGGCAAGATTGAGCATTTAGTTCACTAACTCCTCTTGCATATTACCTATCACTACTTACAAAATCAGCTGCTTGTAATCCCTGGTTTATGCAATCTGGTAAGCCAACACCATTAAGATAAGAGCCAGTGACAAACAATCCTTTAAAAGGATCAATAGCATTTTTAAGGGATTCAACTTTTTCTATATGACCTACCTTATACTGCGGCAACGCTGCGTCCCAGCGCTGAACCCAGTAGTGAACAGGTTCATCAGTAAGACTCAGCATTTTGCTCATTTCCTTGTGTGCCGCATGTATGAGTTCATCGTTAGTAAATGTCAATGTTTCAGGGTTTTTACCCATAAAACATCTCAATAGGATATGTCCTTCAGGAGCTCGGCCATCCCATTTGGAACTCAGCCATGTAGCTGATGAGACATGATTTTTTTCCCTTTCAGCTGAAACATATCCGGTTGCTAGCAATGGCTCTGTGATATGGTCAGTTTTATAGGCCAGCGTTACGATCCTGCTTGATGAGGTGCTGAAGGAACCCAGGATATCGGAAGCTACGGGGGCTATCTGATTCAGAATAAGTTTTGCCTTGTTTGATGGGAGGGTTACAATAACATTTTCTGTATTATACGTCACTCCACTTTCTGTCTTTATTTGGTAGTTATTGGTGTTGTTTTCATTCGGAGACATTCCCAGCATATTTACTTTAGAATCCAGGATTATTTTCGTGTGCTTTAATTGTTTTATTAAAGCATCTGAAAGGGTTTGCATGCCATTTTTCAACCCTGCAAAACTTGAGCGACTGGATGCGGCGGGAGCAGGCTGGGGTTGCTTTTTTACAGCTCTTGTTATACTCCCATACTGTTGGGCCATTTTTCTGAATTGGGGAAACGCGGCATTCATGCTTAGTTCATTTGCGGGAGTTGCGTATATCCCTGTAAAAAGTGGACCGGCATACAAGTCAAGCATTTCATTGCCAAAACGACGTATAATAAAGTCTGCAAAAGATTCATCTTCATTTGAAAAACGGGGTTTTGCCGTACTTTCCTGTAATATCTTATGTTTGGCATGCCACGAGAAGAATTTTGATTCCAGAAAAGCCTGTAAATCTGTTGGGACCATCATGTTAAGTCCCTTTGGGGGATTTACAAGGTTACCGTCTTTGAGAATAAAAAACCTGTTTGTTTTTGGATAAATCAACTGGTCGTCCAACCCAAGGTCATGGATCAAATCTACAGCATAGGGTTTGGTTATTACAAATGAATCGGGTCCTTTTTCTACCAGGAATCCATCTTCATGTATGGTAGAAATTTTTCCTCCGGCAAAGGGACTTTCATCTAAAATAATAATATCTGTAAAACCATTTTTTTCAAGATACCATGCAGCTGAAAGGCCGGTAATGCCGGCTCCAAGAATTATAACAGGCTTATTTTTCATCTATTTTTTCATGTACCAGTTTTGCAAAAAGTCTGGCAAGTAACGGATCGGCATTTAGAGATTGGGTTCTTTCCAGGTGCATACCAATTTGTTTTGCTTTATCCTGAGCCTCAATATCAATATCATAAAGGACTTCAAGATGGTCTGATATAAACCCAACGGCACAAACAAGTACCGATCTGACTCCTTCTTCGTGGAGTGTATCCATAACAGTCAAAAGATCAGGACCAAGCCATTTTTCATTGGTGCGTCCTGCGCTCTGAAATGCAAACGTCCAGTTATTTATACCTGCTTCCCTGGCAAGCAGATGGCTTGTTTCCAAAAGCTGGTCTCTGTATGGATCTTTCATTTCAATGATCCTTTCGGGCAATGAATGTGCCGAAAATATTACTTTCAGTTCCTTTTTTTCTGAATCGGAAAACAATTCAAGTGCTTTGGATATTTTTTGATTCAGAGCCTCAATATATAGTGGCTGATTATGCCAGGATTTTACAAAATTTATATCCAGGTTATAATCGAGTTGTTGTTTAGCTTCTTCAACTTTATCGATATATTTTTCGATGCTCATAGAGGAATAGTGAGGGGCCATAACAATGCCGACAGCCAGCTCAATATTGTCATTTTTCATTTTTTCTACAGCATCTATGATCCATGGTTTCCAATGGCGCATCCCCAAATAAACCTGGTAATCATCACCAAGTTCATTTTGAAGATTCATAGCCTGCTGCATGGTAATCCGTAAAAGGGGAGATCCGCCGATGGCATTATATCTTCCTGTAAGTTCTGCCAGTTGTGCCGGATTAGGAGCGTTACCCCGCCGGATATCCGTGTAATAGGCTTCTATATCCGCGGTGTTATCGGGACTTCCGTAAGCCATGATTAATACGCCTTTTTTCACCTGATATTCTTATTTTAAGTTCCAGTTATGAACAAAATCAGTAATCCTTTTCAAAACATCTCCATCTGCCTGTGGCATAATACCATGGCCCAGGTTGAAAATGAATCCCGGCCTGTCAACCTGTTCCAGTATATGGGCACATTTCTTTTCCAAAATTGGCCATGGGGCCAAAATAGCTGCTGGGTCGAGATTGCCCTGTACTGCTACTTCATAATTCAGCAGCTTCCAGCTTTCATCAATCCTTACCCGCCAGTCCAGTCCCACGACGGTACTGCCGCAATCCTTCATCATTTCGAGTAAATGTCCGCTCACAACACCAAAATGGATGAGAGGAACATTAAGTCCCTGCAAAGCGCCAAACATGGTTTGCATATGCGGATATACATATTCTCGATAATCTTCTATACCCAGGTTTCCTACCCAAGAATCAAATACCTGGATGGCAGTTGCCCCGCATGATACCTGGTAAATGAGATAATCAGCCATGGCTTTTGCAAGTTTTTCCATGAGTTTGTGCCAGGCTTCAGGCTGATAATACATGAAGGATTTCGTTTTCGTGAAACTTTTCGATGGACCACCTTCAATCATATAACTGGCTAAAGTAAAAGGCGCCCCGGTAAAACCAATAAGAGGCACGTTCAATTCTTTTACAAGCTGCCTGATCGTCTGGCCCACGTACGGCAGGCTTTCTGCCGCATTAAACAACGTAAATTTATTCACATCATCTGCATGAACGATTGGATTATGTATTACAGGACCTATGCCTTCTACAATATCAAAATCAACGCCCATAGGTTCCAGGGGAAGCGTGATATCAGAGAAAAGAATGGCGGCATCTACACCCAATTGCCGCACAGGCAGCAATGTTACTTCTGTACAGATATCCGGTTCACGACATATATCTAATAAGCTGTATTTTTTTCTAATTTCTCTATATTCAGGCTGATATCGCCCGGCCTGTCGCATAAACCACACGGGGATATGATCGGCAGGTTCCATCCTGCAGGCTTTAAGAAAAGAATCATTAAAATTTTGCATGTACTATAACTGGGGGTTATTCGATAATATGGTGCGAAATTAGGCATTTCATGAAATCATAACTTGACAATTGTCAGTTTTGGAGAATGAGTGATTTGAGGGCTATTAAAAAATTGCCTGAACTTCCTTAATGCTATACCCGGGTTTACATTTTCTCTCATTTTTTAAAATTTTATTTTTAATTAAATCATTGATAATAAGTTGCATAAGTTCTGACATGGTTTACATTCAGCCAAAGATGTAAACCATAACCTATTTTTAGAAATTAACATATTAATAATCAATTATTTGTGAGAAAATAATTATTAAAACTACCGCTCACCTTCCCCTTGGGAGAAGGAATCAGGATGAGGCTGATTGCTAAAAATAGTCTCAATCTGGCGGAGTTGTTCGGGGCTGAGTTGGCCCAGCTTTTCTTCGCTGATCAACACGCCATTTACCTGTATATAATTATTTTGCTGCCCTATGGTACGAGAAGACTTTAATTGCGACTTGTTTTCTGTTTTGTCAATATTGTCCATGAACATTTTCGCAGCCTTGAGGTCGCCTGAAACGGCGCAAGACAATATCCATTCCAAAATAGTCATTTTCATAAGTTTTAGTTGTTCCAGGTGATCGGCAAATGCCGGCTGGGTGTGGTATTCTTTCAGGTGTGCAGAAATGCTTTGGCGGGATAACCCTGTTTTTTCTGCCAGTGTCATCTGGTTGGGCAAACGCCCGTTTTTTGTTAGATGTGCGGAAATGGCATTCACTACTTTGGAATGGTTTATTTCCCATACATCCCTTTTCATCTCATGATCATTGCTGACCATGGCAATTTTTTCCAGGATCGCTGTCTTTTCCCTGGGTTCGCAGGTTTCAAGCCTTTTCATCAGGGCCATTTTGATTTTTTTACGCTGCGCCTCACTCAGGCCCGATACATCTTCAGGCAATATATACTCCTTGATGATCAGCCTGTTCACTTTCGATCTTGTGAGTCGGGCGTTTCCGGCTGGTGCTGTGAGTGTTTTCATATGGATTGGTTTTGTTTGTTTTTATTTCTCGCTTCTTACTTCTCACTTTTTAGTTTAAGGCAAACATATGAATCCCTTCTTATAAATGACAAAACAATTGTCTTTATGACGAAAATATTGTAGCAAAAGGTGTGCCGTTTTTTTCTTGTCATCTCAAGCTGGGGCATGAGGCGAGATATCTGGTTTGGGATTAGCAGTCTGAATACTGTCGGATTCTGCCCGTGCCTTATCATCTCTTCCATAGAGATGGGTGTGATAGAGGAAACTTTAACTTTTGATTGTCTGATAATGGATACCAACGATAGATACCAATACCTATATTATAACTATCAAAAAGCAACTTTCTAATTTTTAATAAGAAAATTATTGAAAATATATTGATTTATATTAGGTTATATCATTTGGATTCATCTATTTTGTCTTACGATTAAGTGAAAGGATATTAAATCCGCCCTAAAAACCTCCTGATCCCCCGGCGAGTCTTCACCCGGTTTTAACTGCGAATTTATTAATGTTATTCAGCAGGAAAACAACTGCTTTGAGTATATAAACATATTAATTTAAAAAGAAAGGACCTATTTGCATTTGGAAATGATAATAACATTTCGAAAGCAAAAAGGCTTTAAAAGCGAAAGGAGGCACAAACAAAATAAATGGAAAGCTAAATCCAAATCCAACAGTTTCTATAACCAAAACTAAGCATAATACATTTATTATTAATTATTTAAATCGCTAATATAAAGTGATGTGGTAGATTATTTTGCTTAGTAAAATTCAAAGCTTATATCATAAACATGTATTGCATTATATAGATTAAGCATTACTTGAACCAAAAGGGCTCTTATACCTCCCCTAAAACAAGAGATCATAAACGGTTTCAATTTTAAATAATTTGATCTAAAAACAAATTTATGAATCAATTAGAATCAAACTCATCAACAAAGCCATGTAGTGGCAACCAGAAGCGTGATTTCAGAAACGTGGAACATGTTTTTGGTGAATCCGAATCGGTAAAATTTTTCATTGCGGATCCAGTAGCCAGATACAAGCATTTTATTTTCATGCTAATTTCTATCTTCGGATTGCTGTTTATTTCTAAACAAACGCTTGCCCAAAGCTGGGATAATTTTGGTACCGGCCATGATAATGTACTATTTAATGCCTACGGGGGGAACAGTAAATTATCCTGCGGATGACTGTCGGGCCAGAGTAACTGCCATTACGAATATCGGCTCTAATACAGTGCTCACTATAGATGTTGGTAGTGTAGTTGGGGCTGGTTCAACCAGATGGGACCCTTCTATGAATGGTGGCTACAATACCAAAGCAATTATCGTTGATTTCGGCATGCCCCCTGGCTTTCGAAACTACGATTTGGCAAAAATCCAGAGCGTAACATATTCGCCTTCATATCCATACCTTGCCACAATTACCCTTGACAGATTGTTTTCTAATATTTCTACAACTATATCTGCTCACTTGACTGAAATTGTATTGATACATGAATGGACGAATGTATATCTGACGAACTGGACAGGCAATTATAATATTACATGTGCACCGTGGGATTCTGTAGAAGGTACTGGTGGGATATGCATGTTTTATTGCAGTGATACACTGATCCAAAGTGGATATAATGGTCAGGTAAACGCAGATTACTGTGGCTGGCCAGCCGTATTTAACGGTGGTGGCGCTACTGGAGCACCTGCTTCCAGTATTATCGGTACCACAGGATCAGGAGGTGCGGCAGGAGGCGGTAATGCAAGCAACGCTTCTCTTACGCCGTTCCCCTGGAGTGTATATTTAAATATACCGTATATAGATTATGGCGACAATGTTGCCGGCAATTGCAGTGGAACGCATTATGGTGGAAATGGTGGCTATGGGGCCTCGCAAAATTGGGGATCGGGTCCCCATGCCGGCTATCCTGGTACGACATATCCATCAGCAAATTGGACAACAAAATACATAAGTTTAGGTAATTCAAGCGCTGGCGGATATGGGGGACAGGGCGCCGGTGCCGGAGGATATGGCGGCGGAGGTGGTGGTGCACATGTGGCAGGCCAATCTGCGCCAACCACCGGAGCAGGTGCACCGACAATTGGTGATGCTGTCGGAGGTGCAGGTGGCATGGGTGCACGTGGGGGCGGCTTTGTGTATGTGCATGCTGCAAACATAAATATCAACACATCAAACAACCAGGTTTTCAGCGCGAAAGGCGATGGGTATATATTTGGTCATACATATTATTCAAACATGGAGGCAACCAGCGCTTCTCCTCTTGATTCTGCTGGTAAGGGTGGTGATGGTGGTAACGGAGCGAATATGTATATTTCAGGTGCCAGCATATATCCTGCAGGAGGCGGTGGCGTAGAAGGATGTCAGGGCAATGGTGCCGATGGTGGTCGTAGTGGCAAAGGCGGAGATGCTGGCTTTGTCTGGATCGTATACAATGCAACAAATAACGCTACCGGGAGCAATGTAATTGCTACCGGCGGCCCCGGCGGTCCTGGCACAACAGGGTCAAAAATGGGCAGACAAGGCATACATGGCAGCCATGGCACTGAACTTAGCATTTGCGCCCCATCTTTTGATACTGCGTTGTGTCATCCTGTTTACGCAACAACAACCGAAAAGGGAATAGATACCGTTTGCGATTGCTTTGATGCTTTCAGGATACTGGCCAGGATGAATTCAAGAACAACCATCGGCTCGGTCATTCATTATACCAATACATCCGATACGGATATCAAGGCTTATAAAAATTCTGATATTCTTTTTGCAGAAAGTGACCATATTATCACAACAGCTTCATGCACCCAGCGTGGTTTAATCAATGACACTTTGTTTAAATGCCCGCTCAGTTGCAATACCACATCTTTTTTCACAAGTATCGCTACACCTACCGGAACCGTAGATCCTTCAACTCCGCCAAGATGGGTAGGATGGGGTACTGCTGCGAGTCATTATAATGGTGGTTTTTTTTGCAAAGGAATCATAACCATTGGTACGTGCAGAGTTTGGACAAGCAATCTCTATACCGATAGCCTCAAAGATACACTGATCTGCTCTTCAACCTGCTCATTTTGCGCTGGTGGTGACAGCTCATCTACGCCCAGAAACGGTTATACTTTTAGTACTGCTGACAGCGGGAGCAAGACTAGTGCTGAAATACATCAGGAACTTGCATTGCAGATTTCCACCCAACCTTATGGGCCGATTGTCATTAAACCAAACGACCAATACATTATTGATTCTTTGAATAAGGTGACAAACCTTCAATTGATGAATGCTCCGGGTGGGAATTCCGTATACGCTACCTTCAATGCTGATGGAATACAAGCCTATTCCATTACCGTTACAGATATGTTGGGCAGGCAACTATATGAAAAAACGATGAACGTTCCCTCGGGGGATAATAATGTTAATATTGGGATAAGCGGCTGGAAACCCGGCAGCTATATTGTAACTTTGTTGCATGACGGCATCTCCTATAAAAAGATTTTCATTATAACCGGGCAATAAAAGAGCGTATATTTTATAGACCTGTAAGGTTTTAAAACCTTACAGGTCTTATTAATTAATTGCTGAAACCTTGAATAAAACCATTTTGAAAAGAAATTTGCCAATCCAGTTTTTCTTTGTCTTCATTTTTGGAATCCATACTTCATATGGGCAAATGGAAGGAGCAAATTTGGCATTGAATAATTTTAATAACCAAGAAGAAATTAGCTTCATGCACTTTGGCTGCAATGGCGCTGAATTGATACAAGGCAATTTTGGGTTTGGCGTTGCATATTCTATATCTGATACTTCTGGAAATCTATTATTTTATGTCAACAATGGAGAAATATATGATGCCAATGGCATATCCATTTTAAAGTTTGACAATACTTATATTTATTATCTTGGTGAATACGTATTGATTGTCCCGTATCCGGGGCATTATGATGATTACTATATCATTTACAATAAATTCAATAATGGCGATGCAAATAACCAGTCTAAGAATTATTGTGTCTATAACAATAAGTTAAAAACTGTTTCACAGAATGGCAGTTTTGCCGCAAATGAATATTTTTGCGCAGCCACCAAACAGCGTAATAAAGAAGACTATTGGTTGTCATTTATGGATGGAAATAATTTCTATGCTTATTCCGTTGATAGCTCAGGCCTTCATAAAAACGCAATTGTTTCTCCATACTCGAACTCGCAATTTTTGCATATGTACAGTAGCTATTCTATTAATACATATCGGTTTAGCCCGGATGAAAGTAAACTTTATACAGCGACATTATTGACATCTGATACAGTGGCAATAGCTGCAATAGACTTTGATAACAGCAAGGGTCAATTTTTAAATATCATAGATTTTGCAGCGTTTTCAATCAAAAATATTGGTACATCAGGCTTTTCTCATGCAGCTTTATCTCCCGATAGCAAAAAACTATACTTTGCAGTAGATAGTTATGGCCTAAATCAGTATGACGTCAGTTCTGATAATCCATCTGTCATCAATAAATCGAAGGTGCATATTTCCGATGTTGTGGCAGATTTATTTGAGGGTTCTGATATGAAATTATATGTTTTGGGAAATAATGGTTTTGGCTCAATAAACAGGTCAGACAGTATGGGCCTTGGTTGTAATTATGAACTTAGTAATACGTTTTCCCACTTTGGTTTAGATGATCTTGATTACTCCCCGTTTCTCACCCGACACGGTTTCTGGCCTTCATTTTCAATAGATACAGACGCCTACAATGCTTTTCAAATCAGGCTGTCTTATAATGACGCCAGGTCTGGGTATAAATACAAATGGAACTTCGGTGATGCTGGATCTGGAGCCCTGAACCATGATACGGGGGCATTTGTTACACATATCTATCCTTTTGGCGCTGATACGGTTCGGCTGGTTGTAACAGACATCTATGGATATGATGAGGTCTTTAAAAGGGCCATTTGCATTAATAGCCCTTTTGTACACCGGGTGCACGATACTACTATATGTGCGGGTAGTTCCATAAACCTTAATTCAGGCAATCCGACTTCAAGCCATTTATGGTCAACCGGAGATACCACCCAGCAAATAACAATCTCAAAAGCTGGAAAATACTGGGTGCATTTCCAGTATCACAACCTTCAGGAAACGGATTCATTTACAATTAAATATGACCATTTCTATACCGCAAAAAAATTTTTGCCGGATGATACCACCATCTGCGAAACAGTACCCTTTAAAATAAACCTGGATTCTATTCACGGACTTATGACCTGGAATGATTCGACAGTAACTAAAACCTTTACGGTTTCTAAGCCGGGAATATATCGGGCCAGCCTTCAAAATGCCTGTGGTACGTATCATGACAGCATAAAAATAACTGCAATTCCATGCAATATTTTCAACATCAATATTTTTCCGAATCCTTTCGAAACAACGACGCATATCCAGATCAATTTAAGTCAAAATTCGATGATACAAATTGACGTATATGATGCCATTGGTAAGCGTATTACGGCACTTGTAAACGCGTTGCAATTTTCCGGATCAAACACATATATTTTCTATGCTGATAAATTCGGTCTTTCCCCAGGTATCTATTTTATTAAAATAATTGTCAATGACAAGGTTTATGTGTGGCCTGTTCTGAAAGAATGATAATTCCCCTCAATCATTTTCAGCGCTTTCGTCTGACCAGTCGAAGCCTTCCTGGCCTTCATCGTCGAGGCCCATTTCTTCCAGTTCTTCTTCTACATCGTATTCAGCGCCGAGTTCTGGTTCAATATCTGTTTTGTCAATCCCGTTTTCCCATGAAATAACTTCATAATCAGGATATACAGCTATTTTGTCTAAACCAAACTGCAACGCATCTGTCTCTGTTGAAAACATCTTTTCAAAAGCTGTTTCCGTTTCTTCATTACGACCGATATATTTATACATAGTATTAAAGTATTAATTCATTTTATCAGACAAAATTATGAAATCCGCACAAACACAAAATGACAAATGTCATATATTCCTATACTAACATGTCATACGTTTAATTGTTATAAAATGCAGTAAAAAAGTTTGTACAAATATTTAACATGCCTTGATTAAACTTTTCTCCAAAAAAGGTGTTTAATATAATAGGTAAAGTTATTAGGTATATGATTTCCATGATTCTTGACATCATTTTTTCATACCGATAGGTGTGATTGAAACTTATTTTTAAAAACCAGAAGTTATTTTGTTAGTCGCTGAAAATCCTGCCGATTTGTAGCTACTTTTGTACCCGTTTTATGTTTCTCTAAATCTTAAGTACAAAGAAATGAACAAAGTAAGTGTAATTGGCGCCGGAAATGTTGGCGCAACCTGTGCTGATGTATTGGCACAGAAAGGAATTGCCAACCAGGTAATATTGGTTGACATCAAAGAAAATTTCGCTGAAGGCAAGGCGCTGGATATCTGGCAGACTGCCCCGGTAAATATGTTCGATACCAGAGTGATTGGTACCACCGGAGATTATTCAAAAACCAAAGACTCTGATGTAGTTGTTATTACTTCCGGCTTACCTAGGAAACCGGGCATGAGTCGCGATGATCTTATTTCTACCAATGCAAAAATCGTGGATTCGGTAACAAAATCAGTTATTGAACATTCACCCAATGCCATCATTATCGTGGTATCCAATCCACTTGATGTCATGACATATTGCGCTTATCTTACGGCTAATATCGATAGCAGCAGGGTATTCGGAATGGCAGGCGTACTTGATACGGCCCGTTACCGCGCATTTCTTGCCGAAGAATTGAATGTATCTCCAAGAGACATCCAGGCGGTACTTATGGGCGGCCATGGTGATACAATGGTACCACTGCCAAGATACACAACGGTTTCAGGAATACCGGTTACCGAAATGATAAGTGATGAAAAACTTACAGCCATTGTAAACCGTACCAAAAGCGGGGGAGGAGAACTTGTGAACCTGCTTGGAACATCTGCATGGTTAGCTCCCGGTGCTTCTGCCGCACAGATGGTTGAGGCGATATTAATGGATCAGAAAAGAATATTTCCAGTATGTGCCTGGCTTAATGGTCAATACGGATTAAAAGATATATATCTTGGCGTGCCGGTAAAACTGGGCAGAAAAGGTATAGAGCAAATCATTGAGTTAAAGCTGAATGATGCTGAAATGGGATTGCTGAACGCCTCTGCAACTTCTGTAAGAGAAGTAATGGGTGTTTTGGATACCATGCTTGCTAGTAATTAAAAAATTAAAAGATTCAAAATTTGAAAATGGGCTGAAGCATGTTAATCTGCTTCAGCCTTTTTCGTTTCAAACCATTAACGCCTAACGCCTGGTTTTTAACGCCTGAAAAATGCGAAAATCAAACGATATCCCCCTATATATTATTCCAATCCAGGAAGATGGCTTTCATGTGTTTCTTGAATTGAAAGTGAATGGCACAAAAGTGTTTATGCTTCTTGATACAGGGGCATCCAGAACCGTTTTTGACCTGGAAACGATTAAGTCAATACACAAAGGGATTGATTTAGAAGAAAATGAGGATAATGCCACCGGACTTGGGACGAATTCAGTAAAGAATTTTGCCGCTGTTATTAAAAAACTGGAAATCGGTAAAATTAAACTGACCGATTATGAGGCCGGTATCATCGACCTGAGCCACGTGAACAGCAGTTATAAAAAAATTGATATCCCTGCCATTGCGGGCGTTTTTGGTAGTGATTTGCTCGTAGCTTTTAATGCGGTTATTGACTACAAGGATAAGGTGCTGAAACTGGATAAGAGATGAAAGGCAAAGGAGTAAGAAGTGAGAAGTAAGAGGTGCGCGAAGCGTGAACAATATTAGAAGTAATTTTACTTCTCACTTATTACCTCTCACTTCTCACTCTTAAAATTCTACCAGTGTTTAGCCATATACCCGCTCACACTTTCTTGTGATTCCAACATGGCATCATCACCTTCTTCCCAGTTGGCAGGACAAACTTCACCATTTTCTTCAAAATGAGACAAAGCTTCAAGCATACGGAGTGCCTCATCAATATTGCGGCCAAGCGGAAAATCATTCACAACCTCATGACGGACAACACCTTCTTTATCAATGAGAAATAAACCTCTGTAAGCCTGTGGTACACCGTTGAATTCCATCAAACCTTCTTCGTTATAATCATAGCTGCCTGCGAGCACACCATAATTATCTGAAATGGTTTTGGATAGATCAGCAACAATAGGGTAGGTTACACCCTGTATGCCTCCTTTATCAGTTGGCGTATTTAACCATGCCCAATGGCTGAATTTTGAATCTACGGAACATCCAATAACGGCGCAATCCCTTTTTTCAAATTCTTCTAGTTTGTCCTGGAAAGCCAATAATTCTGTTGGACAAACAAAAGTGAAATCGAGAGGGTAAAAGAAGAAAACCACATACTTTTTGCCAATGAATTGATTGAGTGAAAAATTATCTTCAAAATCGCCGCCATTTACAACAGCAGTTGCCTTAAAATGAGGCGCTTTTTTTCCTACAAGTGACATATTATTAATTATTTAGATTGTTTCAATTTAATGCTTTTCAATTGTCAGGAATTTTCCCTTTTACCTGCTACAGGTAATCTGTTTTACTGAAATTCTTAAACTTCTTTTTGGAGAATAATCTTCAATAAGGGGTTGCAGTTCAGGATTATCAAAATATGGACTCCCGAATAAGTTATCCCGGTTTAATTAAATGCAGTGATAAATGCTGATCTGAGTTCAGGAAATATCAAAGCGATCAAGATTCATAACCTTCGTCCACGCGGCAATAAAATCTTTCACGAACTTTTCCTCGGCATCTTCGCAGGCATAGACTTCGG
Organism: Bacteroidota bacterium; assembly: GCA_013288555.1. GTDB lineage: Bacteria > Bacteroidota > Bacteroidia > CAILMK01 > CAILMK01 > JABDEJ01. Next base: position 13,029 of record JABDBQ010000015.1, on the reverse strand, counting down.
CAAGTGCCCGCAACTCTGAATTAGATCCAAAAATGAGATCAACCCGGGTACCTTTCCATTTGGCCTTGCCTGATGCACGATCACTTCCTTCAAATATATTTTGGGAAGAAGAGCTTGCTTTCCAGGTGGTATTAAAATCTATAAGATTCGCAAAAAAGTCGTTGGTTAATGATTCAGTGCGATTTGTGAAGACCCCATAATCAGACCCGTCAAAGTTGGTATTCAGCACGCGTAATCCGCCAACAAGCACCGTCATCTCAGGTGCAGTAAGTGTCAGTAATTGTGCTTTATCTATCAACATTTCTTCAGCTGAAACAGAAGAATGGTTTTTCAGGTAGTTACGGAAACCGTCTGCCATTGGCTCAAGAACGGCGAAGGATTCAACATCCGTTTGTTCCTGTGTAGCATCAGTACGCCCTGGTTTGAAAGGCACCTTCAAATCATGACCCGCATTTTTTGCTGCTTTTTCAATTGCTGCAGATCCGCCTAATACGATAAGGTCAGCTATAGAAACTTCTTTACCGTTGGTTTGTGCCGCATTGAATGTTGTTCTGATTCCCTCAAGTTTATCCAATACTTTGGATAATTGAGCAGGGTTGTTTACCTGCCAGTATTTTTGAGGGGCCAGGCGAATACGTGCACCATTGGCACCTCCACGCTTATCTGAGCCACGGAATGTAGATGCTGAAGCCCATGCGGTAGCTGCTAATTCAGATACAGTAAGACCGGAAGCCAGTATATTGGTTTTTAAGGCAGCTATATCATTGGCATCAATCAATTTATATGAAACGGCAGGGACAGGGTCCTGCCAGATTAATTCTTCAGATGGTACTTCAGACCCGAGGTAACGGGAACGAGGGCCCATATCACGATGGGTTAGCTTAAACCAGGCGCGCGCAAATGCATCTGCAAACTGATCAGGGTTTTCGTGAAAACGTTTTGAAATAGGTCCGTAAGAGGGATCTAATCTTAATGAAAGGTCAGTCGTTAACATGGTAGGCGCATGTTTCTTAGATGGATCATGGGCATCAGGGACAGTGCCTTCACCGGCATGGTTCTTTGGTTTCCATTGATGCGCACCGGCAGGGCTCTTGCTTAATTCCCATTCGAATCCGAATAAATTATCAAAAAAGTTATTGCTCCATTTGGTTGGTGTAGTTGTCCATGCACCTTCCAAACCACTGCTGATAGTATTATCTCCATTTCCACTTCCCATGGTGTTTTTCCAGCCCAGGCCTTGCTCTTCAATCGGGGCAGCAGCAGGTTCTCGACCCACATATTTGTCGGGATCACCGGCACCATGCGTTTTACCAAATGTGTGTCCGCCGGCAATCAAGGCAACTGTTTCTTCATCATTCATGGCCATACGGGCAAATGTTTCCCGAATATCGCGCGCTGCAGCAATAGGATCGGGATTGCCATTAGGCCCTTGCGGATTCACATAAATCAATCCCATTTGAACAGCCCCCAGTGGATTTTCAAGATCACGGTCGCCCGTGTATCTTTTGTCTCCAAGCCATTCCCGCTCTGAACCCCAGTACACATCTTCCTGTGGCTCCCAAAGATCTTCACGTCCGCCGCCAAATCCGAAAGTCTTAAAGCCCATTGATTCCAGCGCACAGTTGCCGGCCAGGATCATAAGATCGCCCCATGATAATTTCCTTCCATATTTCTTTTTAACAGGCCATAATAATAAACGTGCTTTATCCAGGTTTACGTTGTCAGGCCAGCTGTTTAATGGCGCAAAACGCTGCATACCGGCACCCCCGCCGCCGCGCCCATCAATAGTACGATAAGTGCCCGCACTATGCCATGCCATTCGTATAAATAATGGCCCATAATGACCGTAGTCGGCAGGCCACCAATCCTGGGAATTGGTCATGACATCCCCAATATCTTTCTTCACAGCTTTCAGATCAAGCGACTTGAATTCAGACGCATAGTCAAATGACTCATCCATGGGATTGGATAAGTTTGATTGTTGACGCAGGATATTCAGCCTTAATTGATTTGGCCACCAATCGGTATTCCTGGTACCCCTGCCCGCGATGCTTTGTTTTGCAGTTGCGCCTGTTACGGGGCACTTTTCTTCTTTGTTCTGTGTACTATTTTCCATATTTTTAAATATCAAATTTATAGTTTAAATATCTTCAATTTCCAGTCTTAATAACATTTGTTGGCTTAAAATTCGACCCTTTATTCTCAATGGGTTAATTATTTTGATTGTTTCAATTTGATTCTTTTCCCTTTGTCAAGAATTTCCCCGTTTACCAGTAACTGAAAATCTGTTACCAGGAAATTCTTAAACTCTCTTTTAGAGAAATAATCTTCAAGAATGGATTGCAGTTCAGGGTCATCAAAGTCCATGATCTGATCTGTATTGCTACAGTAGATATGATTATGATGTCCGGTTTTGGCATCAAAACGGAGCAGATCATCTGCAGTTTTAACTTTTTTAGCTAGCCCAGCTTCAACAAGGGTTTCCATAGTCTTATACACAGTTCCGATAGATATACTGGGATGATCAACCCTGATTTTCTCAAAAATAATTTCTGCAGAGGGATGATCATCAGACATTAGCAGGCACTGATAAATTATCAACCGTTGCGAGGTTACTTTTAGTCCATGCGACGAAAGCCTTTCTTTTAAGGACTGAAAATCAATGGATATAGGCGATGTTTGATTCATTTAAGATTATATCCTAAATAAGAATGATTCTTAATAAGTGCAAAGGTAGATTGAAAATTTTAAATACGATATGATCATTGTTAGAATTATTTGTTAATTTTTTTACCGGTTGATATGGTATTATCCATCTATACCAATTGAAGGATATAACCGTTTATGGAAAGATGATACCCATTTGCTATATTTGTATCAGATGCCATGAAAAAGGATTTTATATATCTTGTCGCCTTAATTACAATTTTTTTATACTCTGAGGTCAAAGCACAGGACTTTAGCAATCGTAATCTTGCTTATTGGGAGGCTGCAAACCAGCAAAGGCTTGCTTCTTTTTCCGAGCACAATACAGCTGAATATGATTATGATGTGACGTATTACCGGAATTACTGGGAAGTAAATCCAAAGGCTTTTTATATTAAAGGTTCGGTGACAATGTATTATAAACCCACCGCTGCCACTCTTACCCAGATCGGGTTTGATATGAATCCGGACCTCAATGTAGACTCAGTAATCTACCACGGTAAAAAGACAGCAAATAGTAAAAATTCTGCTGCCAGTGAATTGCTTGTCAACCTGCCGAAATCACCCCCAATGGGAATAGTAGATTCTGTCACAATATACTATGAGGGTATTCCTTATAATACCCAGGAATCTATCGTACAGAATTATCATAATAACGTGCCGGATATATGGACTTTGTCTGAACCTTACGGTGCTGAAGACTGGTGGCCATGCAAACAAAGCCTTATAGATAAGGCTGATTCTATTGATATTTATGTGAAAACACGTGTGGGAAATCTTGCGGCGAGTAACGGTATATTGGTTAGTACAATCATTCATGATACTACGGTAACTTTTCATTGGAAACACAGGTATCCCATTGCAACTTATTTGGTGGGTATTGCAGTGACCAATTATTCCCAGTACAATCTTTACGCGCACGTCGGGCCAAATCCAGGCGATAGTTTGTTGATTTTAAATTATGTATATCCTGAAGATTCTGCGACATTCCATAATCCTTCATTACTTGCGAAGAACACGATGGAATTATATGTCAAATTTTTTGGCAGGTATCCATTTGATCTTGAAAAATACGGACAGGCAGAGTTTGATTATGGTGGAGGTATGGAACATCAAACGATGAGTTTTGTGAGGAATATGGAGTTCTCTCTTATTTCTCATGAAATGGCACATCATTGGTTTGGTGATAAAGTTACATGCGGATCCTGGAAAGATATATGGCTCAACGAGGGCTTTGCAGTATTCTGCGAAGGATTGGCAGAGAAAAATATCATTGGAGCAAAAGCCTGGCAAATATGGAAAAATTCTAACCTTGGAATTGCCTTGCAGGAGACTTCCGGAAGCATATATGTTGATGATACTACTTCAGTGGACCGCATTTTCAGCTATGGCCTTACTTATTGTAAGGCAGGTTATGTTTTGCGAATGCTTGAATTTATTATGGGTGATTCCGCTTTTTTTAATGGCTGCCGTAACTATCTCGCTGATAAGAATCTGGCATATTTCTTCGCCAATACAATTGATCTTCAACATCATTTTGAATCCGCTTCTGGTCTTAAACTTGACAGCTTTTTCAAGGAATGGATTTACGGCCAGGGTTACCCTATGTATAATATATATTGGAGTCAGACATCCAACCAATTAAAAATAAAGATTAGTCAAACTCAAACAGATCCATACGTTCGTTTTTTCTATCTTCCCGTTCCGATTGATATTCGTATAGGTGGCAGGGATACCATTTTCAATCTTACCCTTACAAGTGCATCACAAAACTTTGTAATACCCATAAATGGTAAAGTAGATTCTCTTATACCCGATCCTGAGCAATGGCTCATAGCATCTTATGATGTTTTTCCGCTTGATTCTTTACCCGGTACCCCGGTTGGGATTTATCCCAATCCCGCCGAGGATGTACTTACTATAAATATTCACCAGCCAGGCACATCTTCAAATGCTGCAGTTGAAATCTATGATATGAGTGGCAAATTGCTTTATGACAATATAAACATCGAATCAAATCTGATCAATATTGATGTTAGTAATTTTGCAAATGGCGTATATATCATCAGATATAAAAACGCTGCCACTACATTCCAGGAAAAGTTTATGAAGCTCTGATTTTCTGTAACTTCTTGTCTCCTAATGCCTGTAAATTCCGGAGCCGATGGTGTTGTCTATAATCCCTTCAAGTTCAGGACGTGGATTAACCGTCATTACCGGGATATTTGATTTATTTACAATCTGCTGGGCATAAGCGCCAAAGATGTATTCACGAAGTTCTTTATCCTGCTGAGACATGATAATGATGAGATCAGCACCTTTGCCTTCAGCCCAGACAAGGGTTTGTTTAACAAAGTTTCCGCCAGATGCATCGAGGGTTGTAGCTGTTGTCTTTATGCCTCTTTCAGTAAGATACATTTCAACCTGGTTCAGGTTATTTTCAAGCCTGGTAGCGAGAAATTCATCAGAGTCGCTCATGCTAAGCAAATGAACAGTAGAATCATAATGTTGCGCCAGTTTTACTGCAAAATTTACTTTTTGCCTGGTTTCCTGTGTGAGATCAAGCGGCAGAACGATATTTTTAAATCCCTGCGTGTTTATAGGTTTGTTTTTGATAACCACCACCGGGCATGGCGCAAGCTGGATTACCTTGGAAGCATTGCTACCCGCAAATGCCTGGATGCCCGAGGCTCCATGCGTTCCCATTACTATATTATCTGCTTCAATTTCTTCAGCTATTCTTGCTATTTCGCGGTAAGCTTTACCGGAGGCCACAATGTAACTATATTCTATATTGCCTTTATTATGGTCATTTGCAATTTTATGCATCCGGTTTAAAGCGCCTTCAATGGCCAGTGCGTCATGACTATTGATGTCGGAAGTAATATGTCCAACTTCTTTTACGGGTGCAAAACTTCCGCTTTCAATAATATGAAGCAGTGTTATTTTATTATTTTCGTTCAGTGCGCTTGCGATTGCTGCAGCATGGTCAAGTGCGTACAATGAACTTTCTGAAAAGTCTAAAGGTACGAGGGTTGAATTTGTCAGATTGCCTTTACTATTTTCCATAATGTTTGATTTTTAGGCCACAAAGGTAGCAAAAATATTTTTACTTTTTTTTTGGCTAAAGACATAAAGTGTTCAATACCAGTTTTCGCCTTTCAGATACTTCGTTTTCAGTAAGGGACAGACCTTATACCGTTCATCATGGGTATCGTGATATATTGCTTCAAGTGTTTCGTACACATTTTCAACCCCTATTTTATCACACCATTCAAACGGGCCGAAGGGATAATTGGTACCCAGTTTCATGCTGGAATCAATATCGTCAATGCTTGCTGTCCCTTCCTGCAGCGTATAGCTAGCTTCATTGATGATCATGAGTATAATTCTTGGCGTCACCATGCCTACCCGGTCTTTGATGATGATGCATGGCCAGTCAAGTGATTTGAAGAACGCTATGGCTTTGATGGAATCACCTTCGTTGAGAAGGCTTATTTCCGCTTTATCGCGATTGATCAGCCCGGGAAGGTCACAGAGCCCGACCAGGTTAACCTCCTCATCAAATTCTTCCAGATATACCAGTTCACACAGAGCTGTTTTGATCCCGGAAACAACGATCAATGTATTTCGCAGGGCAGCATATTCTTCGAGTGCTTCGATATGGTTTTCGAAATTCAGGTCAAAAATAGCATCGTAACTATCAAAATCATCGAATTCGAAAAACTCCTCCTCATTGAGCGCGTCAACGGCATCCGCTTTTCTTAGTTTATGCAGCAATTCTGATTGCCTGGGTTCATCTGCTACGACCAGTATTTTCAAGGGATTCAATTTTAAAGCGAAGATAATAGAATTGAAGAAATAGCGGGTAAGAAGTGAGAAGTAAGAGGAAAGAAGTGAGAAGTAAGAGGTGTGAAGTGAAATGCACTGATAGCATGCATTTTTTTTATTTCTTCCTCTCTTTCTATCATTTGTCTGTTCACTATGGTGTGCATTTTTGTGTTTTTTCTTTTGATTTGTTAGCTTATATGCTGATATTGATGGTGTTAAGTGTCACGTTTGGGTGTACATTTGTACCGTTTGGCATACCCTTTTCAGTTTGGGGAGCGCTATCATTTTGGTTTACAGGGTTTAAAGTGAACACAAGCGCATGCACGGTTGCGAGGTGTTGTGGACGGATTTTGGAGGAGGTTGGCATAGGTTCTGGTATTTGACAAAATAGTTGTCATATTTACAAATATCGTGCCAAAAAAGAAATAGATTTGGAAATTTGGAAATGGCTTCGCGCATGAGATTTCGCGCTTCTGTTTTCGGACCTTCTCTAAAGGCGTATAATCCAAAAAGCCGTTGGAGATAGCCTGTCCACCTGTACTGAGAATGCCCGGAATCACGAATCTCTCTCGGTAAAATTTGCGCCACCGGAGTATTATATTCAGGATAAATGCCTCCAAGGCAAGAGTGTGGGGAGCGAAAGTACGGAACCCACCCACTGTTTCTTTCGCTCTCCGCACAAATCTCGCTCTTTTTCTTATTTCATCTCAACGATCCTGCCTGTAAATACCTCTCCGTTCACGGTCATCTTTACCAGATAAACCCCATCTGTGGCATTGTATTTCACGGCATCAAATTCATCCTGGTATTTTCCGACTTCATAGGTCCCATTTTTAAGCTCAGCCACCAATTTGCCTTGCAAATCATAAACGGAAACATTCACCGTACTGATGCAGGGAATTGTATAGCTGATTATGGTTTTGCTTTCAAATGGATTTGGGAATATGCTAATATTCAGGTTGTTTTCAGGACCTGTAACCGTTTCCACGCCCAACCCGGTTAGTGTGATACTATCTGAATAAGAACCTGAACAACCTGTGGCATTGGTCTCTGCCAGTTTTACATCGTATTTCCCTTTGGATTGATACGTATAAACCGGGTTTTTTGCTGAAATACTGTCACCCGTACCAAAAAACCATTCATAGGTATTCATAGTAGTATCTCCCGGGATAAATGTCACTGTTTGATTACTTACCTTATAAGTCCATTTTCTTACGATTGGTTGCACTGTCACATTTGTGTTCTGAGCTATTGAAGAAGCACAGCCTCCCAGGTTTGTTACAGAAAACGTTACATTATAAATGCCTGGAGTATTGTAAACATGACTCGGGTTCTGTAAAGTAGAATAATTCAATTTACCTGAAGTTGTATCTCCGAAATTCCATAAGAAACTTAGTCCGGAGCCGGTTGTTAAATTACTAAAAGTCAAAGGAATTCCTACACAAACATTTGGCGATAAAAACGATGCTACCGGATAATTGGTAATCATTATTTTTTTAGATTGTGAATCAATGCATCCCTGCCCGTTTTGTATTTTCAGGAATACCATATACGAACTATCAACATTATAAACATGTGATACTGTGTCAACTATTGACACTGTAGAATCCCCGTCCCCAAATCTCCAGGAATAGGTCGCTCCTACATCATTATTATCAGAATCGCCGAATGCCACTGCATTTTTTGTGCACGCCCCGGCATATACAATATTTGGCACCGTTTCAGGATATGGGGTGATTTTCAGAACAGAACTGTCAATGCATCCATATTTTGATGTAACAGTAAGTATTGCACTATATGTCCCATTTGATGCATAACCATGAGCGGGCTGTGCATTAGCTGACGTAACAGCGTCTCCAAAGTTCCAGAGATACTTTGTGCCAGTTGTAGAATCTGTACTCTTATTTACAAAATAAATTGGTGTTCCTACACAGGCGTTTTTGTAACTGTATATCGCAATAGGAGTCGGTTCTACCCGTATCAGGTTTGTAATTGAATCTTTGCATCCATAAAATGACGTTACAACCAGTTTTACATGGTATGGTCCTGATTTTGAATAAAGATAAGATGGACTTGTAAGAATTGAGCCGGCACCGTTTCCAAAATCCCAAGCATGGCTCACAATAGAACCTGAGGTAATGGTACTTGAATCTTTAAAAAGAGAACTTACATTATCACAAACTGGTCCTGCATTAAAACCAGCGAGAGGCTCCGGATATTGGGTGACAGTTTGAGTGATCGGTATTCCGCAATTGGCATTTGAAGTGGCGGTAAGCGTTACGGTGTATGTACCAGGTTTCGCATAAGTATGTTGCGGATTTTGCGAAGCTGACGTATTCCCATCCCCAAAACTCCAGTTCCAGTTACTGGTGGCATCCCCACTCGCAATGGTGCTGGAATCACTAAAAGCTACCGGAAAGCCCTTGCAGGCATTGGCAAATGCAAATTTAGACACTGCTTTTGGCCTTGCCTGTATGTACCGTGTAATGACTGTATCGCAATTGCCGCCGGGTAATAATTGCACATGCATGGTTAAAATGAGCACACTATCTGCAAACTTACTGGAAGGGAAAAATTTGAAATAAGCATTTTTTGTGGAGGTTGGGTTTTTAAAAATGGTATCCGTGTTAATAGTCCCTCCGGCAGTTTTAAAAGTTTTGCTTGCAATCACCCATTTGGAACCATAATTGGAATTGGAGTATCCTATCGGCGCTGTGACCTGATAAGTATTTGTATCACCAAGGCATAGGTTGTCGGAGGTCACCAAATCACCTGCATTAAACTGCCCCATAAAAGGCGAGCTTTTAGAAATCGTCATCCCACCCGGATGAGTATAAACTGTAACAAGATTTGAGGCTGTGCTTTTACAACCGCCATTAGTAGCGCTTACACTCACAGTATAATTTCCTATATTGTTATAGGAATAAGTTGGGGGATTTCCGGTTGCACTATCGCCGTTGCCGAATTTCCATTTATAAGTTACACCTGTTGTTGGGGTCGTGTTGTTAGTAATAGAGACATTGCTCCCTAAACAAAAATTAGAGACAGAGAATGATGCAGTTATTTTTGACATAACAACTATATTGTGCGATGCCGTTGAAACACAATTTGAACTGTCAGTTACGGTTACAGAATAAGTCCCTGTTTTCCCAACTTTGATGGATTTTGTACTCGCGCCTGTAGACCAGGAATAAGCGACGCCAAAACTTGAGACAGAGGTAAGGGTAGACGAATCACCGGAACAAATAGTGTCTTTCGAAGAAGTAATAATAGGCTGGTTATATATAAGTGTATCAACAAAAACTTTTTGTTGTGCTGTACTTCCGCCTGAAGCCCCGGTAAAACCAAACCATACATTTGGGTTGCCACCAAATACATTTTTCACAATATCATTAGACCATGAATATTCTTTATTTCCGTCAAAATAAACTTCGAGTAGATTGGAATCCCGGTCCCATGTTATCCTTAGTTTTCTGTTATTTCCATTACTTAGAGAAGGAGAAATATTTACTTGTGGCCGTATTGGCGTTGGAGACTTATCCATTACAAGATTAAGATGGGAGCCGGAACTATCATCATAAGCAGCGGACGATTTATATATATCAAGTTCTATACCAATTGATTGATCCATAATTCCTGAACTTGCATTATAGTACCCCAGATCGCTTCCGCGCCCGGAACTGTTGTATGACTTCAAACCAGAATTTTGCATAACGAACATGATACCATCAGCTAGTCCATTCTGGTTTGTAATGAAGTTTAAATCAAAATTTTTATTCAGGCTTATCTGATAATTATACCAGACTGCAGCATTTACGTTGGTATCCCCGTAAGTTAAAATGAATTTTTTGTTGGGTGGTTGCACTGAGGCTGCTCCCCAAACTGTATAATTCATCTCGTTAAGAACCACATTGGAAAGGCCAATATGAATTTTTTTTGTGATAGTACTAACACATGTAGAGGTGCTGTCGAAAAGTTCCACCGATCCGGTCCCGGGTAATGGCCAGTTCACCCATAAACTGTCTTTCCCTTGACCAAAAACTATATTCCCGCCATTTACTACCCATTTGTAATAGTGCCCACTGGCCAGTTTTGCCATGTAGTTAAAACTCATGCCTGAACAGACTATCGTGTCACCGGTAAAAGATGTGCTGCAGGCTGATGCATTTGAAGATGAAAAAAGAGACGAGGCAAAATAAAGCCCGATCACCATAAAAAAGTGAAATAACCGACCTCTACCCAAAATGGCAGAATGACGTTTATTAATTATGGAATCAGAGCCCGGCTCTGGTCTTTTATATTCAAGAATTTTGTAAATCCGACTCATAATGAAAATTTATTTAAAAGTTAAAGAATGCGTTGTATTATCAGGATTGGATACGGCCGTCAATTTTTGCGAGCCTCAAAACCGGGATTATTCAGGTTGCCAATTCTTGCCAGGTTCAAGGGCTATATACCACATTATTTGATTAGAATGATCCTGCCTGTAAATACCGCTCCGTTCACAGTCATCTTTACCAGATAGACCCCCTCCGTGGCATTGTATTTCACTGCGTCAAATTCATCATGATACTTTCCAGCTTCATAGGTCCCATTTTTAAGCTCTGCCACCAATTTGCCCTGAATATTAAATATCGAAACATTAACTATACTTTTGCAGGTAAGTATATAACTAACAATCGTTTTGCTTTCAAATGGATTTGGGAATATGCTAATATTCAGGTTGTTTTCAGGACCTGTAATCGTTTCCACGCCCAACCCGGTTAATGTGATACTATCTGAATAAGAACCTGAACAACCTGTGGCATTGGTTTCTGCCAGTTTCACATCGTATTTACCTTTGGATTGATACGTATAAACCGGGTTTTTTGCTGAAATACTGTCACCCGTACCAAAAAACCATTCATAGGTATTCATAGTAGTATCTCCCGGGATAAATGTCACTGTTTGATTACTTACCTTATAAGTCCATTTTCTTACGATTGGTTGCACTGTCACATTTGTGTTCTGAGCTATTGAAGAAGCACAGCCTCCCAGGTTTGTTACAGAAAACGTTACATTATAAATGCCTGGAGTATTGTAAACATGACTCGGGTTCTGTAAAGTAGAATAATTCAATTTACCTGAAGTTGTATCTCCGAAATTCCATAAGAAACTTAGTCCGGAGCCGGTTGTTAAATTACTAAAAGTCAAAGGAATTCCTACACAAACATTTGGCGATAAAAACGATGCTACCGGATAATTGGTAATCATTATTTTTTTAGATTGTGAATCAATGCATCCCTGCCCGTTTTGTATTTTCAGGAATACCA